>NZ_MIFU01000072.1:0-113845 GCF_001855215.1 Pseudomonas sp. 06C 126 | reverse complement strand
GCCTGCTTGCCACAGTAAGCCCGCTGGCAAAGCCACAATCACAACAGGCTGTTTATAGGCCTGGCGCGGCAGCCGCCAGCTTCGGCTGGCGATACAGGTCCAGCAATACCTGGTCCAGCACCGATGATGCACCCCACGGCTTCGGATCGTTGAGGATCGCCACCACTGCCCAGGTATTGCCATTGTTGTCGCGGCTGAAGCCGGCAATGGCGCGCACGGTGTTCAGGGTGCCGGTCTTGACGTGGGCTTCGCCGCGCAGGGCCGTGGTTTTCAGGCGCTTGCGCATGGTGCCGTCACTGCCGGCAATCGGCATCGAGCTGATGAATTCTGCCGCGTACGGGCTTCTCCAGGCGGCTTGCAGCATGGTCGCCATTTCCCGGGCGCTCACGCGTTCGGCACGGGACAGGCCGGAGCCGTTTTCCATCACCAGGTGCGGTGCCGTTATGCCTTTTTTCGCCAGCCACTGACGGACCACGCGTTGCGCCGCCTTGGCATCGTCGCCGTCGGCATCGTTGCGGTATTGCGCGCCGAGGCTGAGGAACAGTTGCTGGGCCATGGTGTTGTTACTGTATTTATTGATGTCGCGAATGATCTCTGCCAGGTCCGGGGAGAACGCACGGGCCAGGACCTTGGCGGTTTTCGGCACCGGGGCCAGTACGTCGCGGCCCTGGATAGTGCCGCCCAGCTCTTTCCAGATCGCCCGCACGGCACCGGCGGTGTAGGTGGCATGGTCGAGCAGCGACAGATACGTCTGCGAGCTGCAGCCGTCGCCCAACTGGCCGCTGACCGTCACGGTGACGCTGCCATCGGCGGCGGTGACCGGGTTGTAGCGCACGTCACCGGTGCACTGCTTGGCGTTGGTGGCCTTGACCTGATTGTCGATCTGGATGCTGGCAATCGGCGGTTCGACCGAAACCAGCACCCGGCCCGAGTCATTGCGGGTGACGAAACGCAGGGCCTTGAGGTTGACCAGCAGGGCGTCCGGCTTGACCAGGAATGGTTTGTTGGCATCGTTGCCGTCGTCGTTGAATTCCGGCAATTGCGGCTGGATGAAGAAACCACGATCCAGTACCAGGTCGCCGGTCACTTGCTGTACGCCATTGGCGCGCAGGTCGCGCATCAGCAGCCAGAGTTTCTCCATGTTCAACTTGGGATCGCCACCGCCCTTGAGGTACAGGTTGCCCCGCAGGACGCCGCCGCTCAGGGTGCCGTCGGTATAGAACTCGGTCTTCCACTGATGGTTGGGGCCGAGCATTTCCAGGGCGGCATAGGTGGTGACCAGCTTCATGGTGGATGCCGGGTTGACCGAAACGTCAGCGTTGAACACCGTGGCGGTCCCGGGGCCATTGAGCGGAATCATCACCAGGGACAGCGCATTGTTCTGCAGCTTGGCTTTCTGCAGGGCTTCCTGGACTTTAGGTGGCAAGGTGGTATTGATCGGTGCGGCGGTGACGGAGAGGGCCAGGGGCAAGAGGAAACTGGCGAGTAACAATGGACGCAAGGATTTGATCATAAGAAGTAAGACCCTACTGCATAGGAGGGTGAATGTAGCGGGGGCTATGTAAGAAAATCCCCCAGTGGTCATGAAAGTGTCGGCATTATGCCCCAAGGTGGGGCTACTTGTGCCTCAACGATAGCTGCAAATGGCGGTTTTTTTTAGCCCTGACGTGCCACCCGTCTTGGATTGCCGGGCATTCAGCGCCTTAAACTGGTAGAGTGCCGGCCGTTAATACTTAAGAGGATTGTTCCAATGGCGACTAACCGTTCCCGGCGTCTGCGCAAAAAACTGTGCGTTGATGAATTTCAAGAGCTGGGTTTCGAACTGAACCTGGACTTCAAAGAAGGTTTGGACGATGAAGCGGTTGACGCTTTCCTCGAAGCATTCCTGACTGAAGCGATGGACGGCAATGGCCTGGACTACGTTGGCGGTGATGACTTCGGTCTGGTCTGCAAAGCCACCCGTGGTTCGGTCAACGAAGAACAGCGTGCCGCTGTTGAAGCGTGGTTGAAGGCTCGTCCAGAGCTGACCCGCGTTGAAGTCAGCGCACTGCTGGACGCCTGGCACCCAGAAAAGCCGATCAACCCGGCTGTCTGATGGCATGAAAAAGCGACCCGCCCGGGTCGCTTTTTCGTTTCAGGGTAATTATCAGGCCTTGCGCCAGTTCAGAATCACCAGCGTCAACACCCCCGCCACAATCCCCCAGAATGCCGAACCGATGGAGAACAGCGTCAGCCCCGACGCCGTGACCATAAAGGTGATCAGCGCTGCTTCCCGTTCCTTGGGCTCATTCATGGCAACGCTCAGGCCATTGATGATCGAGCCAAACAGCGCCAACGCCGCGATCGACAGCACCAGCTCCTTTGGCAGTGCGGCGAACAAGGCCGCCAACGTGGCGCCAAATACCCCGGCGACCCCGTAGAAAATCCCGCACCACACGGCGGCGGTGTAGCGCTTGTTGCGATCCTCATGGGCGTGGGGCCCGGTGCAGATGGCCGCACTGATGGCGGCCAGGTTGATACCGTGGGAACCAAACGGGGCCAGCACCAGCGAGGCCAGGCCGGTGGTGGTGATCAGCGGTGAGGCCGGCACGTCGTAGCCATCGGCACGCAGGACCGCGACCCCCGGCATGTTCTGCGAGGTCATCGCCACCACGAACAGCGGAATTCCGATGCTGATGGTCGCCGCCAGGGAGAAGTGCGGCGTGGTCCATACCGGCGTCGCTACTTCCAGGCTGAACCCGCTGAAGTCCAGCAGCCCCATCAGCCCGGACAAGGCAGTGCCGATCAACAGCGCGGCCAGCACCGCATAACGGGGCGACAGGCGCTTGATGATCAAGTAGGTAAAGAACATGCCCAGCACCAGGGCGGTGCGGTGCTGCGCGGCGACGAAAATTTCGCTGCCGATCTTGAACAGAATCCCGGCCAGCAGCGCGGCGGCCAGCGAAGCGGGAATCTTCTTGACCAGCTTTTCAAAGCTGCCGGTGAGGCCGCAGATCGTCACCAGCACCGCGCAGGTGATGTAGGCGCCGATAGCCTCGCCGTAACTGACCCCGCCCAGGCTGGTGATTAAAAGTGCCGCGCCGGGGGTCGACCAGGCGATGGTGATGGGCGTGCGGTAACGCAGGGACAAGCCGATGCTGCACACCGCCATGCCGATGGAGATCGCCCAGATCCATGAGGAGATTTGCCCGGTGGTCAGGCCGGCAGCCTGGCCGGCCTGGAACATCAGCACCAGCGAGCTGGTGTAGCCGGTCATCATGGCGATAAAGCCGGCAACGATGGCCGAGGGCGAAGTGTCGGCCAGTGGGCGCAGGGGCGCCTGGGTCGCGTCGGTCATGGAAAAGTCTTCCTTGTACCCGGCAACTTGTAGGCGCCGGCTTGCGGGCGAAGATCTTCAGGGATGGCGCGGGCATTCTGGTGGAAGGCGGCGCTCTTAGGTTCTTCGCGAGCAAGCTCGCTCCTACAGGGGCATCGGGGCAGCATTGATGGGTGGGGAAATCGTGGAATCAAGCCTAAACTCAAACGTAACTGACTGTTGCAATACAGCCGGCCGCGCAAACAGCCGTACAGTGTGTTGGCGCAACGGGTTGTGTACAATGTGCGCTGTTTTTACGCGATACTTGCCAGCGACCCGCTGTACCTTTATTACAGTCAACGTCAATTCGCCGCCGTTCTCCCGACCCGAGTGCCCATGAACGAACAGTTGCAGCCCCTCAAGAAACAGCCGCGAGCCGGTAAGGCCGGTCGCAGTGGAACCCAGGACGATATCGTTTACGCGCATATCTTCGAGGCCATCCTCGAACAACGCCTGGCGCCCGGTACCAAATTGAGTGAAGAAGCACTGGGCGAGATCTTTGGCGTCAGCCGCACCATCATCCGCCGCGCCTTGTCGCGCCTGGCCCATGAAGGCGTGGTGTTGCTGCGCCCCAATCGTGGTGCGGTCGTGGCAAGCCCTAGTGTCGAGGAAGCCCGCCAGGTGTTCCTGGCCCGGCGTCTGGTGGAGCGGGCAATCACCGAACTGGCGGTGCAGCATGCATCGACCGAAGAGCTGGCCGAACTGCGCCAGATGGTCAACGACGAGCGCGACAGCTTCTCCCGCGGGGACCGCGGCGCGGGTATCCGGCTATCCGGCGAGTTCCACCTGAAACTGGCCGAGGCGGCAAAGAATGCCCCGCTGATCAGCTTCCAGCGCAGCCTGGTGTCCCAGACCTCGCTGATCATCGCCCAGTATGAAAGCGGCAACCGCTCGCACTGTTCCTATGACGAACACACCCAGTTGATCGACGCGATCGAGGCCCGGGACTCGGCGTTGGCGGTGAACCTGATGATGCATCACATGGATCACATCGACAGCAAGCTCAACCTCGATGAGGAAAGCGCGTCGGATGATTTGCATGCGGTGTTCTCGCATCTGCTGCAAACCAAGAAGCCGGGCCGCTCCTCGATCAAGCTGTAAACCCGATCAAACTGTGTAGGCGCTGGCAAGCCAGCTCCTACAGGGTTTTGTGGTGTTCTTTGGGTCAGCGTTGGTGCACCAGATTGCCCGCTGCATAGGTCTGCATCACCGCCCGATCATCCCCCAGCGTCATCAGTACAAACAACGTCTCGGCAATGTTATTGGCCTGCTTCAAGCGATAGCTGAGCAGGGGCGTGGCGTTGTAGTCCAGTACCAGGAAATCTGCATCGGTGCCCGGCTGCAAGCTGCCGATCTTGTCTTCCAGGCGCAGCGCTTTTGCACCGCCCAAGGTCGCCAGGTACAGCGATTTGAACGGGCTCAACCGTGCGCCCTGCAATTGCATGACCTTGTAGGCTTCGTTCAGCGTCTGCAGCAGCGAGAAGCTGGTGCCGCCCCCTACATCTGTGCCCAGGCCTACGTTGAGTTTGTGCTTCTCGGCCATCGGCAGGTTGAACAAGCCGCTGCCCAGGAAGAAGTTCGACGTCGGGCAGAACGCCACGGCTGAACCGGCTTCGGCCAGCCGCGCGCACTCGTCGTCGCACAGGTGCACGCCGTGGGCGAATACCGAGCGTTCCCCCAGCAGCTTGTAGTGGTCGTACACATCCAGGTAGCCACTGCGCTCTGGGAACAACTCCTTGACCCATTGCACTTCCTGCAGGTTTTCACTGATGTGAGTCTGCATGTACAGGTCCGGGTATTCCCCCAGCAATTGGCCGGCGAGGGTCAGTTGTTCCGGTGTGCTGGTGGGGGCGAAGCGCGGTGTTACGGCGTAGTGCAAGCGGCCCTTGCCGTGCCAGCGCTCGATCAGCGCCTTGCTTTCCTGGTAGCCGGACTCGGCGGTGTCGGTCAGGTAGTCCGGTGCATTGCGGTCCATCATCACCTTGCCGGCGATCATGCGCAGGTCGAGCTTCTCGGCGGCTTCAAAGAATGAGTTCACCGATTGCGGATGCACGCTGCCGAACACCAGGGCAGTGGTGGTGCCGTTGCGCAGCAGTTCCTTGATAAAGATATCCGCGACTTCTTCGGCGTGGGCCTTGTCGGCGAACTGGCTTTCGCAAGGGAAGGTGTAGGTGTTCAGCCAATCCAGCAGTTGTTCGCCGTAGGCACCGACCATGCCGGTTTGCGGCAGGTGGATGTGGGTGTCGATCAGGCCGGGAGTGATCAGCGCATCCTGGTAATGGGTGATTTCGATGTCGGCGGGCAGCGTCGGCAGCAGGTCGCTGGCGTGCCCGAGGGCACTGATCTGGCCGTTGTCGATCACCAGCAGGCCGTCTTCGAAATACTCATAGGAGGCTTCGATCCCGACGATGGCCGGGTCGGCGAGGCTGTGCAGGATGGCGGCACGGTAGGCTTTGCGAGTCAAAGGCATGGTCGTCTCAATTGATAGCTTGGCTGCGGCGCGAAACCGGCAGCAGTTTGGCAATGGGTTCGGCACTCGCGGTGTGCTGGCCGAAGTTGGCGTTATAGGTGGCGATGATCTCGCCGGCGATGGAGATGGCGATTTCCACCGGCAGTTTGCCCTTCACCTCGGTGAGGCCCATGGGGCAGCGCATGCGTTGCAACTGTGTGGCCTCGAAGCCGCGCTCACGCAGGCGGTGTTCGAACTTGACGCGCTTGGTCTGCGAGCCGATCAGGCCAAAGTAGGCAAAGTCATTGCGCTTGAGCAGGGCGGCGGTCAGTTCCAGGTCTAGCTGATGATTGTGGGTCATGACGATGCAATAACTGCCGGCGGGCAGGTCGGAAATTTCATCCACCGGCTCTTCGCTGACGATTTTACGCACGCCCTGGGGGATATGCTCCGGGAATTCCTGCTCCCGCGAATCGATCCAGCGCACCCGGCACGGGAGGCTGGCCAGCAGCGGCACCAGCGCGCGGCCGACATGGCCGGCGCCGAATACGGCAATCTGCGCCTGCACCTGGCCCATGGGTTCGAACAGCAGCACGGTCACGCCGCCACAGCACTGGCCGAGGCTGGCGCCCAGACTGAAGCGCTCCAGGTGGGTGTTGTGCTGGCCACGCACGAGCATGTCGCGGGCGATCTGCATGGCCTTGTATTCCAGGTGGCCGCCGCCGATGGTGTCGAAGGTGTGGGTGGCGCTGACGACCATCTTGGAGCCTGAGT
Organism: Pseudomonas sp. 06C 126; assembly: GCF_001855215.1. Lineage (NCBI taxonomy): Bacteria > Pseudomonadati > Pseudomonadota > Gammaproteobacteria > Pseudomonadales > Pseudomonadaceae > Pseudomonas > Pseudomonas sp. 06C 126. The sequence continues at coordinate 107,267 of NZ_MIFU01000072.1, read as the reverse complement.
TGCGTGGCGTGGAGCCCAGCTCTTCGATGATGGTTACCAGCACGCAGGGCTCGCCCTGGGTTTGCAGGTTGGCGAGGGCACTGATCCAGTTGTTCATGTCTACCTCAACATTTCTGTTGTCAGTTCGGCCGTCATCGCGGGCAAGCCCGCTCCCACAGGGGAATGCATTCCAAATGTGGGAGCTGGCTTGCCTGCGATGGCAGCACCTCGGTCTAGAGCGAAGCCATCTCGGCCTGTGCCTCAACCGCCTTCGCCGCCTGCAACTGCCGCATCTGCTCACAGCCCCACAACACCCGCTCCGGCGTGGCCGGTGCATCGATCTTGGGTTGATGGCGATAGTCACCCAGGCTCGCTACGGCATCCTTGATCGCGCACCACGAGGCAATCCCGAGCATGAACGGCGGTTCACCCACGGCCTTGGAGTGGAACACCGTGTCTTCCGGGTTCTTGCGGTTTTCCACCAACTTCACCCGCAAATCCAGGGGCATGTCCGCCACTGCCGGGATCTTGTAGCTGGCCGGGCCATTGGTCATCAGCTTGCCCTTGTTGTTCCACACCAGCTCTTCCATGGTCAGCCAGCCCATGCCCTGGATAAAACCGCCCTCGACCTGGCCGATATCGATGGCCGGGTTCAGCGAGGCGCCCACATCGTGGAGGATGTCGGTGCGCAGCATCTTGTATTCGCCGGTCAGGGTATCGACGATCACTTCGCAGCAAGCCGCGCCGAAGGCGAAGTAGTAGAACGGTCGGCCCCGTGCCTGGCTGCGGTCGTAGAAGATTTTCGGGGTCTTGTAGAACCCGGTACTCGACAGCGAGACCTGGGCGAAATACGCCTGCTGGATCAGCTCCTCAAAGGTCAGGATCTGCTCGCGCACCCGCACATGGCCGTTGTGGAACTCAACGTCGGCCTCGCTGACGTCGTATTTGCGCGCGGCAAATTCCACCAGGCGTTGCTTGATGGTCTCGGCGGCGTTCTGCGCGGCCTTGCCGTTAAGGTCGGCACCGCTGGAGGCGGCGGTCGGCGAGGTGTTGGGCACCTTGTCGGTATTGGTCGCGGTGATCTGCACCCGGTCGATTTCCACCTGGAAAATCTCGGCCACCACCTGCGCGACCTTGATGTTCAAGCCCTGGCCCATTTCGGTGCCGCCGTGGTTCAGGTGGATGCTGCCGTCGGTGTAGATATGGATCAACGCGCCGGCCTGGTTGAGGAAGCTGGCGGTGAACGAAATGCCGAACTTGACCGGGGTCAGCGCCAGGCCTTTTTTCAGGATCGGGCTGTTGGCGTTATAGCGGCGAATGGCTTCGCGGCGCTCGGCGTATTGGCTGCTGGCTTCCAGTTCGGCGGTCATCTCTTCGAGCATGTTGTGCTCGACGGTCTGGTAGTAATGGGTGACGTTGCGCTCGGTCTTGCCATAGTAGTTGGCCTTGCGCACGGCCAGCGGGTCCAGCGCCAGATGGCGGGCGATGGCGTCCATCACTTCCTCGATCGCTACCATGCCTTGGGGGCCACCGAAGCCACGGTACGCGGTATTGGACGCGGTGTTGGTCTTGCAGCGATGGCCGTTGACCGTGGCGTCGCCCAGGTAATACGAATTGTCGGAGTGGAACATCGCACGGTCGACAATCGAGTTGGACAGGTCCGGTGAGCAACCACAGTTACCGGCCAGGTCCAGGTTGATCCCGTGCAGGCGCCCGGTGTCGTCGAAGCCCACGTCGTATTCGATATAGAAGGGGTGGCGCTTGCCGGTCATCAGCATGTCTTCGACACGCGGCAGGCGCATCTTGGTCGGCTGGCCGGTCAGGCGCGCAACCACCGCACACAGGCATGCCGGGCTGGCGGCCTGGGTTTCCTTGCCGCCGAAACCACCGCCCATGCGGCGCATATCGACGACGATCTTGTTCATCGACACGTCCAGCACTTCGGCCACCAGCTTCTGCACTTCGGTGGGGTTCTGGGTGGAGCAGTAGACGATCATGCCGCCGTCTTCGGTGGGCATCACCGAGGAGATCTGGGTTTCCAGGTAGAAGTGTTCCTGACCACCGATATGCAGGGTGCCCTGGATACGGTTTTTCGCGCTCGCCAGGGCGCCTGCCGAATCACCGCGCTGGTGGGTGTGGCTGTCCAGCACGAAGTGTTTTTTGCGAAAGGCCTCGACCACATCCAGCACCGGCTCCAGGTCTTCGTATTCGATCACCGCCGCCATGGCGGCCTTGCGCGCGGTCTCCAGGTCGCGGGCGGCGACGGCCAGCACCACCTGGCCGACAAACTGCACGGTATCGATGGCCAGCAACGGGTCGCCGGGCATCAGCGGGCCGATGTCTTTCAGGCCCGGCACGTCTTCGTGGGTGATGACGATCCGCACACCCTCGAAGGCGTAGCACGGCGCGGTGTCGATACTGAGAATACGGGCGTGGGCGCGGTCGGACATGCGCGCATACAGGTGCAACTGGTTGGGGAATTCCAGGCGGTCATCGATGTACTGCGCTTCGCCCGACACATGCTTGGCGGCGCTGTCATGCTTGACGCTACGCCCGACCCCGGACGTCAGGTCCTGAGCAAACAGCGTGGCCATTTCGGCTTGGGTTTTTACCACGGCGTGATGATTAGACATAAGCGGTCACCCGAGTCTCGATGTGCGGTGTTTGCAGCTCGATGAAGTATTTACGCAGCAGGTTCTGCGCGCTGAGCAGGCGGTATTCCTTGCTCGCACGGAAGTCCGACAGCGGGGTGAAATCTTCGGCCAGGGCGGCGCAGGCTTTCTCCACCGTGGCGCTGTTCCAGGTGGCGCCGATCAGTACCGCTTCGCAGTGTTGCGCACGTTTGGGCGTGGCGGCCATGCCGCCGAAAGCCACGCGGGCATCGCTGATCACGCCGTTGTCGAGCTTCAGGTTGAAGGCCGCGCATACCGCGGAAATGTCATCGTCCAGGCGCTTGGAAACCTTGTAGGCGCGGAACAGCGCATGGCCCTTGGGCACGATGATTTTCTCGATGAACTCGCTGTCCTGGCGGGCGGTGACGCGGTAGTCGATGAAATAGTCTTCCAGGGCCAGGGTACGGCGCACGTTGCCCTTGCATAGCACGATCTGCGCGCCAAGGGCGATCAGCAGCGGCGGCGAGTCACCGATGGGCGAGGCGTTGCCGATATTGCCACCGAGGGTGCCCTGGTTGCGGATTTGCAGAGACGCGAAGCGGTGCAGCAGGTCGCCGAAATCGGGGTATTCGTGGTGCAACGCGCTGTAGCAGTCGGAGAGGGCGGTGGCGGCGCCGATTTCCAGGCGGTCGTCAAAGGTCTCGATGCGTTTCATGGCTTCGATGTTGCCGACGTAAATCATCACCGGCAGTGTGCGGTGGAACTGGGTGACTTCCAGCGCCAGGTCGGTGCCGCCGGCCAGCAGTCGGGCTTGGGGATAGGCGTCGTAGAGGTCGGCCAGGTCGGCGACGGTCAAGGGCACCAGGCAGCGCTTGTCGCCGCTGTTCAGCTCGCCGGTTTGCGTCGGTGCGATGGACTTGAGGCGGGCAATGGTTTGCGCCTCACGGCTGTCGAACTGGTCCTGGGGCTTGTTGCAACAGGCTTGTTCGGCGGCGGCCAGGATCGGGCGGTAGCCGGTGCAGCGGCACAGGTTGCCGGCCAGGGCTTCGTGGGCCTTGGCGCTGTCCGGGGCGTCGCTGTTTTTTTGCAGGGCAAACAGCGACATCACAAAACCTGGGGTGCAAAAGCCGCATTGCGAGCCATGGCATTCGACCATCGCCTGTTGCACGCTGTGCAGTTGGCCCTGGTGCTTGAGGTCTTCGACAGTGATCAGTTGCTTGCCGTGCAGGGACGAGACAAAGGTCAGGCACGAATTGAGGCTGCGATAGCGAACCTGTTCGGCGCCTTGCTCGTCGGTCTGCAGCTCACCCACCACCACAGTGCAGGCGCCACAGTCGCCGCTGGCGCAGCCTTCCTTGGTTCCGGATTTGCCCAGGTGCTCACGCAGATAGTTGAGCACAGTCAGGTTCGGGTCCAGGGCATGCTCGCTACGGAGCTCCTGGTTTAGTAAAAACTGGATCACGGAAGGCCTCGCAGACTCATTATTGTTGTTAACCGCTTTGCGCCGAATCTAGTCATGTCTGACTTTTCGGTCAACGATTTTCTGACCGAAAGGTCAAGAAAGTGCGATTGCAACACCTTTGATTATGGTTCAGATCCTTGTAACCGCCGTTTCAAGCGGTGCCTGGGCTTTATCGTCTGCTTATTTCATGCCAAATTCGGCGTTGTCGGCCCAGCGATTGCGCTACACTGCCGCCCTTGTACCGATAGAAGATTTTGAAGGGAAAACATGACGTTCAAGGCGCCGGACAGTCTCGCCGAGCAAATCGCTCACCACCTTGCCGAGCGCATTATTCGCGGCGATCTCAAGCCTGGGGAGCGGATCCAGGAACAGAAAGTCACGCTGGCACTCAATGTCAGTCGTGGCTCAGTGCGCGAAGCGTTGCTGATCCTCGAGCGCCGGCACCTTATCGCCATCTTGCCGCGCCGTGGTGCACACGTCACCGAGCTCACCGCGCACAAGGTGCAGAGCCTGTGCACGCTGATGAGCGAGCTGTACATCCTGCTGGGCAACGCGGTCGCCGAAGGCTGGCAGACCCAGGCCGACATGGCGCCCTTCGTGCAGATCCAGCAACGGCTGGTGAGCAATTTCGAGCGCGAGGACATCCGCGCCTTCGTCGAAGAATGCTTCAACGTGATGCGCGCCGCGTACCCCTTCGCCCATAACCCGTACCTGCAGGAAACCGTCGAGAACCTGCAGCCGGCGATGAACCGCGCCTATTACCTGGCCCTGGATCAGCGCAAGGCCTCCATGAGCGAGTACCTGGCGCTGTTCGAGCAACTGCTCGCCGCCGTACTGGCCCGTGACCTGCCGCAAATTCGCCAGGTGCTGTCGGCCTACTGCCAGCGCAGCAGCTCGTTGGTTATCGCAGCCCTGGCGGACGCCTAAGCGTGCGGCTCAAGTGCATCAAACTGGCGGGGTTCAAATCCTTCGTCGACCCGACCACGGTGAACTTCCCCAGTAATATGGCGGCAGTGGTCGGGCCCAATGGTTGCGGCAAGTCGAACATCATCGACGCCGTCCGTTGGGTGATGGGCGAGAGCTCGGCAAAGAACCTGCGTGGCGAGTCGATGACCGATGTCATCTTCAACGGTTCCACCAGCCGCAAGCCGGTGAGCCAGGCCAGCATCGAACTGGTGTTCGACAACTCCGACGGCACGCTGATTGGCGAGTACGCGGCGTATGCGGAAATTTCCATCCGCCGCAAAGTCACGCGCGACAGCCAGAACAGTTACTTCCTCAATGGCACCAAGTGCCGGCGCCGGGACATTACCGATATTTTCCTCGGCACCGGCCTGGGCCCGCGCAGCTACTCGATCATCGAGCAGGGCATGATCTCCAAGCTGATCGAAGCCAAGCCCGAGGACCTGCGCAACTTTATCGAGGAAGCGGCCGGCATCTCCAAGTACAAGGAGCGCCGTCGCGAGACCGAAAACCGTATCCGCCGCACCCACGAAAACCTGGCACGCCTGACTGACCTGCGCGAAGAGCTGGAGCGCCAGTTGGAGCGCCTGCACCGCCAGGCCCAGGCTGCCGAGAAATACCAGGAATACAAAGGCGAAGAACGCCAGCTCAAGGCGCAACTCTCGGCGCTGCGCTGGCAGGCCTTGAATGACCAGGTGGGCCAGCGCGAAGCGATCATCGGCACCCAGGAAATCAGCTTCGAAGCCCTGGTGGCCGAACAACGCAACGCCGATGCGAGCATCGAACGCCTGCGCGACGGTCACCATGACCTGTCCGAGCGCTTCAACCTGGTGCAGGGCCGCTTCTATTCGGTGGGCGGCGACATTGCGCGGGTCGAGCAGAGCATCCAGCACGGCCAGCAGCGCTTGCGCCAGTTGCAGGATGACCTCAAGGAAGCGGAGCGGGCGCGGCTGGAAACCGAATCCCACCTGGGCCATGACCGCACCTTGCTGCTGACCCTCGGGGAGGAGCTGGACATGCTCACCCCCGAGCAGGAAATCACCAGCGCCGCCGCCGAAGAAGCCGCCGCCGCCCTGGAAGAATCCGAAACTACCATGCACGGCTGGCAGGAGCAGTGGGACGCTTTCAACCTGCGCTCCGCCGAACCGCGTCGCCAGGCTGAGGTGCAGCAATCACGCATCCAGCAACTGGAAACCAGCATGGAACGCTTGGCCGAGCGCCAGCGCCGGGTCCTGGAGGAGCGCGCGTTGCTCGCCTCTGCTCCGGAAGACGCGGCGATCATGGCGCTGAGCGAGCAGTTGGCCGAAAGCGAAATGACCCTGGAAGAGCTGGAGGCCAGCGAAGAACAGCAAGTTGAGCGCCTGGAACAATTGCGCCAGGAGCTGCAACAGGCGACCCAGGCGCAGCAGCAGGCCCAAGGTGATTTGCAGCGCCTCAATGGGCGCCTGGCCTCCCTCGAGGCCTTGCAGCAAGCCGCATTGGACCCAGGCACCGGCACCGCCGAATGGCTGCGCGACCAGCACTTGGCCGAGCGCCCGCGCCTGGCTGAAGGCTTGAAGGTTGAAGCCGGTTGGGAACTGGCCGTGGAAACCGTGCTGGGTGCGGACTTGCAGGCCGTGTTGGTGGACGATTTCGGCAGTTTTGATCTGGCGGGCTTTGCTCAAGGCGATTTGCGCCTGCTCAGCCCCGCAGCCGATGGCACCCGCGTGCCGGGCAGCCTGTTGGATAAAGTCGAGGCGCAGATTGATCTGTCGCCATGGCTGGGCCTGGTAAAACCGGTGGATTCCCTGGAGCAGGCCTTGGCGTTGCGAGGCCAATTGGCCTCTGGCGAAAGCCTGATCAGCCGCGACGGCTACTGGGTTGGCCGGCACTTTTTGCGGGTGCGTCGCGCCAGTGAAGCCGAAAGTGGCGTATTGGCCCGTGGCCAGGAAATCGTCAACCTGAGTGCCGAGCGCGAAGAGCGCGAGGCCACTCTTGAGGCCTTGGAAACCCAACTGCAAACCCTGCGCGCCACCCAGCGCCAACAAGAGACCGGCCGCGAACATTTGCGTCGCCTGTTGCAGGACGAAGCGCGCCAGCAGGGCGAATTGAAAGCCCAGCTTTCCGCCAGCAAGGCCAAGGCCGAACAATTGACCCTGCGTCGTACCCGGCTCGATGAAGAAGTGGCCGAGATGGGCGAGCAGCGCGCCCTTGAACACGAGCAAGTCGGTGAAGCGCGCCTGCAGTTGCAGGAGGCCCTCGACAGCATGGCCCTCGACACCGAGCAGCGCGAGCTGTTGCTGGCCCAGCGTGACAGCCTGCGCGAGCGCCTCGACCGGGTACGCCAGGAAGCGCGCCAGCACAAGGACCACGCCCATCAGTTGGCCGTGCGCCTCGGCTCGTTGCGCGCCCAGCACGACTCCACGCGCCAGGCTCTGGAACGCCTGGAGATGCAATCCGAACGGCTGACGGAAAAACGCGAGCAACTGAGCCTCAACCTGGAGGAGGGTGAAGCGCCGCTGGAAGAGCTGCGCTTGAAGCTCGAAGAGTTGCTCGACAAACGCATGAGCGTCGACGAAGAACTCAAGACTGCACAAATCGCCATGGAAGACGCCGACCGCGAACTGCGCGATGCAGAAAAGCGCCGGACCCAGGCCGAGCAGCAATCGCAATTGATCCGCGGCCAACTCGAGCAGCAGCGCATGGAATGGCAAGCCCTCACGGTGCGCCGCAAAACCTTGCAGGACCAATTGCTGGAAGATGGCTATGACCTGCACGGCGTACTCAATACCTTGACCGCCCAGGCCAACGAGAAAGAAGCCGAAGAAGAACTTGAGCGCATTGCTGCACGTATCCAACGACTCGGCGCGATCAACCTCGCGGCCATCGATGAATACCAGCAGCAGTCCGAGCGTAAACGTTATCTGGATGCCCAGGACGCCGATCTGGTGGAAGCCCTGGACACTTTGGAAAACGTCATTCGCAAGATCGACAAGGAAACCCGTAACCGCTTCAAAGATACCTTTGATCAGATTAATAGCGGTTTACAGGCCTTATTCCCAAAAGTTTTCGGTGGTGGCAGCGCTTACTTGGAACTGACGGGCGAAGATCTACTCGATACAGGGGTAACGATCATGGCGCGGCCTCCGGGCAAGAAGAACAGCACCATCCATTTGTTGTCCGGCGGCGAGAAGGCCCTGACTGCATTGGCGTTGGTATTTGCCATCTTCAAGTTGAACCCGGCGCCGTTCTGCATGCTCGATGAAGTTGACGCGCCGCTGGATGACGCTAACGTTGGACGGTATGCCCGCCTGGTTAAAGAGATGTCCCAGACGGTGCAGTTCATCTATATCACCCACAACAAGATCGCCATGGAAATGGCCGATCAATTGATGGGGGTGACCATGCATGAGCCGGGCTGTTCGAGACTGGTGGCAGTGGATGTCGAAGAGGCGATGGCGATGGTGGAAAGTTAGCCGCAAGTTGCTAGCTTCAAACGGCAATAGCGTCGGCTTGAAGCTTATGGTTTGTAGCTTAATTCCTGCGTCAGCCGACACATTTTGCGCCAACTGTGTAAAGTTATCTTTGGTCGTGCTAGTTTAATGTCAATTTTTCGTATGCGTGGGCAAAACGTCAGTCAGAACATAGAGTTGGCGCCACGTTTTAAAGCGGTTTGCACGGTGCTAAACCCCTTATTTTTCAGCATTTTTTATAGAGGCAAGGGATTACATGGAAATCGGTCTGCGCGAGTGGCTGATCGTCATCGGCATTATTGTAATAGCCGGTATTCTTTTTGATGGCTGGCGCCGTATGCGCGGCGGCAAGGGCAAGCTGAAATTTCGCCTGGACCGTAACCTGTCGAATTTGCCCGACGACGACGGCGCTGCCGAGCTGCTAGGGCCACCCCGTGTCCTGGATACCCATAAAGAGCCACAGCTTGACGAGCATGACTTGCCGTCGATGAGCGCGCCGGTGCGTGAAGCCCGCGAGCCGTCGTCCAAGCGCGGCAAGCGTGGCAGCGCTGCCGTGGCCGAGCCCCATCAGGGTGACCTGAACCTCGACGTCGACGAAGGCCCGAGCTTCAGCAGCCGTGACGGCGACTTCCCGGATGAAAGCCCGGCCAAGAGCGCGCCGCGTGAGTCCACCAAGGATCAGCCGGCAGCTGAAGAAGTGCTGGTAATCAGCGTGATCTGCCGCGACTCGGCCGGTTTCAAGGGCCCGGCGTTGTTGCAGAACATCCTGGAAAGCGGCCTGCGTTTTGGCGAGATGGATATTTTCCACCGTCATGAAAGCATGGCGGGCAATGGCGAAGTGCTGTTCTCCATGGCCAATGCGGTCAAGCCGGGCACCTTCGACCTGGACGATATCGACCTGTTCAGCACTCCGGCGGTGAGCTTCTTCCTTGGCCTGCCAGGCCCGCGTCATCCGAAACAGGCGTTCGACGTCATGGTCGCCGCAGCCCGCAAGCTGTCCCAGGAGCTCAACGGCGAGCTCAAGGACGACCAGCGCAGCGTGCTGACCGCCCAGACCATCGAGCACTACCGTCAGCGCATCGTCGAGTTCGAGCGTCGTGCTCTGACACAGAAACGCTGAGGATTGGTCTTCAGCGTTGTCAGTAGAATTAAGCGCACTAACATATTGAGCAGCTTCGGCTGCTCTTTTGCTTTCTGAGAGAACACCCATGACCGCCGCCCATACCCGCATCCTCGAACTGCGCGCTGAACTGGATCAGCACAACTACCGTTACCACGTACTCGACGAACCGAGCATCCCGGACGCCGAGTACGATCGGTTGTTCCACGAACTCAAGGCGCTGGAAGCCGAGCATCCGGACCTGGTGACCCGCGACTCGCCCACGCAGCGGGTCGGTAGCGCGGCGTTGTCTGCGTTTACCCAGGTGCGCCACGAGATCCCGATGCTCAGCCTGGGCAACGCCTTTGATGAAACCACCATGCTGGAGTTTGATCGCCGGGTCACCGAGGGCCTCGACCTGCCGGTGGGCGATCTGTTTGGCGGTGGGGCGGCGGTGGAATACAGTTGTGAGCCCAAGCTTGATGGCCTGGCGGTCAGCCTGCTGTATCAGGACGGCGAACTGGTGCGCGGCGCGACCCGCGGCGATGGCACCACCGGCGAAGACATCAGCGTGAATGTGCGCACCGTGCGCAATATCCCGTTGAAGCTACACGGCACAGGTTGGCCGGCGACCCTGGAAGTGCGCGGTGAAGTATTCATGTCCAAGGCCGGTTTCGAGCGCTTGAATGCCACGCAACTGGAAGTCGGCGGCAAGACCTTCGCCAACCCGCGTAACGCGGCGGCGGGCAGCCTGCGCCAACTCGATTCGAAGATTACCGCCAGCCGGCCCTTGGAGTTCTGCTGCTACGGCGTGACCACGGATATCAGCGACACCCATATCGGCAACCTGCAGCAGTTGCAGAAGTGGGGCATGCCTATCAGCCATGAGCTGAAGCTGGCCAAGGGCATCGAGGATTGCCTGGAGTACTACCGCGATATCGGTGAGCGGCGTAACAGCCTGCCCTATGAAATCGACGGGGTTGTGTTCAAGGTCAACAGCATTGCCTATCAGCGTGAACTGGGCTTCCGCGCCCGCGAGCCGCGCTGGGCCATCGCCCATAAGTTTCCGGCAATGGAAGAACTGACCGAGTTGCTGGACGTTGAATTCCAGGTCGGCCGCACCGGCGCCGTGACGCCGGTAGCGCGCTTGAAACCGGTCAAGGTGGCTGGCGTCACCGTGTCCAATGCGACGTTGCACAACATGGACGAAGTGGCGCGCCTGGGCCTGATGATCGGTGACACCGTGATCATCCGCCGCGCGGGGGATGTGATCCCACAAGTCGTGTCGGTGGTTGCCGAGCGTCGCCCGGAAAACGCCCGCGCCGTGCAGATCCCACACAATTGCCCGGTGTGTGGATCCCACGTGGAGCGCACGCAACTGGTCAAGCGCAGCAAGGGCAAGGAAACCGTCAGCGAAGGCGCGGTGTATCGCTGTGTCGGGCGCCTGGCCTGTGGTGCGCAGCTCAAGCAGGCGATTATCCATTTCGTTTCGCGACGGGCGATGGATATCGATGGCTTGGGCGACAAGACCATCGAGCAGTTGGTCGATGAAAAGCTTATTGGCTCGCCGGCTGACCTGTACAAGCTCAAGTACGAGCAGATCATCGACCTGGAAGGCTTTGCCGATGTTTCCAGCAAGAAGCTGATCGCCGCCATTGAAAACAGCAAGACCCCGACCCTGGCCCGGTTTATCTACGCCTTGGGCATTCCCGATGTAGGTGAGGAAACCGCCAAGGTACTGGCGCGCTCCCTGGCGTCCCTTGAGCGCGTGCAGCAAGCCTTGCCGGAAGTGCTGACGTACTTGCCGGATGTGGGCCTGGAAGTGGCTCACGAGATCCACAGCTTCTTTGAAGACAGTCACAACCAGCAGGTGATTGGCGCGCTGCTGTCGCCGGACGAATGCGCGCTGGTGTTGCAGGATCAGGGCGAACTGAGCGCCGAGTTTGCCGCCAGCACCACCTTGGGCGGCTTTCTTGACAAGTTGCATGTGCCTTCCGTGGGGCCGGGGGCAGCGCAGAAACTGGCGGACAAGTTCGGCTCCCTGGAGGGCGTTATCCAGGCCGACTGGCTGGACATGCGCCAGGCGCTGCCGGAGAAGCAGGCCAAGGCGGTGCGGGAGTTCTTCGATAATCCGGAGAATGCCCGCCGCGCGTTGGCCATCGAGCAGCAGCTCAAGGACTTCGGCATGCACTGGCAGAGCGAGAAGAGGGTGGTCGAGGGCTTGCCTGAGGCGGGTCATACCTGGGTGCTGACGGGCTCGCTGGAGTTGATGAGCCGCGACGTGGCCAAGGAAAAGCTCGAAAGCCTGGGCGCCAAGGTGGCGGGTTCGGTCTCGGCGAAAACCCATTGCGTGGTCGCAGGGCCGGGCGCCGGGTCGAAGCTGGCCAAGGCCAGTGAGCTGGGGTTGAAGGTCTTGGACGAGGAGGCTTTCGTCGCCTTCCTGGCCAAGCACCACATCACTGTCTGATACCGGCCCGATCTTGTAGGAGCGAGCTTGCTCGCGAAAAACCTCAACGATAACGCGGGGTATCTGGTTCCCCGTGGCGGTCTCAGGTTCTTCGCGAGCCAGCTCGCTCCTACAAGGGACTGATTGCATCCACTTTGAACGATCTTGCGTGGGGAATGATCTAGTCTTGGGCACGCCCCTGGAGAGATCGCCATGTTCCGCTACTTCGAGCAACTCAGTTCGCGCATTGCTGCGCCGTTCACGGCGGGCCCGTCGCGCAACAGCAAGGTGTGGCAGTGCCGTTGCGGGCAGTCGCTGTTCTTTCGCAACAGCCAGTGCCTGGCCTGCTCGGCGCTGCTGGGCTACTTGCCCCAGCAAAGCCGGCTGTCGTCCCTGCAGCCGGGGCCCGTCGTCGATACTTGGCTCCAGGACGACAACCTCGACGCCGGTGCCTTTCGCCGCTGCGCCAACCTCGACACCCCGGCCGCCTGTAACTGGTTGATCCCGGCGTACACTACCGCGCCGCTGTGTGTGGCGTGCAGCCTCAATCGCACCATCCCCGACCTGTCGATCCCGGAAAACCACGAGCGTTGGCGCAAAGTCGAAACCGCCAAGCGCCGGCTGGTGGCGCAACTGATCAGCCTGGGGTTGCAAGTCATCCCCAAAACGGTTGATGAAGACAGCGGCCTGGCATTTGACTTCGTGGGCATCGACCTGGAAGGCAAGGCTCCCACAACAGGGCACGCCAATGGCCTCATCACTCTGGATATCAAGGAAGCCGACGACGAGCATCGTGAGAAAATCCGGGTGCAGATGCGGGAGCCGTACCGCACCTTGCTCGGCCATTTCCGGCATGAGGTGGGCCATTATTACTGGGATCGCCTGATCGCCGGCAGCCACTGGCTTGAGCCCTTTCGCAACCTGTTCGGCGATGAGCGCGCCAGCTATGCCGACGCCCTCGACCAGCACTACCAGAACGGCCCGCGCCCAGACTGGCAGCAAACCTGCGTCAGCGCCTATGCCACCATGCACCCATGGGAGGACTGGGCGGAAACCTGGGCCCACTACCTGCACATGATGGACGCGGTCGACACGGCCCTGGGTTTTGGCATGAGTGCGCGGGAAATGGACCTGGACTATCAGCCGTTTCCCCTCACGACCCTCTATGACCCTGAGCATCCTGGCGGGGCGGCGTTCCTGTCATTCGTCAACGCCTGGATCGAGCTGGCTGGCATGCTCAACGAACTGTCGCGCAGCATGGGGCAGCCGGATTTCTACCCGTTCGTGCTGCCGCCGGCGGTGATCGCCAAGCTGCACTTCATTCACCTGGTGATCCAGGAAGAGGGCGGCCGGGCCGACGAAGCCGTTAATCTGTAGGCGCGAGCTTGCTCGCGAAGATCGTTAACGATAACGCGGGCATTCTGGATGAATGTGGAGCACCCGGATTCTTCGCGAGCAAGCTCGCTGCTACAGGGCTTCTGCGAAACCAGTGGGCAAGTACTTGAACCTCATAAGATTTTTAATCCTGAACTGACGGTTGTAACTTCCGATGAGATCGGTACAATGGCCCCGCTTGCCGAGAGGCCAGCGTCGTTATGGTGACCCCATCGGTCCCCCCGCAACGATTACCCGTGAACCTGGTCAGATCCGGAAGGAAGCAGCCACAGCGGGAACATTGTGTGCCGGGGTGTGGCTGGTGGGGTTGCCTCCATAACGCTCTCCTGTTTGCATCCATTTTCAATCCGATAGAATTTTTCGCCTGTCCCAGCCTGTTCTGCCAGGGGCAAGGTAGCCGTACGCCGCGATTTCTCGCGGCGTTTTCGTATCTGGCAATCAGCCCTTGTTGCGATTGAAGAACTTGCGCGCGCCAGCCAGCAACGCCACCACACCAATCACCAGAAATTTCTTCGCCGCCAGCAGGAAGATGCCGATCTTGGCAAACAGCCCGGCTTTGCCGGCTATGCCGCCTGCGACCAGCGCTGCCAGGCCGTAAGAGGCCAGTTTGTCAGTGCTGGGGTTGTAGTCGGTGTAAAGATTGCCGTCGGTGAAGTTGGTGAAAGCCAGGACTTTGGGCAGCTCCTGTTTGATGGTAGGCAGGTCGGCCATGGCGGCGACGGCGTTGAGTTCCAGCACGCCCTCGCGGCCCAGCACGCGGATGCTGTAGTTGAGGGTGTTCTGGTCGGCGTCGTCGGCTTTCAGTTCGCGGGCCCAGTACATTTTGTGGGACTGTTGGTCGTAGTGCGGCGGTTCGGCCCAGCCCAGCAGGTGCAGGCCGGCGTAGCCCTGTTTCTGGCGTTCCTGATTGTCTTGGGCATCGTCTTCCTGCATTTGCTTGAGCAGTTCGGCGTAGTCGATTTTTGCCGCGTCTTCGTCGGAAATATGCCCGTCGTCCTTGTAGCTGACGATGACGCCCCAGCCGCGTGCCGACAGCGGGCTGACGGCCTTGGGTACGATCATGCCCAAGGTGTTGAAGCCTGGAGGGTTGCCCCAGCCATCGGTGAGCAGGCGTTCGGTGTCCTTGGGGTCGAGGTAGTAGAACTCGTCGTTGAGCTTGAGCGTGGCGATGCCGCCGGGCAGGGTGACGGTGCCGGTCTGCTGCTTGAGGGAGGCGAGGAAGTGTTCGGCGGTTTCGGCAGGTGCGCTGGCTTCGACCGGCGCTGGCGCTGTGGTGGCGTAGATCGGCGCGCCAGGCAGGCTCAAGGCGGCAGCCACCACCAGTAGACGGAGGTAGTTCATGGTAGTCCCTTACATTTTGAAATAATTGCGCGGAAGGATACCGAATCCGCCTGTGCCGCGCGAGCAGGCTGGCAAAAGGCGTGGCCCAGCGCCTGCCAGGAGAGGGGCTGTCCGGTCGGATCATGTCAGTAGGCAAAGAGCAAAGAACAGGTTGCATCAGCGACCTGCTCTCTTTTATGTCGTACGAGCTCTAAGGCTTGGACAAGGCCTGGTCTACCGCCGCTATCAGCTTTCCCAGATCCTTCGGGGTGGCCTTATGAATGACACCGAACAGATAAGCGCGCTGTTCTTCCTCATCGCCCAGATCGGCAAAAAAGACTTTCAGCTTCACTCCCAGAGCCTCTGCAAACAAGAAGAGAGCGTCAACGCTGGGTGTATAGGTGCCGGTTTCGAAGCGGCTAATGGTTTTAGGGTCAAAACCGGTTTTCTCACCTAGTTCAGCCTGAGTAAGCCCCGCTACCTTTCGATAGCGTCTGATGGCTGGACCCAAACTTGAAATTTGCATCGCTCAATTCCCATTTAGAATCAAGAACTTAACGATAAATATTGGCATTAGACAACGGCACGCACCATCACCTTTTCTTGCAAAATGTGATGTAATTCGTAGAATCGGCGTTTAGGACAAGTATTTGGCGGTGTCGTTTCACAGGGCATCTTTATGAAACAGGAAATCATTGCTTTCTCCTCACTTTCATAAAGGTAGTTGCAAAACAGTGGCTTGGCCCCAGCGCCAGGCTCCCTTTTGCGCGCCCATGCAGCCCCCGCCTCTCACACCAGACGCTCGAATTAAAGCCTAGTTGATCTTCGTCAAGTCGAAGGTCAGGAGCTGGGCAAAACCTGGTTTGGCCGCCGAATGGGGCCAGCCAGCCGATTGACGGTTTACCCGTCTGGAAATACCCCTCTACCTGCCGGATCTACCCGATCCCGGGCCGGTAGATCGAATGCTGTCCATGGAGCTTTAAAGTGCGCGTCAATTTGCCGGTCACCACAGTTGAACAGACTTTCGGGGAGCAGCAACGGCTCATTTCCGCTACTGATATCAATAGCCACATTACCTACTGCAATGCCGAGTTTGCTGCCATGAGCGGCTTCACCCAGGCTGAACTGATCGGCAGCACCCACAACCTGGTACGCCACCCAGACATGCCGCCTGCGGTCTTCGAACTGATGTGGCGCTACCTCAAGGCCGGCCAGAGCTGGATGGGCGTGGTCAAGAATCGCTGCAAGAATGGCAACTTCTATTGGGTCAGCGCCTATGTGACGCCGATCCTCGAAGATGGCCGGTTGGTGGGCTACGAGTCGGTACGGGTCAAGCCAACGCGTGAGCAGGTCAAGCGGGCCGAAGCGCTCTACGCCCGCTTGCGTGCCGGGCGTTCGGCGGTTTCGCTGCAGCAACGCCTGGGCCAGGTCGGCAATGCCCTGGCCATGCCCGCCCTGGCAGCGGTGGTCGCTGGCGGTGCGGTGCAATGGCTGCCCGCTGGTTGGGCGCAGGCATCCACCGCACTGCTGTTTCTCGGCCTGGGCGCTTGGGCTCACCTGCGTCTGGGGCGACAGCTCAGCCAGATCGTCGAGCATACCCCCAACACCTTTTCCGATCCCATTAGCGCCATGACCTACAGCGATGCGCTGGGTCCGGCCGCGCAATTGGAGATGATCCTGATCAGCGAAGAGGCGCGTTTGAAAACCGCCCTCACGCGCCTCAGTGACCTTGCCACCCAGATGGCCGAGGCGGCGACCGATTCCAGTGTGTTGTCGGGCAATACCGAGTCGGCGCTCCTGGAACAGCGCGCCGAAACCGATATGACTGCCGCCGCCATGACCGAAATGGCCGCGTCCATCGCCGAAGTGGCGACGCATGTACAGCAGACTGCCAGCGAAGCCCGCACCGCCAATGACCTGGCCGGGCAGGGCAGCCATGTCGTCGGTACCACACGCGAGGCGATCCAGCTGTTGGCGGCCACCGTCACCCAGATCAACCAGGCGGTGGGCCATCTGGCCGGCCAGACCCAGGAAATCCGCGTGGCGGCGAGCATGATCCAGGCCATTGCCGACCAGACCAACCTGCTGGCGCTGAATGCCGCCATCGAAGCGGCGCGGGCCGGTGAGCAGGGGCGTGGCTTTGCCGTGGTGGCCGATGAGGTGCGGGCACTGGCGGGCAAGACGCGGGAGTCGACCGAGCAGATTCAGGGCATCATCCAGAATCTGCGCGCTGGCGCCGAAGAAGCAGTGGAAATTGCCAGCACCGGCATTCACGAAGCCGAGCAGGGCGTGCAACAAGTGTTGCAAGCGCAACAGGCACTGCTGGGTATTCGCCAGGCGGTGGAGCGCATTAGCGGCATGAGTCAGCAAATGGCTGCAGCCTCACAGGAACAATCCCACGTCGCAGAGGATGTTTCACAACAGATCAATAACGTCGCGGCCACGGTACAAAAGACAGCGGGCAATGCCAACGCTGCAGTCATCCGTGGCCGCGAACTTGAAAGCATCTCTTCCGGGTTGCGTGCCCTGGTCGAGCGGTTCAACCGCTAGCCACCTAGAGCCTCATTCATGGATGAGAAATACCGCAGGGCCGTGGATGCCGCCGCCATTTTCTCCGAGACAGACCTCACCGGCCGCATCACCTACGTCAACGACCAATTCTGCGGCATGTCCGGCTACAGCCGCGACGAGTTGCTGGGGCGCAACCACCGGATCCTCAGTTCCGGGTTGCACCCTGCCGGGTTTTTCCAGGGTATGTGGCGCACCATCACCGAGGGCAAGGTCTGGCGCGGGGAGATCTGCAACCGCGCCAAGGATGGTTCGCTGTATTGGGTCGACAGCACCATGGTGCCGTTGGTCGATGAGCGTACCGGCAAGGTGCAGAAGTTCGTGTCGATTCGTTTTGATGTCAGCGAAAAGCGCCAGCTGTTGCAGACTCTGCAATGGCGGGTCGGTCACGATGTGCTGACCGGCCTGCCCAACCGCGCCTATCTTTCCGAATTACTCGTGCAGTCTTTGGAGTTCTCCCGCAGCGAGCACATTCCCCTGGCGGTGTGCATGCTCGACCTGGACGGCTTCAAGGCGGTCAACGATGGCTATGGCCATGCCTCTGGCGACCTGTTGCTGGTGGAGGTCGCCAGCCGCCTGCGTGACATCATTCGTGGTGAAGATGTGGTCGCCAGGCTCGCCGGTGACGAATTCGTATTGATCCTGCGCTACGTGCGCGACGCCGAAGAGTTGAACCGCGCATTGCGGCGCATCCTCACGGCCATTTCCGAGCCGTACTCGATCCTGGGCGCGCAGATCAACGTGTTTGCCAGCATCGGCGTCACGCTGTTCCCGTTGGATGACGAGGATGCCGATACGCTGCTGCGCCACGCCGACCAGGCCATGTATGTGGCCAAGCAAAGTGGCCGTAACCGCTACCAGTTGTTTGACGTGTCCCTGGAGCAGGAGGTCAAGGCCACCCACCAGACCGTGCAGCAGATTCGCCAGGCCCTGGCGGCGGGGGAGTTGTGCCTGCACTTCCATCCCAAGATCAACTTGCGCCACGGCCAGGTCGTGGGGTTCGAGGCATTGCTGCGCTGGCAGCACCCGATACGCGGGCTGGTATCGCCCAAGGATTTCCTGTCGTTGATCGAGCAGACCGACTTGATCGTCGATGTCGGCGAATGGGTCATGGACCAGGTGCTTGCCCAAATGCGCCAGTGGCAGGAAGCCGGACATCGCTGGCCGGTCAGCGTGAATATCTCGGCGCGGCATTTCCAGCGCGCGGATTTTGTCGAGCGCCTGCAACAACTGCTGGCCCAGCACCCCGACGTGGCGCCACACATGCTGGACCTGGAGATTGCCGAATCGGTGGCCATCGATCACATCCAGCGGGTCACCGAGCACCTTGCGGCCTGCCAGGCGCTGGGGGTGCGTTTTTCCCTGGATGATTTCGGCACCGGCTATTCGTCCCTCAGCTACCTCAAGCGCCTCCCGACGCAGACCATCAAGATCGACAAGTCGTTTGTACGCGATATCCTCCATGACAAGGACGATTTGGCCCTGACCCAGGCTGTGATCGGCCTGGCCCGGGCATTTGGTCGCGAGGTGATTGCCGAGGGCCTGGAAACCCTGGAGCACGGCCAACTGCTGCTGCGCATGGGCTGTGAAGTGGCCCAGGGTTACTACTTCGCCCAGCCGATGCCGGCTGCCGAGGTGCCGGCTTGGGCGGCGGGGTTTGATCTGCTCAACTATGGCGCCGGCGCAGGTGAAAGCTGACGTCCACCGTCGCCGGTATAGAGCTTGATGATTTCGTCAATCTCCCCTGACATCTTCATGCGCAGCAGCGTGCGCAAAATCCGTTGCACGGGCAGGGCTGGGTCGTTACGCACGTAGCAACCCAGGCTTTGCTCCTCGACCACCGCCACCACGTGCAGCCTCCGGCCTGGCGGCAACTGCTGATTAAAACGCTCCAGGGTCCACTCGTTGGTGACCGCGTACTTGAAGCGGCCCGCCACCAGCTTGTGCAGCACTTGCTCCTCGCTGCGGGCGTCGTCGCGCTTGAGTTGGCCCTTGGCGAACAGCGGTTCAAGGGTTGGGTAGGTGTAGTTGAGCACTGTGCCGATATTCTGTGTTACCAGCTTCGTCACATTCACCGACAGCGGCGGGACATGGGCGCTGACCATCACATTGCGCTGGACCCATAACGGAATGCTCCAGACATAATCGCCAGACAGGTTGTTGAGCCACGCCTGTGCGACGTAGCAGCGCACATCGACCTCGCCGCGTTCCATGGCCGGGGCGATGCGGGCCCGGGCCAATACCTGGAATTGGGCCGGGTGGCCCACCTGGTTTGCCAGGCTCAACATCAGGTCATGCAAAATGCCTTGGGTCGGCTGGCCCCCGTCGATCTGCACCATGGGCATGGCCCAGCTGTCGGAAATGGCAAAGCGCAACGGGGCGGGCGCCGCCAGGCTCAGTGAGGTGATCATCCATAAAGCGCCCAGGACTACGCGCATAAACTCTCCGGGATCAGCCCTTTGCAGGGCATGCCACTACCAGCTTAGTCAGATTAGGCGAGCGTGCCGGATGCAATTTCCCCCCTGCTCCGCTAGCATTACCGGCTCCCGCTTCCCAGTTGCGACGGTTTTCGATGAGTTATCAGGTTCTTGCACGTAAATGGCGTCCGCGCTCGTTCCGCGAAATGGTCGGCCAGACCCATGTGCTCAAGGCTCTGATCAATGCCTTGGACAGCCAACGGCTGCACCACGCCTACCTGTTCACCGGCACGCGCGGGGTGGGCAAGACCACCATTGCGCGGATCATTGCCAAATGCCTGAACTGTGAAACGGGCATCACTTCGACCCCCTGCGGTACCTGCTCGGTATGCCGGGAGATTGACGAAGGGCGCTTTGTCGACCTGATCGAGATCGACGCCGCAAGCCGCACCAAGGTCGAGGACACCCGCGAACTGCTGGACAACGTGCAGTACGCCCCCAGCCGCGGGCGCTTCAAGGTCTACCTGATCGACGAAGTGCACATGCTCTCCAGCCATTCCTTCAACGCCCTGTTGAAGACTCTGGAGGAGCCGCCGCCCTACGTTAAGTTCATCCTGGCCACCACCGACCCGCAGAAACTTCCTGCAACGATCTTGTCGCGGTGCCTGCAGTTCTCTCTCAAGAACATGACCCCCGAGCGTGTGGTCGAGCATTTGACCCACGTGCTGGGTGTGGAGAACGTGCCGTTCGAAGACGACGCGCTGTGGCTGCTGGGCCGCGCCGCCGATGGCTCGATGCGTGACGCCATGAGCCTGACCGACCAGGCCATTGCCTTCGGTGAAGGCAAGGTAATGGCCGCCGACGTGCGCGCCATGCTCGGCACCCTCGACCACGGGCAAGTGTTTGACGTGCTCCATGCGTTGATCGAAGGCGATGCCAAGGCATTGCTTGAAGCCGTGCGCCATCTGTCGGAGCAGGGTCCGGACTGGAATGGGGTACTTTCGGAAATTCTCAACGTGCTGCACCGCGTCGCTATCGCCCAGGCGCTGCCTGAAGGGGTCGATAACGGCCACGGTGACCGCGACCGCGTGCTGGCCCTGGCTCAGGCATTGCCAGCCGAAGATGTGCAATTCTACTACCAGATGGGCCTGATCGGGCGCCGTGACCTGCCGTTGGCACCCGATCCGCGCGGCGGGTTTGAAATGGTCATGCTGCGCATGTTGGCGTTTCGCCCCGCAGACACCGCCGACGCGCCGAGACAGCCGCTAAAGCCAGTGGGGATCAGCCAGGCCACAGTTGATTCCGCCAAATCAGTGGCTGGCGCGGCGGTCGTCGCGCCAGAACCTGTGGCAGTCGCCCCAGCCCCGGTCGCGGTCGAGCCTGTGGCGCCTGTAGTGGCGCCTGCGCCGGTTGCCGAGCCTGCGCCCGCGCCGGTGGTCGACCTGCCCTGGAATGAGCCGGTAGAGACCGTGGTCGAGCAGGCACCTGCCGAAGAGCCTGTCCTGGAAACCATCGCCGAGCAGCCCGAACTGACGCCGATGCCCACGCCAACCCCCGACAGCGTGGTGCCGGACGCGCCGGAGTGGGTCTCGGCACCGGTACCCGAGCCAACGATTGCCGACGTGGACGCCGCCACCCCGGGCATCGACCTGGATGACGAACCGCCGCTGGATGAAGACTACATCGAGCCGGACGTGGATTCGGCCTACAGCTACCTGGACGACCTGGCCAGCGAGCACACCGCCGAGCCTGCGCCCGAGCCCGAGGCGGAACCTGCCGCCATGCCGGCCACCGGCCTGGCCCTGCAATGGTTGGAGCTGTTCCCGAAATTGCCGATTTCCGGGATGACCGGGAGCATCGCCGCCAACTGCACGCTGATTGCCGTCGATGGCGATCACTGGCTGTTGCACCTGGACCCCGCCCACAGTGCCCTGTTCAACGCGACCCAGCAGCGCCGGCTCAACGATGCCCTGAACCAGTTCCACGAACGCACCCTGACGGTGACCATCGAGCTGATCAAGCCCGAGCAGGAAACCCCGGCCCAGGCCGCCACCCGTCGCCGGCTCAACCGCCAGCGCGAGGCCGAGGAGTCGATCCAGGCCGATCCGCTCATCCAACAGATGATGGAGCAGTTTGGCGCGGTGGTGCGACACGATACTATTGAGCCCGTCGAAGCCCAGGCCGCAGCGGGCTGATAATTGAAGGCGTCGTGCCCCGAGGCACGGCGCCGTATTGATCCACGTACTTTTGAGGTGATTCCCATGATGAAAGGTGGCATGGCCGGCCTGATGAAGCAGGCGCAGCAGATGCAGGAAAAAATGGCCAAGATGCAGGAAGAACTGGCCAACGCCGAAGTCACCGGTAAAGCCGGTGGCGATATGGTCAGCGTGGTGATGACCGGTCGTCACGACATCAAGCGCGTGAGCATCGACCCAAGCGTATTGCCGGGCGTTGGCGAAGACGACCTGGAAATGCTCGAGGCCCTGTTCGCCGCGGCCGTCAACGACGCCGTGCGTAAGATCGAAGCCAACAGCCAGGACAAAATGTCCGGTGTGACCGCGGGCATGCAACTGCCGCCGGGCATGAAGCTGCCGTTCTGATCGGTGACATGCAACAAAAAATGCCAGGCCTCGTGCCTGGCATTTTTGTTTGTGTCGGTCAAAATCGAACGTCAGTATTGCAACAGCTGTCTGCACCCTATACCGCTGAATTCAATCACCGATAAAAGGAGCCTTGCTGATGACTCAAGCCATGACCCTTAACCAGCGCATCGTCCTGGTATCCCGCCCGCAGGGTGCACCCGTGCCAGAGAACTTCCGCTTGGAGCGCGTGGCGCTGCCTGACCTGGCAGACGGCCAGGTCCTGCTCAAGACCCTGTTCCTGTCCCTTGACCCCTACATGCGTGGGCGTATGAGCGACGCACCGTCCTACGCCGCACCGGTAGAAATCGGCGAGGTAATGACCGGCGGTGCTGTCAGTCGCATCGAACAGTCGCGCAACCCCAAGTTCGAGGTGGGCGACCTGGTGGTCGGCGCCACGGGTTGGCAAAGTCACAGCATCAGTGACGGCCGCAACCTGATCCCCGTGCCCAAGGGCTTGCCAAGCCCGTCCATGGCTCTTGGCGTACTGGGCATGCCTGGCATGACCGCCTACATGGGCCTGATGGATATTGGCCAACCGAAGGCCGGGGAAACCCTGGTGGTAGCGGCTGCCTCGGGCGCGGTGGGCTCGGTGGTCGGCCAGGTGGCCAAGCTCAAGGGGCTGCGCGTGGTGGGCATCGCGGGCGGCGCCGACAAGTGCCGCTATGTGGTGGAGGAGCTGGGTTTTGACGCGTGCATCGATCACAAGAGCGCAGATTTCGCCGATGAGCTGGCCCAGGCCTGTTTCAACGGGGTGGACATCTATTACGAGAACGTCGGCGGCAAGGTATTCGACGCCGTACTGCCTTTGCTCAACCCCAAGGCGCGGATCCCGCTGTGCGGCCTGATTGCCGGTTACAACGCCCACGAAGCCCCCACCGGGCCCGATCGGCTGCCGGCGTTGCAACGGACCTTGCTGACCAAGCGCGTGCGCATCCAGGGCTTTATCGTGTTCGACGACTATGGCGACCGCCATCCGGAATTTATCAGCGCCATGGCGCCCTGGGTGCGTGACGGCAAGGTCAAGTTCCGCGAAGACGTGGTCGATGGCCTGGAGCAGGCACCCGAGGCATTTATCGGGCTGTTGGAAGGACGTAACTTCGGCAAGTTGGTCGTGCGTATTTGACGCTTATCCGAGGCGCGGGTATAAACCGCGTCTCGTTGTTTTGTCGGACCTCTGCCCCCATGAGCTTCAGCCCCCTGATTCGCCAACTGATCGACGCCCTGCGCACCTTGCCGGGCGTGGGCCAGAAAACCGCCCAGCGCATGGCGCTGCAACTGCTGGAGCGTGACCGCAGCGGTGGCTCGCGGCTGGCCCAGGCCTTGAGCCAGGCCATGGAAGGCGTGGGCCATTGCCGCCAGTGCCGCACCCTGACCGAAGAAGAACTGTGCCCGCAATGCGCCGATCCTCGTCGTGATGACACGCTGCTGTGCGTGGTCGAAGGCCCGATGGACGTGTACGCGGTGGAACAGACCGGCTATCGCGGGCGCTACTTTGTGCTCAAGGGCCACCTTTCGCCCCTCGACGGCCTGGGGCCGGAGGCGATTGGCATCCCGCAACTGGTGGCGCGCATTGAAGAGCAGGGCACCTTCACCGAAGTGATCCTGGCTACCAACCCGACGGTGGAAGGCGAAGCCACTGCGCATTACATCGCGCAACTGCTGACCAACAAAGGCTTGATCACTTCGCGCATCGCCCACGGCGTTCCACTGGGTGGCGAGCTGGAGTTGGTGGACGGCGGCACCCTGGCGCACTCGTTTGCCGGTCGCAAACCTATCGCCCTCTAAGCCAAATCTTCCCGTGGAACCCAGTCCCGTGTAGGAGCTGGCTTGCCTGCGATAGCATCACCTCAGTCTTGCTGATACACCGAGGTGCCTGCATCGCAGGCAAGCCAGCTCCTACATGGATTGTGTGTTGTCGGCCAGTTCTGTGTTTGGCTTGATAGCCAAGCAAGCGCTTGGTAAGTTCGCTCCACCTCTCCGTGGAGCTTGCCGATGCCTGCCTATCAGGAATACTTCGATCCCAGCCACCAATTGGTCCGCGACAGCGTGCGCCGTTTTGTCGAGCGCGAGATTCTGCCGGGCATCGAGCAATGGGAGGAGGCCGAGCACTTCCCGCGCGAGTTGTACCTCAAGGCCGGTGCGGCGGGGATTCTGGGCATCGGTTACGCCGAAGCCCTGGGCGGTAGCCACGAGGGCGACCTGTTCGCCAAGGTCGCCGCCAGCGAAGAGTTGATGCGTTGTGGTTCCGCAGGCGTGGTGGCGGGGCTGGGCTCGCTGGATATCGGCCTGCCGCCCATCGTCAAATGGGCCCGCCCCGAGATCCGCGCGCGTGTCGCTCCCCAGGTCTTGTCTGGCGAGAAGATCATGGCCTTGGCCGTCACTGAGCCGGGGGGTGGTTCTGACGTGGCCAGCCTGCAAACCCGAGCCGTGCGTGAGGGCGACTGTTATCGGGTCAGTGGCAGCAAAACCTTTATCACCAGCGGCGTGCGCGCCGACTACTACACCGTGGCTGTACGTACCGGCGGGCCGGGCTTTGGCGGCATCAGCCTGTTGCTGATCGAGAAGGGCATGCCAGGCTTCACCGTCGGCCAACCGTTGAAGAAAATGGGCTGGTGGGCGTCGGATACTGCCGAATTGTTCTTCGACGATTGCCAGGTGCCGGTAGACAACCTGATCGGCAGCGAGAACATGGGCTTTGCCTGCATCATGGGCAATTTCCAGAGCGAACGCCTGGCCCTGGCGTTGATGGCCAACATGACGGCGCAGATGGCGCTGGAAGAGAGCTTGAAGTGGGCCGCCCAGCGGGAGGCCTTTGGCAAACCGATCGGCAAGTTCCAGGTGCTCAAGCACCGCCTGGCGGAGATGGCCACGGCGGTCGAGGTTTCCCGGGAGTTCACTTACCGCCAGGCGGCGAAGATGGCCGCGGGCAAGAGTGTGATCAAGGAGATTTCCATGGCCAAGAATCTTGCCACCGACACGGCTGACCGGGTGACGTATGACGCGGTGCAGATTCTTGGCGGGCTGGGTTATATGCGCGGCAGCCTGGTGGAGCGGCTGTACCGGGACAATCGGATTTTGTCGATTGGTGGCGGCACTCGGGAGGTGATGAACGAGATCATCAGTAAGCAGATGGGGTTGTGATTGATAAGGTTCTCAGGGGCCTCATCGCGGGCATTCAAAAGTTGGAACTCGGTCCAATGTGTGTGTGGGCTTGCCCGCGATGAGGCCCGCCCAGACACAGCAAATCAGCGCTCAGTCAATCCGAACTGGGTCAAACAGAACGTCGGGACCCCCATATCCTCCAACCGCTGCGAGCCACCCAGTTCCGGCAAGTCAATGATCGCTGCGGCTTCAAAAATCCGTGCACCCATGCGCCGTGCCAGGTTGGCCGCAGCAATCAAGGTGCCACCTGTGGCGATCAGGTCATCGAACATCAGCACCGAATCCCCTTCACACAGGCTGTCGGCGTGCACTTCGAGGAAGGCTTCACCGTATTCGGTCTGATAGCCCTCGGACAGCACGTCCGCTGGCAGCTTGCCCTGTTTGCGGAACAGGATCAGTGGTTTGTTCAGTTGATAGGCAATCACCGAACCGATCAAAAAGCCCCGGGCATCCATCGCGCCGATGTGCGTGAACTCGGCTTCGACGTAGCGATGGATAAAAGTGTCAGCCACCAGGCGCATGGCCTTGGGCGACTGGAACAGCGGCGTGATATCGCGAAAGATCACCCCAGGCTTGGGGAAGTCGATGACGGGGCGGATCAGGGATTTGATGTCGAAGGAGTCGAAAGCCATCGTCGGGAGTCCTGGGGGCAAAGACTCGCCAGTATACCTGCGGCCTGGCCGGTTGGCTTGGCCGCAAGTGTCGCATCCCGCGTGCGGCGGTCAGCCGTCGAGGGAGCCGCCGGCCAGTGCGCAGAGCTGGATCGGGTCGAGGATATGAACTTCCTTGCCCTCGGCGGCAATCAGTTCGTTTTGCTGGAAGCGGGTGAACACCCGGGAGACGGTTTCCACCGCCAGGCCCAGGTAATTGCCGATTTCGTTGCGCGACATGCTCAGACGGAACTGGTTGGCCGAGAAACCACGGGCGCGGAAACGTGCCGACAGGTTGACCAGGAAGGTGGCAATCCGTTCGTCGGCGGTTTTTTTCGACAACAGCAGCATCATTTGCTGGTCATCCCGGATTTCCCGGCTCATCACGCGCATCAACTGGCGGCGCAACTGTGGCAGTTGCAGGGCCAGTTCATCCAGGCGTTCGAACGGAATCTCGCACACCGACGTGGTTTCCAGGGCCTGGGCCGACACCGGGTGGATCTCGGTGTCCATGCCCGACAGGCCTACCAGTTCGCTGGGCAGGTGGAAACCGGTGATCTGCTCTTCGCCGCTATCGCTCAAGCTGAACGTTTTCAAGGCGCCCGAGCGTACTGCATAGACGGAATCGAACTGATCACCCTGGCGAAACAGAAACTCGCCTTTCTTCAGTGGGCGACCACGTTTAACGATTTCGTCCAGCGCATCCATGTCTTCCAGATTCAGCGAAAGTGGCAAGCAGAGGGGCGCCAGGCTGCAATCCTTGCAGTGAGCCTGGCTGTGAGCGCGCAGTTTAACTGGCTCGGACATTTCTTAAATCCTTGTGGGAAAACACACATAAGACGTAAGGGTACCGCACTGAGGGACTATCAGGCCAGCCTGTACAAAAAACCGGCAGGGGTATAAAGAATTTTGCACAGCGGCCGATGGACTGCTAACGACCAAGAGCTTGGAGGCTCCCGATATGCTTTCCATTGACGGCAATCTTCCGTCCCGCACCATGGTGCCGACTTTGCTTGAGCCGAAAAAAGCCAGCGCTGTTGGCGCTGAGGCCCAAACGCCAGCGCTCGGTGAAACCAAGCCTGCCGAAGGCGTAAGCGTGACCTTTTCCGGTGCGTCGCTCAAAGCCGCCAACGCCGAGAAAGCGGCCAACAACGATATCGAAGAAAGCGGGCTGGACGAGAACGTGCAGAAGCTGCTGAAGATGATTCGCCAGTTGAAGCAGCAGATCGCAGAAAAGATGGCTGAGATGTCGTCGATCATGGCCGACAAGCGCCTGAGCCCGGATCAGGCCCAGGCGAAACTGGGTGGCGTGCAAGCGGCATTGGGCGGCCTGCAAGCTGCGCTGACCTCCGCCTATGCATCCTTGAACGAAGCGATGAAGAACCTGAGTGCCGAGGATGCGGTGAAGGCCGCCGCGTTGGTGGCCAAGTAACCCGGCTCAGATCACCCGGGAAAATCGTTGCCTATTCTGTTGCTCCAGATAGGCATCGAACACCATGCACACCGAGCGCACCAGCAGGCGTCCGGCCGGCAGTACGCGAATGCCCTCGGCGTCCAGTTCGATCAGGCCGTCATTGGCCATCGCTTCCAGTTGCGGCCAGAGTTCGGCGAAATAGCCGCGAAAATCCACGGTAAATGCCTGCTCGATGCTTTCGAAGTCCAGGCTGAAGTGACAGATCAACTGCTGGATCACCGCGCGCCGCAAACGATCGTCGGCCGTGCAGAGCAGGCCGCGACTGGTGGCCAATTGCGCCCCAGCCAGGGCGTTCTGGTAATGACTCAGGTCGCTGCTGTTCTGGCAGTACAAGTCACCAATCTGACTGATGGCCGATACCCCAAGCCCGATCAAATCACAGTGCCCATGGGTGGTATAGCCCTGGAAATTGCGCTGTAGGGTGGCCTCTTCCTGGGCAATGGCCAGTTCGTCATCGGGCAGGGCGAAGTGGTCCATGCCGATGTAGTTGTAGCCGGCCGCCGTCAACTGTTCGATGGTTTCCTGCAGCATCTGCAACTTGACGGCGGGGGCCGGCAGGTCGTCGCTGTTGATCCGCCGCTGGGGCAGGAAACGTTCCGGCAGGTGGGCGTAATTGAACACGGAGAGCCGGTCGGGTTGCAGGCTGATGACCTCGGCCACGGTGCTGGCGAAATGCTCCGGTGTCTGCTTGGGCAGGCCGTAGATCAAGTCGATATTGATCGAGCGAAACTGCAGGGTGCGCGCGGCATCGATCACCGCGCGGGTTTCTTCCAGGCTTTGCAGGCGATTGACCGCCCGTTGCACCTCGGGGTCCAGGTCTTGCACGCCGATGCTCACGCGGTTGAAGCCCAGTTCACGCAGCAGACCCATGGTGGCCCAATCGGCTTCCCGTGGGTCTATCTCGATGCCGTAGTCGCCGGAGTCGTCATCCAGCAAGTTGAAGTGCTGGCGCAGTTGCGCCATCAACTGGCGCAACTCGTCGTGGCTGAGAAAGGTCGGCGTGCCGCCGCCAAAATGCAGCTGCTGTACTCGCTGGTTGGGGTCCAGGTGGCAGGCGACCAGTTGAATCTCTTGCTCCAGGCGCTGCAGGTAGGCCTGGGCGCGACCGCGGTCCTTGGTGATGACTTTGTTGCAGGCGCAGTAGTAGCAAATGTTCGCGCAGAACGGCACGTGCACATACAGCGACAGCGGGCGCACGGCCTTGCGGCTGTCGCGCAGGGCGTGCAGCAGGTCGAAGGTGCCGACCTGGCTGGTGAACTGTACGGCGGTGGGGTAGGAGGTGTAGCGCGGCCCCGCGAGGTCGTAGCGATGAATCAGATCTGTGTCCCAACGAATGGCGTCGAGCATGCGGGCATTCCCCGGATTGGCTAGTGGGCCGAGTCTAGGGGCATGGCTGGGCGGTCATCTTGATTTGTATCAACGGGGAGCGGCGCTATGCCACATGGCCTTTTAGTGGCCCATAAGCCAGTGCTGATGGGGGCCGGGTAGGGTCCAGATACCGAACACAATCACCAACAGGCCACCGGCCATGCGCACACTGCGCTTGCGCAACAGCGCGGTGACGCGTTCTGCCGCCAGCCCGGTGGCGAGCAATACCGGCCAGGTGCCGAGCCCGAAGGCCAGCATCAACAGCCCGCTATCCAAGGCGTTGCCCTGGCTGGCAGCCCACAGCAATGTGCTGTAGACCAGGCCGCAGGGCAGCCACCCCCACAGCGCGCCCAGCAGCAAGGCGCGGGGCAGGCTGGACACCGGCAGTAAACGGTTGGCAAACGGCTGGATATGGCGCCACAGGCCGCGCCCGAGGCTTTCGATACGGGTCAGGCCGCTCCACCAGCCGGCCAGGTACAGGCCCATGCTGATCAACAGCAGGCCGGCAAGGATGCGCATGAACATCGCCGCCGGGCTGTTGGCCACCGCCCAGCCGGCCAGGCCGATCAATACGCCGGCGCAGGAATAGCTAAGGATGCGTCCCAGGTTGTAGGCCAGCAGCAGGCGAAAACGCCGGCTGCGCTGCTCCGGCGGGATCGCCAGGGTCAGTGCGCCCATCAGGCCACCACACATGCCCAGGCAATGGCCGCCGCCCAACAGGCCCAGGATCAGCGCGGAAACCAGCAGCGGCGCGAGGTCAAGCATGGGGCGATGCCGGCTCGTCAGGCTTGCTCGGTGGCTGCGCATGGCTGCTGGCCTCGTCGACAGCGGCCAGGTGCTTGGGGTCCTGGTCGTCGAACAGCACGCTGTGGGCCGGCCCGTCGAGGTCGTCATACTGGCCGCTGTCCACCGCCCAGAAGAAGATGTAGATGGCGATGGCGACGATCAGCAGCGCCGCTGGAATCATTACGTAAAGAGCTGGCATCGCTACTCCATGCCCGTGCGGCTCAAGCCGGCAGCGGACGGGACTGTGGGGTGGCGCTCGCAGCGCTGGTGCGCGGCAGGCGAGTCAGGCGCAGGGCATTGAGCACCACGGTCAACGAGCTGAGGGACATGCCGATCGCAGCCCAGATCGGCGTGATCCAACCGAGGGCGGCGAACGGCAACATCAGGCCATTGTATAGCCCGGCCCACAGCAGGTTTTCAATGATTACGCGGCGCGTGCGCCGTGCCAGGCTGAAAGCTTGTACCAGGGCGTCGAGGCGGTTGGACAACAGCACCGCGTCGGCGCTGGTTTTCGCCAGGTCAGTGGCCGAACCCATGGCCACGCTGATATCAGCGGCGGCCAGTACCGGCACGTCATTCACGCCATCACCGAGCATCAACACCTTGCGGCCTTCCTTGTGCAACTGTTGCAGCACCAGCAGCTTGTCATCGGGGCGCAGGCCGCCATGGGCTTCGTCGATGCCCAGTTCGGCGGCGACGCTGGCGACCATCGGCGAGCTATCACCCGATAGCAGCAAGGTACGCCAACCCCGCGCCTTGCACGCAGCCAGCAGCGCCGGTGCATCGCTGCGCAGGCGATCATCCAGGACAAGCCAGGCCAGGGCGCCGCTGGTATCGCCCAGCAGCAACCATTGGCCAGCGTCTTGCGGCGATTGAGGAATCGCGCAGCCACTCAATTCACAGACAAAGCCGGGCTGGCCGATGCGCAGCAGGTGTTCGCCGACGCGGCCCTCGAGTCCCAGGCCCGGGGTGCTGAGCACTTCGTCAGCCGCCAGTGGGGCGCGGCCAAAGGCCCGGGCAATCGGGTGTTCGGAGCGGTTTTCGAGGGCGGCGGCCAGGGCCAGGGCCAGATCGCTGCTCATGCTGCCCAACGGCCGGATGGCACGCAGGGCCAGGCGGCCTTCGGTGAGGGTACCGGTCTTGTCGAAAATCACCGTGTCGATCTGATTGAGGCCTTCGAGCACATGGCCGCGGGTCAGCAGCAGGCCGAGTTTGTGCAGGGTGCCGGTGGCGGCAGTCAAGGCGGTGGGGGTTGCCAGCGACAAGGCGCAGGGGCAGGTGGCAACCAGCATCGCCAGGACAATCCAGAACGCCCGAGAAGAATCCAGCTCCCACCACAGCAGGCCAATCAGCGCGGCGGCGATCAGCGAGCAGAGCAGGAACCATTGGGCGGCGCGGTCGGCGATTTGCGCCAGGCGCGGTTTTTCTGCCTGGGCCCGCTCCAGCAGGCGCACGATGGCCGACAAGCGGGTGTCATGGCCCAGGGCGCGTACTTCAACGGTCAACGCGCCTTCGACGTTGAGGGTGCCCGCGGTGACGGTGTCGCCGGCCTGTCGTGGTTGTGGCAGATATTCGCCGGTAAGCAGCGACTCATCGATACTCGACTGGCCATCGAGGATCACCCCGTCTGCGGGCAGAATCGCGCCCGGGTGCACCAGCACTCGGTCGCCCAGGGCCAGTTCGGTGAGCAGGATACGATCGCTCTGGCCATCGGCTTTGAGGCGCAGGCACGAGGCCGGCAGCAGGTTGACCAGTTGGGCGGTGGCGGCAGCCGTGCGTTCCCGGGCGCGACGCTCCAGGTAGCGCCCGGCCAGCAGGAACAGCGCGAACATGCCCACGGCATCGAAATACAGCTCGCCCACCCCGGTGATCGCGGTCCAGATCCCCGCCAGGTAGGCGCCGCCAATGGCCAGCGAGACCGACACATCCATGGTCAGGTGGCGGGTGCGCAGGTCACGCATGGCGCCCTTGAAAAACGGTGCGCAACTGTAGAACACGATGGGGGTGGTCAGAAACAGCGCAACCCAGCGCAGGATCTCGTGTAACTCTGGGCTCAGGTCGATATTGAACTCCGGCCAGGTGGCCATCGTCGCCATCATCGCCTGGAACCATAGCAGGCCGGCCACGCCCAGTTGGCGCAAGGCCAAGCGGTTTTCACTGGCCAACTGTTCAGCGGCACGGTCGGCTTGATAAGGGTGGGCAGCGTAGCCGATATGGCGTAGCTCGCTGAGCACCTGGCTCAACGGCAATTGCCCATCGGCCCAGCGCACATGCAGGCGATGGTTGGACAGGTTCAGCCGCGCCTCGGCCACGGCCGGTAGGCTGCGCAGGTGTTTCTCGATCAACCAGCCACAGGCGGCGCAACTGATGCCTTCCATCAGCAACGTGGCTTCGGCCAGGTCGCCGTCGTGGCGTACGAAAGGCTTTTGCACGTCGGCGCGGTCGTACAGCGCCAGTTCGTCGACCAATTGCACGGGCAAGGCTTGCGGGTTGGCCGAGGCCTCGCTGCGGTGTTGGTAATAGCTTTCCAGCCCACCTGCGACAATTGCTTCGGCCACCGCCTGACAGCCCGGGCAGCAGAGCTCGCGGGGCTCGCCGAGGATCACCGCAGTGAAGCGGCTGCCGGGCGGGACGGGGAGGGCGCAGTGGTAGCAGGGGATTGGGGTGGTCATGGTTTTGGATCTGTGTGGGCGGGGAGGGCCTCATCGCGGGCAAGCCCGCTCCTACAAGGTTATCGCACACTCCCTGTAGGAGCCGGCTTGCCGGCGATGCGCGAAGCGCGGCTGTCAGTTCTTCAGGTCTTCAGCACCCTGCAACGGCTCGTCACCCAACTTCAGGTCGGTGCCATGGCTGACTTCTTCCTCTTCAAACATGCGCCAGGTCCTGTCGCCTTCCACCCCCAGCAGCTCGACGAAGCGCCGGCCTTCGACCTTGTCAGTGACCTGGCCGATATAGCGACCCGGCTCGCTCTCGCTGCGGGTGAGCATGACCTTGCGGTCTTTCTCCGGCTGGGTCGGCGAAATCAGGTTCAATTCCAGTGTGGTCGGCCCGCTGTTGCCGGTGAGGTGCAACTCGACTTCGCCGGTCAACTCATCCAGGTGCATCGTGGCGCGCATTTGCAGGGTCTGGGCCAGCAGTTCGCGGTCCAGGGAGCGGTTGATGCCCTTGCCCGCCTCGTAGTAGTTGTCGTTGACCAGGTTGTCCGGGTTGTTCACCGCGATGGTCACCATGGACAAGGTCAGCGTCACCGAGCAGGCCAGGATGGCAATGATGATCCAGGGCCAGAGGTGCTTGTACCAGGGGCTTGCGGCAGTTGCTACGGGCATTGTTCTGCTCTCTTTTAACGAATTTGTGGGCCGATGAACCGGCTCTTGGCTTCAACGTGGACGCTGTCATCATCAGCATCCTTGAGGATGAATTTCACCTCGTTGGTGGTCGACGGCATTTGTTCCGGCGCGCTCGACAGTTCCACCGGCATGGTGAAGATTTCCCCGGCGGCGACCTTGATCTCGCGCTTGCCTTGCAGCTTGAGGTCCGGCAGGCCCGTGGCGTCCAGCACGTAGGTGTGGTCGTGCTGGTCCTTGTTCATGATCTTCAGGCTGTAGACGTTCTCGATCCGCCCTTCGGCGTTTTCGCGGTACAGCACGCGGTCCTTGCTGACGTCGAAACCCACCAGCGAGCGCATGAAGAACGCCGCGGCCAGCAGGCTGATCATCGCCAGCAGCACCAGCGCGTAGCCGATCAGGCGCGGGCGCAGCTTGTGGGTCTTTTGCCCCGACAGGTTATGTTCGGTGGTGTAGCTGATCAACCCGCGAGGGTAATCCATCTTGTCCATGATGGTGTCGCAGGCGTCGATGCAGGCGGCGCAGCCAATGCACTCGATTTGCAGGCCGTCGCGGATATCGATGCCGGTAGGGCAGACCTGCACGCACATCGTGCAGTCGATGCAATCCCCCAGGCCCTGGGCCTTGTAATCGACACCTTTCTTGCGCGGGCCACGCACTTCGCCGCGGCGCGGGTCGTAGGACACGATCAGGGTGTCCTTGTCGAACATCACGCTCTGGAAGCGCGCATACGGACACATGTAGATGCACACCTGCTCACGCAGCCAGCCGGCGTTGCCATAGGTGGCGAGGGTGAAGAAGCCGACCCAGAAGTACGACCAGCCATCGGCCTGGCCGGTGAAGAACTCGAACACCAGTTCGCGGATCGGCGAGAAGTAGCCGACAAAGGTCATGCCGGTAACAAAGCCGATCAGCAGCCATAGCGTGTGCTTGCTGAATTTACGCAGGAACTTGTTGGCGCTCATCGGCGCCTTGTCCAGCTTGATCCGCTGGTTGCGGTCGCCTTCGGTGATCTTCTCGCACCACATGTAGATCCAGGTCCACACGCTTTGCGGGCAGGTGTAGCCGCACCAGATACGCCCGGCGTAGACGGTGATAAAGAACAGGCCAAAGGCCGAAATGATCAGGATCCCCGACAGCAGGATGAAATCCTGGGGCCAGAATGTCGCACCGAAAATGAAGAATTTGCGCTCTGGCAGGTTCCACCAGACGGCCTGGTGCCCGCCCCAGTTCAGCCACACCGTACCGAAGTACAGCAGGAACAAGCCGGCACCGCCGAGCATCCGCAGGTTGCGGAACATCCCGGTGAAGGCGCGGGTGTAGATTTTCTCCCGCGAGGCGTAGAGATCGACGGTGTCGCTGGTTTTTTTGGCAGGCGGGGTAACGTCATGTACCGGAATCTGGTTGCTCATCATTGCATCCCACGGCAGTGGAGATTTGCCTCGGCCAGTACGTGCCAGCCGGGGTCAAAATAGGGGTCTTGCAGTGGCGTAATGATACGCCTGTAGCACCGGTGAACGGGTGCGACCTTTGGTCGCGTTGGGGGAAATCAATTGATGGTGTACGTGACTTGAATCAATTGACAGCGTGAGTATGGACAGTTTTTCAGGGCCTGTAGGTCATTCGTCCCATGGGTTGATCAATGTCACACCGCTGCTTTGGAAGTCGGTGACATTGCGGGTGACCACGGTCAGGCCGTGAACCAGAGCGGTTGCGGCGATCAGCGCGTCACCCTCGTTAGCACGATCCGGTACATGCAGGCTGGCGCAGCGTAATGCCACGGCAGCGTCAATTGGCAGGATTCTGGCATCGAAGGCCGGCATGACATGGCGTTTGAGCCAGGTGCGCAAGACCTTGCCCTGCGCGGGGTCACGGCGCTCCATTCGCTGCACCCCAGTCTCCAGTTCTTTCAAGGTAATCGCCGAAATATACATGCGCGGTGCGGCGACGGTTTTGGCCCAGGCCACCACATTTTTGTCGGCCTGGGGTTTGCGTAACTCGGAAATGACATTGGTATCGAGCAGATACATCAAGAGAGGTCCACGGGTCGATGGATAATCACGGCACGCTCGGTTTCAAACTCGATGTCCGCCGCTTCGGGCATCACCAACAGGTCAACGATATCGGCGTTGATGCCTGTCAATTTTTGGTAGTCCTCAATACTTAGCAGGACATGGGCAGGCTTGCCTCGGTCGGTGATAAAAACCGGTCCTTGGCGCGCGGCTTTTTTGGCACCGCTTGTGTCTTGGTTGAATTCGCGACTGGAGATGGTCGTAATTGTCATGGGGCGCCTCCCGGTAGGGTGGGTGAATGTAGTTACGTTACTACGTCGCACTGAAACGCTACAAGCTTCAAGCTACAAGCGGTCGATGTGTTTCACCGGCAATAAAAAGCCCCTGTCACCGCTAGGGTGACAGGGGCTTTTTATTGCGGCTTGCCGCTTACTTCTGCTCTTGCTGCTCTTGCTGCTCTTTGTGCGACAGGCTGTAAACATACGCCGCCAGCAAGTGCACCTTGTCATTACCCTGCAGTTGCTCCTGCGCAGGCATCTGGCCCTGGCGGCCGTAACGGATGGTCTGCTGCAGTTGGGCGAAGCTGGAGCCGTAGATGAACGCGCCCGGGTGGGTCAGGTCAGGTGCGCCCATCGCTGGCGTACCTTTGCCGGCCGGGCCGTGGCAGGCCACGCAGTTGGCGGCGAACAGCTTCTCGCCGTTGGCTACGTCGGCCTTGGCGCCTTCCGGCAGCTTGCGGCCATCGAGGTTGGTCAGCACGAAACCGGCGACGTCAGCTACGCCTTGTTCACCGATCACTTCAGCCCAGCCCGGCATCACCGCGTGACGGCCCGCCATGATGGTGGCCTTGATGGTTTCCGGCTCGCCGCCCCAGCGCCAGTCGGCGTCGGTCAGGTTGGGGAAGCCATAGGCACCCTTGGCGTCGGAACCGTGGCATACCGAACAGTTGGAGGCGAACAGGCGGCCACCCATCTTCAGGGCTTGTGGATCTTTGGCCACTTCCTCAATGGGCATGGCGGCAAACTTGGCGAAGATCGGTCCGAACTTGGCGTCGGAGCGGGCCATTTCCTTTTCCCACTCGTGCACACCGGTCCAGCCGCTCTGGCCGTTGGCGAACGGGGTTTGCTTCTCGTTGTCGAGGTAGGCATAACCCGGCAGCAGGCCCTTCCAGTTACCCAGGCCCGGGTACAGCACCAGGTAGCCCAGGGCGAAGATGATGGTGCCGACGAACAGCATGAACCACCACTTAGGCAGTGGGTTGTCGTATTCCTCGATGCCATCGAACGAGTGGCCAACCGTCTCGTCCGTTTGCTCGGCGCGCTGGCCCTTGCGGGTCGACAGCAACAGCCAGGTCAGGGCAAAAATGGTACCCAGACTGAGGACTGTGACGTACAGACTCCAGAACGTAGTCATTCTTTGTTACTCCTAGAAGCTTGCTCGACGTGCTTGATGGCTTCGGGATCATCCGCAAAAGGCAGCAAGGTCGCGTCTTCAAACTCTGACTTGCGCTTGGGGCTGAACACCCACAACGCCAGGCCGATAAAGGCCACCATCACGACAACGGTGCCCAGGCCTCGAATCATCCCGATATCCATTCAGATCACCGTTTGCTTTTGATGATGGTGCCCAGGCCTTGCAGATAGGCCACCAGCGCGTCCATTTCGGTCTTGCCCTTGACGGCTGCCTGGGCACCGGCGATGTCTTCGTCGGTGTAAGGCACGCCTAAGGTGCGCAAGACTTCCATTTTCTTGGCAGTGTCTTTGCCGTCGAGCTTGTTTTCCACGAGGAACGGGTACGCCGGCATTTTCGACTCGGGCACCACGTTGCGCGGGTTGTACAAGTGCGCACGCTGCCAGTCATCGGAGTAACGCCCACCCACACGGGCCAGGTCCGGACCGGTACGCTTGGAACCCCACAGGAACGGGTGGTCCCACACGCTTTCACCGGCAACCGAGTAGTGGCCATAGCGTTCGGTTTCAGCACGGAACGGACGGATCATCTGCGAGTGGCAGCCGACACAGCCGTTGGCGATGTACACGTCGCGGCCTTCCAGTTCAAGGGCGGTGCGCGGCTTCATGCCTTCGACCGGCTTGTTGGTCACGTCCTGGAAAAACAGCGGAACGATCTGGGTCAGGCCGCCGATACTCACGGCGATGACCATGAAGAAGGCCAGCAGGCCGATATTCTTCTCGACTACTTCATGCTTCATCAGTGAGCTCCCACGACGGCGATCTTGGTGGCGGCTTCAGCCTCTACAGGGTTGGAGGCACGCACGGTGCGCCACACGTTGTAGGCCATGAACAGCATGCCGCTGGCGAAGAACGCACCACCGAGGGCACGTACGATGAAGCCAGGATGGCTGGCTTGCAGCGCTTCAACGAAGGAGTAGGTGAGGGTGCCGTCATCGTTGATTGCACGCCACATCAGGCCCTGGGTGATGCCGTTGACCCACATCGAAGCGATGTAGAGCACGGTGCCGATAGTGGCCAGCCAGAAGTGGGTGTTGATCAGGCTGGTGCTGTGCATCTGCGCCCGGCCATAGAGCTTGGGAATCATGTGGTACAGCGCGCCGATGGAGATCATCGCGACCCAGCCCAGAGCGCCGGCGTGTACGTGGCCGATGGTCCAGTCGGTGTAGTGGGACAGCGAGTTGACGGTCTTGATCGCCATCATCGGCCCTTCAAAGGTCGACATGCCGTAGAACGCCAGCGATACCACCAAAAAGCGCAGGATCGGGTCGGTGCGCAGCTTATGCCAGGCGCCCGAGAGGGTCATCATGCCGTTGATCATGCCGCCCCAGCTCGGAGCCAGCAGGATGATCGACATGGCCATGCCCAGGGACTGTGCCCAATCCGGCAGTGCGGTGTAGTGCAAGTGGTGAGGACCGGCCCAGATATACAGGGTGATCAGCGCCCAGAAGTGCACGATGGACAGGCGATAGGAGTAGATCGGACGCTCGGCCTGTTTCGGCACGAAGTAGTACATCATCCCCAAAAAGCCGGTGGTCAGGAAGAACCCTACGGCGTTGTGGCCGTACCACCACTGGATCATCGCATCGGTTGCACCGGCGTAGGCCGAGTAGGACTTGAAGAAACTCACCGGCAGGGACGCGTGGTTGACGATGTGCAGCATCGCCGTCACCACGATGAAGGCACCGTAGAACCAGTTGCCGACGTAGATGTGCTTGGTCTTGCGCTTGACGATGGTGCCAAAGAACACGATGCCGTAGGTCACCCAGACGATCGCCAGAAGGATGGCAAGGGGCCATTCCAATTCCGCGTATTCCTTGGTGGTGGTGAAGCCCATTGGCAGGGTGATGATGGCGCCGACGATTACTGCTTGCCAGCCCCAGAAGGTGAAGGCGGCGAGGCCGTCGGAAATCAGTCGCGTCTGGCAGGTTCGCTGCACGACATAGTAGGAAGTGGCAAACAGTGCACATCCGCCGAAGGCGAAGATCACCAGGTTGGTGTGCAGTGGGCGTAGGCGTCCAAACGTCGTCCATGGCAAGTCGAAGTTCAACTCCGGCCAGACCAGTTGCGAGGCGATGAAGACACCGAGCCCCATGCCAAGGATCCCCCAGACCACCGTCATGATGGCGAACTGGCGGACTACCTTATAGTTATAAGCAGTCGGACTGATTGCTGTGCTCATTCTAAGGTTCCACGGTTTAGGTGTTTTATTAGGATAAAAATCGGCCGCAAGTATGGACAATGCGAAGTGCCATTGCAACGTAACGCTGACCTGCGTCAATGCGTTTCAAGCCAGATTCTGCGCCCTTTCCCTATTTGGCGTAAGGACAAAATCAAAAATGAAAAGCTGACGGGTTGGACAGGAATTTTGAGGGGGCGCAGGTACTTGCAACGCGATGCGTAGGGACACGTTGCCAAGGTGACGAATGGTCGGTGGCGCGACAGCCGGTAACTGTCAGCCCTTGCGCCTGTCACCCTGCTGGAATGTCTGACTCATCGAGTGCAAGTCGAGCTGCGGCCGATCAACGCCGGCCCACTGTCGAAACAAGCGTAGACCCGATTGGCGAGAGGGGAAAGGTGTGCTTTAGAAGGGTGTGACAATCTGGCGCAGGGCGCAGCGGTTAATAGCGAGCTGCAAGCGGCAAGTTTGAAGCGGGGAGGGAGAGGGTTGAAAAGGCTGCAAGAGCCGAGTTGAGAACTCTTCTCTTGCAGCTTATTGCGTGAAGCTTACTTCTGATCTTTCTGCGACAGGCTGTAGACGTAGGCCGCCAGCAGGTGGACCTTGTCGTTGCCTTGCAGCGCTTCCTGCGCCGGCATCTGGCCTTGGCGGCCATGGCGGATAGTCTGTTGCAACTGCGCAAGGCTAGTGCCGTAGATGAAGCCGGCAGGCTGCGTCAGGTTCGGCGCGCCCATGGCTTCAACACCGTGGCCTTCTGGGCCGTGGCATGCCACGCAGGTGGTGTCGAACGCTTGCTTGCCGGCAGCCAGGTCGACCTTGCTGTCAGCCGGCAGCGGCAACTTGGCCAGGTCGTGACGCACATAAGCGGCGACGTTTTTCACCCCGTCTTCACCCAGCACTTCACCCCAGGCCGGCATCGCGGCATGGCGACCGTTCATGATGGTCAGCTTGATTGCATCAGCCGAACCACCCCAGCGCCAGTTGTCGTCCGCCAGGTTCGGGAAGCCGTAGGCGCCCTTGGCGTCGGAGCCGTGGCACACCGCGCAGTTGGAGGCAAACAGGCGACCGCCCATTTTCAACGCTTGCGGGTCCTTGGCCACTTCTTCCACGGGCATGGCGGCGAATTTGGCGAAGATCGGCCCAAACTTGGCGTCGGCCTTGGCCATTTCCTTGTCCCATTCCTTGGTCTGGGTCCAGCCGTCTTCATAGCCCGGCAATACGCCTTTCCAGTTGCCCAGGCCCGGATAGAGGATCAGGTAGCCGACGGCAAACACCAGGGTGCCGGCGAACAACATGAACCACCATTGGGGCAGGGGGTTGTCGTACTCCTCAATCCCGTCGAACGCGTGGCCCATGGTCTGGTCGACGCTGCCCTTGGTCTCGCCCTTGCGGGTGCCGAACAACAGCCAGGTCAGGCCGATCAGGCTGCCCAGGGTCAGTACACAGATCCATGTACTCCAAAAGGTAGTCATGGCCGAATGCTCCTTGTTACAGGCTCTTCTTGAGCGTCGGATGGGGTGCCAATGGCGTCAGGCTTAGGCTCATCGGCAAATGGCAGCAGGCAGGCCTCGGCGAACTCCGGGTTGCGCTTGGAGTTGAACACCCACAGCGACAGGCCGATGAAGGCAATTGCCACCACCAGCGTGCCGAGGCCGCGGATCATTCCGGTATCCAGTTCAAAACCCATGGTTCACCTCTTGCTCTTGATTGCAGTGCCGAGCACTTGCAGATAGGAGACCAGGGCGTCCATTTCGGTCTTGCCCTTGAGGCTGTCCACGGCCGCGGTGATGTCCGCGTCGGTGTACGGCACGCCGAGGGTACGCATGACCTTGAGCTTGGTTTCGGTGTGGCTGCTGTCGACCTGCGCGGTGACCAGCCAAGGGTAGGCCGGCATCTTCGACTCAGGCACTACGTTGCGCGGGTTGTACAAGTGCGCGCGGTGCCAGTCGTCGGAGTAGCGGGCGCCAACCCGGGCCAGGTCCGGACCGGTACGCTTGGAACCCCACAGGAACGGGTGGTCCCAAACGCTTTCGCCGGCGACCGAGTAGTGGCCATAGCGTTCGGTCTCGGCGCGGAACGGCCGGATCATTTGCGAGTGGCACTGTACGCAGCCTTCGCGGATGTAGATGTCACGGCCTTCCAGTTGCAGCGCGGTATAGGGCTTCATGCCTTCCACCGGCTTGTTGGTCACGTCCTGGAAGAACAGCGGGACGATCTGTGTCAGGCCGCCGATACTCACGGCCAGCACCATCAGCAGCATCAGCAGGCCGACGTTCTTTTCAATCGTTTCGTGTTTCATCATCGACTCCTCAGGCCATCCGCGCCGCAGCGGCTACTTCGGCAGGTTGTGCCGAACGCACGGTGCGCCAAGTGTTGTAAGCCATCAGGAACATGCCGCTGAGGAAGATCGCACCGCCCACCAACCGCACGATGAAGCCTGGGTGGCTAGCCACCAGGGTTTCGACGAAGGAGTAGGTCAAGGTGCCGTCTTCGTTGACCGCACGCCACATCAGGCCCTGGGCAATGCCGTTGACCCACATCGAAGCGATGTAGAGCACGGTGCCGATGGTAGCCAGCCAGAAGTGCGCGTTGATCAGGCCGAGGCTGTACATCTGCTCGCGACCGAAGACTTTCGGGATCATGTGGTACAGCGCGCCGATGGAAATCATCGCCACCCAACCCAGAGCGCCGGCGTGTACGTGGCCGATGGTCCAGTCGGTGTAGTGGGACAGGGCGTTGACCGTCTTGATCGCCATCATCGGACCTTCAAAGGTCGACATGCCGTAGAACGCCAGCGATACCACCAGAAAGCGCAGGATCGGGTCGCTGCGCAGCTTATGCCAGGCGCCCGAGAGGGTCATCATGCCGTTGATCATGCCGCCCCAGCTTGGCGCCAGCAGTACCAGCGACATCACCATGCCCAGGGACTGTGCCCAGTCCGGCAGCGCGGTGTAGTGCAAGTGGTGAGGACCGGCCCAGATGTACAGGGTGATCAATGCCCAGAAGTGCACGATGGACAAGCGATAGGAGTAGACCGGACGCTCGGCTTGTTTCGGCACGAAGTAGTACATCATCCCCAGGAAGCCCGCAGTGAGGAAGAAACCTACGGCGTTATGGCCGTACCACCACTGCACCATGGCATCCGT
Source organism: Pseudomonas sp. 06C 126 (assembly GCF_001855215.1). NCBI lineage: Bacteria > Pseudomonadati > Pseudomonadota > Gammaproteobacteria > Pseudomonadales > Pseudomonadaceae > Pseudomonas > Pseudomonas sp. 06C 126. Next base: position 65,322 of record NZ_MIFU01000072.1, on the reverse strand, counting down.
CGCACCACCGTAGAGGGAGTAGGACTTGGTCAGGCTGACCGGGATTTCCAGGTTGTTGACGATATGCAGGATCGCCACGGTGATGATGAACGCACCGAAGAACCAGTTACCGACGTAGATGTGCTTGGTGTTGCGCTTGGCCACGGTGCCGAAGAACACGATGGCGTAGGCGACCCAGACGATGGTGATCAGGATGTCGATCGGCCATTCCAGCTCGGCGTATTCCTTGGAGCTGGTGTAGCCCAATGGCAAGCTGATTGCCGCCAGCAGGATCACCAATTGCCAGCCCCAGAAGCAGAACGCCGCGACTTTCGGCGCGAACAGCTGGGTCTGGCAGGTGCGTTGCACCGCGTAGAAGGAGCTGGCAAACAGCGCACAGCCACCAAACGCGAAAATCACCGCGTTGGTGTGCAGTGGGCGCAATCGACCGAAACTGGTCCAAGGCAGGTTGAAGTTGAGTTCGGGCCATACCAACTGGGCAGCGAGAAAAACCCCGAGCCCCATGCCGACGATGCCCCACACCACCGTCATAATGGCGAATTGGCGGACCACCTTGTAGTTATAGGCGGTACTTAAAGTAGTGTTCATGGTTCCCCATCCACGGTTCAACCCAAGCAGATGCGGCACTTGGGCTGGAGTTATAGGCAGACTAAAAAGCGAGGCAAGCATGGGCAAAGAGCACAAGGCCAGTATTGACGGGGATCAATGGGCGCAGTGTGTGCGTGAACAGGGTTGGTTATGGAATGCGGCCACGCGCGTTGGCGCAGGCCCCTCACCGACGCTGATCCTCGCCCACGGAGCCGGCGCGCCGATGGACTCGGGCTTTATGGACGACATGGCTGCACGCCTTGCCGGGCATGGCGTGAACGTGTTGCGCTTCGAGTTCCCGTACATGGCCCAGCGCCGTGTGGACGGCGGCAAACGCCCGCCGAATCCGGCGCCGAAACTGCTGGAATGCTGGCGTGAGGTATATGCCCAGGTGCGACGTCATGTCGCTGGGCCTTTGGCTATTGGCGGCAAGTCCATGGGCGGGCGCATGGCCAGTTTATTGGCCGATGAATTGGTGGCTGATGCACTGGTGTGCCTGGGGTATCCGTTCTATGCGGTGGGCAAGCCAGAAAAGCCACGGGTCGAGCATCTGGCCGGGCTGAAGACCCCGACCTTGATTGTGCAGGGCGAGCGCGATGCGCTGGGCAATCGGGCGGCGGTGGAGGGTTATGTGCTGTCGCCGAGCATCGAGGTGATGTGGCTGGTGGCAGGGGATCATGATTTGAAGCCGTTGAAGGCTTCTGGGGTTAGTCATGAGGAGCATTTGGAGGCGGCGGCGGTGAGCATCGCGAGGTTGTTATTAACTGTGGAGTGACTAAAGTTTCAAAAGCTCTATGTCACTCCATGAACGGTGTTGCCTAATGGTGGCTCATCGCAGTTATACATTTTAGGAGATTATACCGTTCTTCTCAAGAAAGGTATTTTGCTTAAAATCCATACAGTTGTATAAGATAAGAAAAATACTAAAAAGGCTGTAATAGGTATCCATATAGCAGGGTTGCCTGATAGCGCGGATACTTTGAAGCCAAAAGCTCCAGATTTTAATGCAGTTAAATATAGTGCGTGCACAAGGTAGATGCCAAAACTTAACGAGCTTAGTGACGTGATTGATTTTTCTATGTGTGTATTTATTGAAAGTCCTTTGTCTTGGAAGATGTATTTAAATAATATAAGCCAGGCTGCTGCAGATAGTATTATTGCGGGTGAGAGGTAGCCATAAAACTTATCAACAAATGATCCTTTTTCTAAAGTGAGGAAATATGTGCCAAGTGCGGTGATTAATAAGCCTGCTATAATAGTAGCAACAGAAATTATTGCGTGAAAAGATTTATAGGTGAAGCGGCCGAGAAATAAGCCAAGTATAAGATATCCTGCATATCCGGTGAAAATACCTATGTCATATTTTGCTTTTGTTCCGAGTGTTTTTTCAATTAGAGGGAGTATGGCTACGCAAAAAAACCAAATGGATAAAAAATATATAATATTTGAGTTGGTTGCATTGGTAACAAACTTTCTCAATATTGGGATGGCAAGATACAATCCGATTGTTGCATATACAAACCATAGGTGATAGTAGCTTGGGGAAATTAGCGCCGTAAGGAGGCTGTGGCCTAAATCCAGTTTCTGTTTTTCGTAGAGTATTTTCCAAGTAAGATAAATTAAAGTCCAGAATAAAGTCGGGATGACGATTTTCTTTAGACGTTTATTAATGAAGCTGCTAGTGCTCTCCGTTTTGTCTAAAAGTAGAAAGCCTGAGATCATGAAGAATAGTGGTACGCAAACACGTACAAATGAATCATAAAAATTACCGGTCATCCAGTCGGTATCAGATGGGCCTTTGAATCGATAAAGAGTAGGGGCTGCAGAATGAAGGACAACAACCATCAGCATTGCACAGACTCTTAAGCAATGAATCCACATTAGGTTGGGCATATTTGTACCATTATTTTTTTGTGAAGAGTTTGAATGGACATTTGGTTGTGGGTAGTTTAATAGCATGGCAGCGCTAATTTTTGTGCTGGATTTAAGTCTTGCCTCTTAGCGTTAGCGTAGAGGCAAGAGCAGTATTGCTATGAAGTTATTAAGAGCGCGAAATCTTTATTTGATAGGCAATCGACATTATTTTTGTGTAGAGGTTTTGAAATTGGGTTCCACTGCTCTTACCTTTAAAATTAGCTTTTGCAAAGAAATAAATAGGTGCTGCAACCTCAGTGAAAAGTTCTTCGTCGGTGCCGCATATCAAGGTTAATGCGGACGTCAAGCGTTGTAGCCGGCTTTCAAGTAGACTCTGATGTTGCGCTTTGTATTCGGCATAATTGTCTGATTTTAATGTTCTTTTTGAGAGCTTGTTTTTTCTGGCGCTTTCCCAAGCAGTGTGGTCGGCTACAGCTGGTGGTCGAAGGTTTTCGATGTAGCTTTTAGGTTGAGTTTGCGTCAGATTTATGCTCTTTTGTGCCTGGTTATCCATGTCGCTTTCATAAGGGTATGTTGCCAGAAAAGGATTGAGTGCAGACATTAAATCAAGCTGTAGTTTTACACTTTTATGTTGAGTGAAGCAGCGTTTTTTTAGTTCGAAAGATGATTTGGATTGCAGTATTGCAAACTCTGCTCCGGAAATATCTACGCGCCAGCTATCGCTGCAATGTAGTCCGTTTCTATAGAATAAATAGTGCCAGTCGAACTTTTCAAGGGCACTTGATCCAGGCATTATGTCGAGTTCTTGCTTGAATAGGCGCTTTGTCGCTTCGGTAAATCTGCTGTTTTTGTCAAAGCGAGACAGGTAGCCATACTTTTCAAAGTACAGGGAGATAAATTTTGATACGTCAGAAACATCTAATTCTGTATTAAAGTGTAAGCGTGAAAAATAAGGGCGAACAGCAATTTCACCACCAAATCCGGTAAGTCTTATCGCTTGATTTTCAGATATTTTAGTCTGTGGATAATTATAAGAGTAGTATGTTCCTAAGTAGTAGCTGGAAATGCCATCGACCAATTGTGCTGGAGGAGGTGAAATGATAGTTTCTGCGCTCTCATTGTATGGGTAGTTATAGCAAGAATTTATTGCAATAGCCACGTTTAGCTCTTCAGGAGCATCGCGTGTTTCTTGGCTATTTAAGGTGATTTTTTCTCTGTATTCAGGGAAATTGGTGGCAGCGCAAAAAACTAAGCGAGAGTCCATACCTCCAGATACGTCGATTATTATCTCTTTGAAGCGAGGGCTCTTTGCAATGCAAGCAAAGTTTTCTAGTATTTCATTTTTGGCTTTGCCTAAAAGCTCAATGTACTCTGCCTCGGAGGGGATATCTTCTTTTTGTAGCGTCTCGGCAATTTCTTTATTTTGAATTGTAATGCCCATGTCTGAGATAACGAACATCTTATCTATAGGCAAGCAATGCGTACCTTGAATGTCCATGCGCCTTGAAAAATTTTGGTAAAAAGGCTGGAGTCCAACAAATGTCAGCTTGGATAGCGCTACATCTAAATCAATTTCCAACTCAATCCCAGAGGAACGAAGTGCAATAAGTAGTAGGTGATAACTGTTGGAGATGACGACGCTCTCGGGGGATTTATAATAATAAAGCTTTCCAAACCCGAAATAGTCTGTGCTGATCGTGATTTCATTGTTTTGCAAAACTGCGGTCGTAAAATTTCCTATTGACCCAAGAAGGTTAGTTAAGTTTTGCTCTTTTGAGATGTCCTCGGAACCAAAAATTAGTCGCGAATCTGAAATCGATGTTCCGGAAAAGTGCAGGACGCTGTCATTGTTACAAGGATTGTTGAATGTAAAAATATTTGTTTGATATGTGTGTGTTTTTTTACTGTGGCTTAGTTTTAGGTCTTTATCAATTTTTTCAGGAGATAAGGTGGTGCCTGATATTGGTCCGTGATGAAGTACAAAGTCACTAAAAGGTTTCGCTAGTTTGTATAGCGCTATTTCTTCAATAGGGAGTTGAGTGTCTTTCCATAGGGATCGTAATTCATTCAAGCCCTCTTCTGTGCTGTGGAAGATGCTCTCAGATCTTTTTAATGTGTTGGACTCGCCTCTTTTTAAATGCGCTTGTACGTGATAATTCCCTGTTTCAGTTAGTTTTTTTGTATAGGTTGGAGAGTCAGACCAACCAAGACGATCTATGATGGCGCCGTCTTTCAGCAGGTAAAAATAAAAGCGGTCGCCTTTCTGCTTTACGGTGTTTACCGTGCAAGAACAAACTCCATTTAAGAGATCTATCTTTATGGAAAACAATTTACCCTCCTGGATTATTAAGTAAGCTCGGATTAAAAATATTCTGTAACATTTTTTGGTGCTGTATGCGAATCGGTGATTGTAAACCTTGCACAACTCGATATCTAGATTTAGGTTGAGTTGAAAGTCGAAAAATGTACTCGCTAGATAAATTTTTGCTTGAAAGGTTGGGTAATAGAGTCTGCGCAATCACGTGATGGGGTGGGTTGTTAGCGCATATCACGCAAAGATTGAGAATTCCTCGACCTGCGTGTCGACACGAAATACCTTTCAGTTATCCAAGCATTTGTTCGATCATCTCGTGTTTTCGATATTTGGGCGAAGGAACAGCTTAGGGACCCATTTGGGGCAGGGGGGGTTATATATTTGGATCTGGTTTGGATACGAAAGATCACGGTAGTGAGTGAGGGACTTGGCACCAAGGATTTTATTGGCCTGTGCCCATGACGGTTTCAATAGGGACAGTCCCTGGGGCCGCGTATGGGCTGAAATGCTCTGGGAAAAGCGAAAAGGTGTGAGGTCAGTATTCCAACTGGTTTGTAGAAACCCACGGTGACACAAATGGTGGTGCTCTGGTTTACATAAGAGGGAGCCAATCTTAAACAAACCCCACACAGAGTTGTGGGGCTGCGCAGTCTATCAGAGCCGTTCCAGTGTCTATTACTACCGATTAAACCGCTCCACCAACGAATACTGCGTATTCGCCGTATGCGTCAACTCCTCACTCAACTGCGCCGAATTCAACGCCTGCTCCGACGTCTGGTCCGCCAACAGCGCAATGGTGCTGATATTGCGGCTGATCTCTTCGGCCACCGAGCTTTGCTCCTCGGTCGCGGCGGCGATCTGGGTGGTCATGTCGGTAATATGCGCCACCGCCTCGCTGATTCCCACCAGCGCAGCGTCCGCTTCCATTACCCGCGCCACACCTTCTTCAGCCTGGCGATGCCCGGCGTCCATGGTCTGCACGGCGGTGCTGGCGGTCTGTTGTAGCTTGGCGATCAGGGCATGGATCTGCCCGGTGGACTCGCTGGTGCGTTGCGCCAGTTGCCGCACTTCATCGGCCACCACCGCAAACCCGCGACCCATTTCACCGGCACGGGCCGCTTCGATGGCTGCGTTCAGGGCCAGCAGGTTGGTCTGGTCGGCAATACCCTTGATCACATCCACCACGCCGCCGATCTCGTCGCTGTCCTTGGCCAGTTGGGTCACCGTCACACCGGTTTCCCCGACCACCACCGACAGGCGCTGGATGGCTTCACGGGTTTCGCCGGCGATATCACGCCCGCGCCCGGTCAGGCGATTGGCTTCCTGGGTCGCATCGGCCGTGCGCTGTACATGGCTGGCGACTTCCTGGGTGGTGGCGGCCATCTGATTGACGGCGGTGGCGACCTGCTCGGTCTCCACGCGCTGGCGTTCCAGGCCGGTCGAACTGTTGTGGGCCAGGGTGTTGGATTGACGCGCCTGCTCGTTGAGGTGCTCGGCGGTGTCCTGCAGACGGGTCAGGCAGGTCTTCAGGCGGGCTTCCTGGCTGAGGATCGACATCTCCAGGCGTGCTTGTGCGCCACGGCTGTCGGTGTACATCTGTGCGATCAGCGGGTCGGAAGTGGTTTGTTCGGCCAGGCGCAGCAGGCGCTTGAGGCCCCGCTGTTGCCAGCTCAGGCCGAGCAGGCCCAGTGGCACTGACAAGGCAGCGGCCAAGGCAAAGCCCCAATGGGAATTGAGCCAGATGCCAATCAGGAAACTCAGTTGGCTGACCATGATAAACGGCAGCCAGTCCTGCAACACCGGCAGCCATTTATCACTGCGCGGGATGGCCGACTTGCCTTGGTTGATACGCTGGTACAGCGCTTCGGCACGGCGGATCTGCTCGGCGGTCGGCTTGACTCGTACCGATTCGTAGCCGATCACCTGTTCGCCGTCGAATACCGGGGTCACATAGGCGTTGACCCAGTAGTGATCGCCGGTCTTGCAGCGGTTCTTGACGATGCCCATCCATGGCAAGCCTTGTTTGAGCGTGGCCCACATATGCGCGAACACGGCCGCCGGCACATCCGGGTGACGAACCAGGTTGTGCGGGGCGCGCATCAGTTCATCCCGGGAAAACCCACTGATTTCGACAAACGCATCGTTGCAGTAAGTGATCACGCCTTTGGCATCGGTCGTGGAGATCAACCGTTGTTGAGCGGGGAAGGTACGTTCGCGCTGGGTAACGGGTTGGTTGTTACGCATATTGATTCAATCCGCAAGGCTTTGTCAGGTTGTCGGCAGGCTGGGGCAATGGTTGAAGGGAATCTTTACTGAAACGTAAATAATGGTGCGCAACCGCTCTATGCCCGGTAGCTCTCAGCCCAGAAAGGACGCTGTCAATACTTCGGCAACAACCGGGTAGCGCGAGCCCGCACCGATCCAGTCGATCTGGATGAAGATCCAGCGTTTGAGGCGCAGATACCTGGTTGAGGGACCATTGCCCAATTCCGGTGTGCCCAATACATCCAACGCCATGCGCTGCTGAATAGAGACACGGGAGTAATCCTCGACAAAAACCGAACGGTTTATTGAAGTCAGTTCCAGGCGATTCAGTGCTTTCATCGCACCGTCGAGGTCGCCGGGTTCGAACACCGTGGCATTGGCAATCTTCGATTTGGTGAACTGTTTTGCATAACCCGCCAAACCCGCCAGGATGGGTTTGCCAGTCGCCGCATATTCAAACAGCTTGGAAGGCAAAACCCGTCGAAAGGATTTGAAGGTGTTGAGATGCAGGAAAAGTATGTCTGCTTCCCGGTAATGATCGACCAGATTCGAGCGTTTGGTCGGCGCTATCAGTGTCACGTTGCAGATGTTTTTACTGGCCAGCGCCTGCCGAAGCTTATCGGCAGCACCGCCGTCACCAATGATGTAGAAATGCGCGATACCTTTAAGCTGCTCAGCCATTGCCGGAATAATTCTATCCAGCCCCTGGCCAGCACCAATATTGCCCGCATACACGATTTTCAGCTCGGTCGAAGGCGTGCGCAGTTTTTCCAGATTGGCCAACGGTTGCAGGAAAAGGTCATCCACACCATTGGTATGGGTGGAAAAAAACCTGTGGGGATAGCGTTCGTTGAAGTACCCCAGGAAACCCGGCGAAATCAGGTTGACCTGAGTCGCCTGGCGAATAGTCAGGCGCTCCACCCACGAAAAAAAATAGGTCATGGCCCGGCCAACCATGCCGGGATATAGCTCTGGCAGGGTTTCGACGAAGATGTCGCGTATATCAAGGTATAGCGGCGTTTTGTTCTGGAACGAAATCGATGCGCCCAAGGCCGCGGTCATCAATCTTGAGGAGGAGGCCACGACCAAATCGTAGTCTTTACCACGAGCGACTTTACGGGCCCCCAAGGCATAGGCGAGGAATGCCTTGGCCTGGTCCACTACGCCATTTTTATGCGGCGGTAGGTCAATGCGCGTGATCGACAGTCGCGAGAAGCCTTGAGTGCTTTCAGCCGGCGCTTTGTATGAGTGATAGCGGTTCGGTTGCGTGGTGATCAGGTCAATGTGCAACTTGCAGCTATTTTGCTCAAGCAACGCCTTTACCAAGGCTTCGACCCTGAACGAGCCCGCCGCCAGGTCAGGCGGGTAATAGAAGCTCAAGAGAAGTATACGAACGGTCATCGGCGAGCGTCAGCGCAAGAAGTCCGGCCCTTGAGAACGCGGCCATACAGGTTGACCAACAGTTTTTCCTGCTGCTCCCAGTTCAAGCGCGTCGCGGCAATCGCCGCGTTGCCAGCAAAGGTGCGACGCAATTGCGGATCGCTTACCAGGCGATTGAGTGCATCGATCAACTGCTGATCGTCGCTTTCGCGCACCAGCAAGCCGATGTCGAACGCCCTGACGATACGGCGAATCTCCGGCAGGTCGGTCGCGACCACAGGCAGGCCGGCAATCAGGTACTCGAACAGTTTGTTGGAGTCAGTAGTGAAGTGGTTCAAGCAGGTGTTTTCAATCGGCTGCACGCCGATGTCGGCGGAGGCGGTGTAGCTGGGCAGGTCGGCTAACGATACGGTTGGAATGAAGTGCACACGTTCCGTCAGTCCAAGCTCTTGGCTCAGCGCAGTCAGTGGCGCCGTCAGTCTGCCGCCACCAATGAACACAAAATAGGCGTCGTTGACCGAAGCCGCGATCCGCACCAGACGCTCCAGGCCGCGGCCCTGTTGCAGCCCCCCCTGATAAATCACAATCGGCCAAGGTTGCTGCAATTGCAGTTCCTGACGAATCCGCTGACTGGCAGGGCTGACCGTCAAGCGCGGCCGGTTCTGCAACACCACCGGACGCGGGACGCCATAGGCGCGGGCAAAAAACTTGGCCCGGGCATCCGTGGTGGTGATACTGCCCTGTACCCGTGGCATCAACACGCCTTCGACCCGCGCGACCAACCCGCGAAAACTGTTGTAGCCTTCGCGACTGGTGCTGATTTCATGGGCGTCATACACCACGCGAGCGCCGCTGAGTTTTGCCGCCAGCCACGCCGTTGGTAGTGTGTTGACATCATGGGCGTGCACTACTGCGGCCCGATGCCAAGCGATCCGCGCCAACAATCCAGCATGGGTCCACAACCGCGCGATAATCCGCAGCGCTTGTCTGGCCGGGGTCAAGCGACCGATAGGGCCGCTGGCTGAGGACGGTGCAGAAGCTGCGCCGCCAGTTTTGGTTTTGCGCAGCTTCCACAATGGACTGCGTGCAACACGCACCACGTTGATACCGCCCGGCAGTGTCTCTTTCTCTTGGGTGACGCCCGGTGTGTGCAGGGCGAACACGGTTACGGCGTAGCCGGCAGCTTGAAGCGTCTGCGCCTCTTTTAATACACGGGCGTCGTTGCGGAATTCATTCCAGACGATCATTGCTATGCGGGTCACGGCGTATTATCTCTGTTCGACGACATAAGTTGGGCTGATTCAAGTTTTTTAAGCATGTCTGGCATTAAGGCGACAGCTTCAACATATCTGGCTCGTTGACACAAGTTTTCGAACGCATACGCAAGAGCGCAAAGTAACACCGCTGATACAGGAACATCGGCAAGACTTTGTCGTTTTAGTTTTGCTTGTTCGAACGCCTGCTCTAATTTAGGTTGCTCACCAATTGGCCAGCTTGCGCCTAGTGGCTCCATCTTCCAACTCGCCCAATGACTGACACAGGTTGGGTCAGTATCAGATATAAGTAAGGTGTCTGGGGTCGTATCGAGCGAAATGATTTGGCGCGGAAGGGTGGATAATATGTTTTTTATAACATGAAAGTTTTTCGAAAATAGTTCAAATGAAGCTCTATGCTCTTGTGTAGTTACGATGTCGAGGCTGCTCAATAGCTCACTCGAAAGACGTTGCTCAAGAAACAGATGCGAACGGCTGAAACGTTTGGTTAGCGTTTCTGATGGCTCAACTGCGAGCAGGGCGCGATTGATAGAGATGGCTCCAGGCCCAACTTCTCTAGGAGTTGCTTTTCTAGAGTCGCCAATTTCGAAAATATGACATGCTAGATTTTCTACTTTTGTTTTTCCTCGAAAAACTGGTGCAGGGATGCCAGGTGTACTAGTTAATAGCGTAAATTCTTGGTCAGCCAGTGAAAAGCTGTTGTTATCAAAAACCTTGATCAAGTAGGCTCTGTCAAATTGCTCGCTGTCTGATCTGGCTGTTGCTTCGAAAGAGTAGATATTACTGCGTCCTAGTTGATGCCAGGTTGCGCTACATAACTTGAAGTTTGAAGTGCTAACGGCATTTATTGCATCTTGGATCCACGTGGATCTTTGCTTTTCATCCAAGAGGTTTTTGATCTTGATTGTATGTGATGTAGAGTTGGATGTTAACGGTTGGCTGTGAAAAAACAATGCATTTATTTGTCGGTGTTGTGCTCTTAGAGAAATAACCTCTTGGAGTAGTACTGCGACGCGAGACATGCCTTGTCGGATAACAAGTAGGGAAATTAATGCAGCAAGTATTTTAGGGGGGTGCATGTAGAGGAAGTCTGCAATCATGCAGAAAAAGGTCATCAAGAAACCGACAGAAGACATTGCGTTAAGTACGACTTTGTAGTGGGCGTGTAGCGCTGTGCGTATTTTGATGGATCTGTTGTGCAGGAATATAAGTAATATTGAAGTAATGAAAATGTAGCTAATGGAAACTATAAAAAGAAAGGGGTAGATATATGCGAGTATCAAAAATGCGATGATCGCAAAAGTGCCCGCTGATAATCCGCGGGTGAACCTCTCGTAAGCCTGAACTGCTAATTGGTATTGCTTCTCAAATAGAGTTAATTTTGCACTCTGTGTTAAAAGCTTCTGGGCTCCCTTTCTTGAAAAGAAAGAAACAGTCAGTTCTGATATTAAATATAGAACATAACATATGAGTGCTAATGCACTAAGCCCCATTATAAGATGTGCTTTTTTTAAGCTTTTCAAATATAGAGGGTAGTAGTGTGGGATCGTATCGGATCCTAACAATATAAGTATTTTGATTGGTAGGAAAAAAGTAAAAACCAATAAAATTTGCGCAGAAAGGCTTGCCACTTGTACGATTAAAGTTGAGGTTGGAGTCACGCCCATGAATTTTCTGCCCAGCGAGAAGCACCAGCCAGCTGTTGATTTTATAGCGCTCTGAAGACTAGTCATCATTAAGCTTTCGTGTGCTTCGGAATGGGCAATGCTCTAACCTCAGGTGCGGAGATGTTAAAAAATAAGTGGCGAATTATATTACTTTCCAGTAGATAGCAAGCACGGACGACAGACCGGCTTCAGTGGTTTTTTCCTTGTAGACGCTGCCGATTGTTGGGTGACCTTTTTTATAGTAGTGGATCTTGAATTTTTCACCGGTGTTTTCGACTACTTCACGTGTGTATCCTTGCTTTGATAGCATTCCGTATATTGAGTTTTCCGCAATTTTTGATCCGGTATCAAATTTTACTGTGTGTGTAACAACCTCAACTTTTCCATCTTTTTTAGTTGATGTTTTAACTATCGAGCCGTTTAGATTTATTGTGGTTCCATCTTGGAGAGTAAGGCTGTTCATCTCATTAGAGGCGTTGAGTACTTGAGAGTCGGCTTTGTTGGAGTCTTCGCATGCAGCTAAAGTGAATAAAATGCTAATTATGGCTAGTGTTTTTTTCATTTGTAAAATCTCTACTCGGCAAGGCTTTTTGGCTGTGTGTTTTGAATCGGCTATTTCGCGTCAATAGTTTTGTTAAAAATCATTAGCTCAAGGCTGGAAATATGAATTTTGTCACTTTGGGATACGACTCTTTTTCTCGCTTTTTGGGATTTTTCAGTAAAAAGCTGTGTGTTGAAAAACAAGGCTTCAATTCCACTGCTTAATCCATCAAATGTTTCCGGGTTGGATAAAAATCCACAGTCCTGATCGACAAATTCTGGGATGGCGGCGATGCTGTTAGTCAGTGGGACCAAGCCTGATGCCATTGCTTCATCGCGCGACACACCCTGTGTGTCCATCCGACTTGGGCAAAGGAAAACGCCGTATTCTTTATGAAGCTCTGCTATTTCAGCCTGCTTCAAATAACCTCTTTGTATCTGAACATTCGAATACTGCCGTAACGGCGCCAGCGTCTCTTCAAATAATGGGCCATCGCCAATCATCCGGAACTCCAGCTCATTGAACCAAGGCTTCTGTGCCAGCAACTGAATGGCCTTGACGCTCAAGTCATTGGCGTAGGTGCGTGACGCATACGGCCGAATCGACAAGATCTTCTTACGCTGTTCAACCGGCTTTTCCACATAAGAAAAAAGCTCGGTATTGATCGGGTTATGAATGATCTCGTATTGGCTTTCCGGCAGGCGGAACCCAAGGTCTTCCATTACTTCTTCGGCGAAGTAACGGGATACAAACACCAGTTTCAGGTTGGCCGGCATGGGTTGCAGCAGGTTGCGCCAGAAGCTCATGCGCTTGTCGCTGTCGAGTTTGCCCAGGGCCAGTTGTTCGTCGGTGGTGAAGTTGTATTCGCGGCGCCACCACGGTTGGATCTCGGCGCCGTGGACCCACACAATGACTTTGGTGGTGTTCAGGTGCCGGCGCAGGACTTCCCACATGTCGGGGTCGAGGAAGTGCACGAGGATGGTTTTGTAGGCCCCCGATTCCAGCATTTTTGCCAGGGTTGCCTGGGAGCCGGTCATGACGTCGACGTTTTCAAACTCGTGATAGCTGACCGCTTCGTTCTTGCGCAGGCGGAATACGTCCACGTTGACGCCGCGTTCCTGATAGGCGGTGACGCGGGTGTGAACGAAACCGTTGCGGTACAGGTCGTCATAGGCCGGGTAATGGTTGGTCAACAGCAGGTGTTCGGATTTGGCGAGCATTTCCGATGGCTGCAGATCGCGGTGCCCCAGGACCAGTGCCTTGATACCGGCGCTGCCATTGGCATAGGCACGGATCCCCAGGCGAATGAAGGCGGCCTCTGGCGGGATATCGCTGGCCTGGTTGCGATTGGCGTGTTGCATGACGTGACTGATGCGTTGTTTCTGGGCATCGAGGAACAGCACGACCAACTGGATGTTCAGGCCAGGGGTGGCGTCAAGGAACAGTTTGAGTTGTTCACCTGTCGTCAATTCGGCGACAGGCAAATCCTTCTTGGCGTACTGGTACTCGTGCTTGCCGTCGGCGAGCGAAGAGCTGATCTGCCAGGTGTCTACGTCAATGTGTGCTTCCAGATGCTTGCTGCGAATCGGTCCGAACATCGTGGCCAGGTCACGCCCGCAGATCTCTGCGCTGGTGTGGCTGACCTTAAGCGGTTCGACAGCTTCGGCACGGCGTTGCAGCTCGTCAATGCTGATGCCGGTGTACAGATTGAGGTCGTCTACTGCCTGCGTCACGTCTTGCTGGCGGGCACCCGCGGCGTTTCTGCAGTAGTTAAACGCATCGATCGCCAGTGATTGCTCGAACGTGTAGTTCAACTTCGGCAGGGTTTTGAGCCATTCGCTGGCTTGTTGCTCGCCAATCAGTGCGGTTTTGATCAGGGCGGCGCGTGCAGCAATGCTGGCCGGGCGACGATAAGCCTGACCTGGGTTCTGTAAATGGATGCCGTCATCCTTGCGCACATAGTGGGCAACTTTACCGATGACTTCAGCCTGGTTGTAGCGCGTTGCCAGGACCATATCGAGCAGGTAGTTCGGGCCGTAGTAGTCCTCGCTGACCATGGCCGCGAACCACGGTGCATCACCTGCCAGTTCACCAAGGCTGGTTTTTTTCAGCTGTTTGCGCGAGATCAGTTTTACCCGTGGGTCTTTGACTGCAGTTTTGCCGACGGTGTCGTTGACGACTACATGCATGCTCACGTTGGTGTAGCGCTGACGAAGCAGGTGCTGGGTCAGAGCTTCGACTTCGGCGCTGTTGGCGGCATCGGCGATAATGCAAATGCGCGGCTGGCTTTCTTCCTGGGCCTTGCCGGTCACTTTGCTCATCACATAGTTGAGGCGGTGCCCATAGGTGTGCTCTTGCATCACTTTACGCAGGGCGGCCAGGCGCAGCTTGTCACTGTCGCGTTCGTTGCCTGCCAGTGTGTTCAGGCGGCGCAGCATTTCCGGACCGCTGTCGGTGGTGATCACCAGATCGCCAAACAGCAGGCGCACACCGCGGGAGAAGTTACTGACCGTCACGGTGTTGGAGCCAAGCAACTCAAACACCCGGCGGGCGAACATCGATTGCGATTGTTTGATCGAGTTGAGGTTGATCGCGTAGCGGTAGCCTTTATAGGCACGGTCGATTTGTTCGAAGCTCAACGTGCCGACAATGTACGGTTGGTATTCTTCGGGGAACTGGTAGTTGGCGTCGTTCTTGCCAAAGTTGCGATCGAAAATTTCCAGCGGGCGGAAGCTCGGCAGTTCGCTGACAAAATTACCCAAGTCGCGGGTACGCTCGGGGTACCGGGTGTAGTAGGCGCCAGCGAAGCAAAACGCATCTTTACGCTCGTACAGCTCAACCGGGTTGTGCACCGCCGGTTGGCAGGCGAACGGCAGCAGATACACCCGATCATGTCCGAGCGCACCCTTGTAGCGATGAATACAGTCAATGTCGGTAGTGAACACGAAGTCGAACTGTTTGGCGGTAGACAGGAAGGTCTCGAAGTGGACCGGGTCTTCTTTGTTCCAGAAAACCGAGGGGACCTTATGGTCTTTGCACCATTTAAGGATGCTTTGCAGTTCGTGGCTGTTATGGCCGACTTTACTGCCCCACAAGTCATCTTTGCCGCGCCAGGCGGATTCGATAAACACCAGTTCGGGCTGGAATTGCTGCAGTTGTTCCTGCCAGTCCGCAGGGGTCAGTTGCAGCAGGTTGCATTCATGGCGGTATGAGCCGTAGGTGAATTCGTCCATCACACAGGCGACTTTCAGGGATGCGGCATTGCCCTGCTCGTGGTTGAGCAAGCAGTTGCGTACATACTCGGTGTCTGCGAGTGCTGCGGGCAAGGCGACGTCTGTTTTGGCGATGTGTTGTGGCGCAGGCAGCAACGCTGCCGGGCCGTCAAAACCAATGGCTTTCTGGGACGTGTCTTTGCGGGTTTTGCTGGCCTGGCGGTATAGGTTGAACAAGGTGCCTGGCAAGCGAATGATGCCGCCCAGCGAGCTGCCGCTGGTCTTCAGTTGATAACCCAGCTGGTAGGTAAGGCTTGAACGGGTTTTGATCAGGCGCTGCTCTGCCAGATGACGCTTGGCATTGGCGCGATGCAGGTTGTCGTTGAGCTCTTCGATCTTTTGCTGCTGGGCCGCGGTTTGTCCAAGCAGTTTTTCAAGGTTGGTTTTCAGATGAGGAATCTGCGTACCCGTGGCTTCGCGATATTTTTGATTGGCGGCCTCAAGCCAACCTTTTGAAGACTTCAGCTCGCTTTCCATTCGCAGACGAGCGTCATCCCATTGCTCCTGCGTGGTGGCAAGCAATTGCTCGGCAGCCTCACGGCTGGACAACTCCAGTTGCACCTGTTCTTGCAGGTCGGCATTTTGCTGGCGCAGCTCCTCCAGGACGGAGGTCTGTTGCTGCAGGGCCGTAGTGAGCCTGTCTCGTTGCAGCAGAGCCTCTTGGGATTGATGCTCAAGTTGGTTGAGGCTCAACTCCAGGTTCTGTCGGGTTGCACGTTCGGTTTCAAGCTGGTTGGTGATAACTAGATGCTGGTCGGTCTTGATCTGCAGCTCTCTGTCCAACTGCGCCACATGGGCTTCACAGGTGGCCAGTTCGTTCTCCAGCAATGGGCGGATGGCGCGCTCTTGTTCAAGGTGGCCGGACAGCTCGGTAATGCGGGCGCGGCAATCCTTGAGCTGGCTGTTCAGCTCCTGCATTTCTTGATCGTGGAGATTTGTCAGGTCATCGACTTGCAGTAGCAGCGTGTCGATATCCTCTTCCAGCCGTGCCTGGATGGCTTCGTGGGCGTGCAGCTGTTGTTCGGCATCATGGTTGATGCTGATTCGTGCGGTCTCTGCCTGATGGCGTTTCGATTGTTCTTCGGTCACCAACTCTTGCAACCGAGCATTCTGGGATGCAAGGGTCTGCAATTGCTGGGTGAGCGCATGCAGCTCTATCAGTTGCTGGTCTTTTTGTTCGACCTCTGACTGGTTTTCTGTTTGCAAGGCTTCTATTTGTGCCCCGAGCAACTCGTGCTGGGTTTGGGTGTGCTGCAATTGTTCCTGGGTATTTTCAAGTCGGGCGCGCAGTTCTGTGAGCTCTTTATCATTCTGCTCAAGACGGGCCTTTTTGGTGTTTTCCAGTTCAGTTAGTTGTGATTTGAGCTGTTGCACCTGCTCGGTGGCTACGCGGTATTTTTTGTTCGCCTCGTCCAGGCGCAGCTTGATATCAGCCTGCTCGGCAAGCATGGCCTCTTGTGCGAGGGTTTTTTTCGTGAGTTCTTCTGCCTTTTGCGCCTGTGGCTTGAGCTGGGCAATCTGCTCTGTGGCCGCGCGGTATTTCTTGTTGGCTTCGGTCAGGTTCTTGCTGGTGTTGGACAGGCTGTTTTGCAGGTTGCGTTCGATCGCTTCGAAGGCTTTTTCCAGGTTTTGTACCTGGGCCATATCCAACTGCACGGGGGAAGGAGCGGTTGCGTCGGTTTTTTTGACGGCCACCATGCCCAGCCACTTGCCCAGTACTTTGATCTGGGTGATGTGCAGGTATTCATTCAGCAGGCGGAAGGGCTCAAGCAGGTAGAACGTGTGCTTGTGGTCGATGAAATCATTTACCCCGAATGGCACGGTGATGATCAGTCGCCCGTCGGGCTTGAGCAGCGACGCAGCTTTCTCGACAAACATTTCCGGACGCACGAGGTGTTCGAGCACTTCGCTGATGACGATGGTGTCGGGTTCAGCATCCTCGACGTTCAGGGACAGGAAATCCGCGTTCACGTAGGAGACTTTCGCCTGTACATGGGACGGCTCGGTCGCCATGTACGATTTGGCTTCTTCAATAGCCTGGGGGCTGGTGTCGACACCGATCACGTCGCAGCCCTCGCGGGCCAGCAATAGCGGCACGATGCCCTGTGAGCAACCTACATCGAGTACCTTCTTGCCCGAAACCTGTGCACAGATCCAATGGATGCGTGCCTGGGTTTCGCGCATGAAATGCTCGCCCAACTTCCCGTAGTAGGCCTCCATTACACGGTCGTGAATGTCTGCCAGCGCCGTAGGGGCTTCCGGCTGCGTAGGGGGTTGGGCGCTATTCATCTTTAATTCTCTTCTCAGGCCGCAAACACGCCGGCAGCATCGATCACAACCGCGTCATCGCGCATTTTTGCCATCTCTTTGAATTCACGGTGTTTGACCAACAACACATGAATGTGCGCGCTGTCCAGGGCATAGTCAGTGTCTACCAACTGATGCGCGGCCAACTCTGCAGGCAGCTCCTGGATATTGGGTTCGATGAGCTGTAGCGTCACGCCCAGTTCATCGCTCAACTGTCGGGCGATGTTGAGGGATGGGCTTTCACGCAAGTCATCGATGTCTGGCTTGAAAGCCAGGCCGTAGCACGCGATCCGCACGGTGCTGGCGGACTGTTCCGGATGGCTCAGTAAATAGTCGGCCACTGCCAGTTTCACCTGTTCAATGACCCACTGTGGCTTCTGGTCGTTGACTTCGCGGGCACTCCGGATCAAACGGGCTAGCTCCGGGGTTTTGCTGACGATGAACCAAGGGTCTACGGCGATACAGTGACCACCGACGCCAGGGCCGGGCTGCAGGATATTGACCCGAGGGTGGTGATTGGCCAGGCGGATCAACTCCCACGGGTTGATTTTCAGTTCGGCGCAAATCATCGACAGTTCGTTGGCGAACGCGATGTTGACGTCACGAAAGCTGTTCTCGGTGAGCTTGCACATCTCGGCCGTGCGGGTGTCGGTGATAATGCACTCGCCTTCGACAAATGCGCGGTAAAGACGCACGGCGGCGTTGGAGCACTTGGGAGTCATACCGCCAATGATGCGATCGTTTGCAACCAGTTCCCGCAAGACATGGCCTGGCAACACGCGCTCAGGACAGTGGGCGATGCGGATGTCGGAGTCTTCGCCATGGGTGGCTGGGAAGGTCAGGTCCGGGCGAGCTTGGGCAAGCCACTCGGCCATGCGCTCCGTTGCTCCGACTGGGGAGGTCGACTCCAGGATAACCAAGTCATTCTTTTTCAAGACGCTGGCAATCGACTTGCTTGCCGCCTCGATGTAGCCCAGGTCTGGCTCGTGGTTTTCCTTGAAGGGCGTCGGAACCGCAATCAGGAAGGCATCGGCGGGCTCAGGTACCGTCGTTGCTCGCAGGTAACCTTCGGTGACGGCGGCATGAACCAACATATCAAGATCGGGCTCGACGATATGAATCTCGCCACGATTGATGATGTCTACAGCGTTCTGATTGACATCAACGCCAATGACTTGCTTTTTGCGTGAGGCGAAAATAGCTGCTGTTGGCAGGCCGATGTAGCCAAGACCAATAACCGAAATACGGGGGAAACTCATGCTGCTGCCTCGTTTCGTTGAGCGACCAAAACCATCAGCGCCTCACGGATGTGTGCACAAGCCTTACCGTCGCCGTAAGGGTTATGGGCAAAACTCATTTTTTGATAAGCCACTTCGTCGCTCAGCAATTCGCTGAGGTGGTGGGTGATGGAGTCCACTTCTGTGCCAACCAGCTTCACTGTGCCGGCTTCGACGGCTTCGGGGCGTTCAGTCGTGTCACGCATTACCAGGACAGGTTTGCCCAAGGCAGGTGCTTCTTCCTGAATACCGCCGGAGTCGGTAAGGATCACGTAAGAGCGTGTCATCAGGTAAACGAACGGCAGATAATCCAGGGGTTCGATCAGGTGCACGTTGTTGATACCTGCCAGCAGGCGTTTTACGGGCTCACGAACGTTCGGGTTCAGGTGCACTGGGTATACGAATTCAACATCGGGGAATTGCTGGGCAGTGTTGACCAGCGCCTGGCAAATACGCTCGAAACCGCCACCGAAGTTTTCGCGTCGATGGCCGGTGATCAACACCATGCGCTTGTCACGAGGCAGGAATGCAAACTGCTCTTCGAATTGCGCCTGGAGTGGCGAGGCTGGACTACTTAAACGATCGACCACACTGAGTAGGGCATCAATCACGGTGTTGCCGGTAACGTGAATGGCCGAGGAGGCGATTCCTTCGTTCAGCAGGTTCTGCCGCGATGTTTCAGTGGGTGCAAAATGGAGGGCAGCAAGAGTACCTGTTAACCGCCGATTGCCCTCTTCGGGCCATGGTGAATAAAGGTCGTTGGTACGCAGGCCTGCCTCGACATGGGCAATCGGGACCTGTTGGTAATAGGCGGCCAGGCTAGCGGCGAAGGTGGTGGCGGTATCGCCATGAACAAGGATCACATCGGGCTTGAAGTCTTCAAGGATGGGTTTGAGCCCTTGAATAATCGCCGTCGTCACGTCTGTCAGTGTTTGCCCGGCTTTCATGATGTTCAAGTCGAAGTCGGGCGTCAGCTCGAAAAGTTCAAGCACTTGGTCGAGCATTTCACGGTGCTGCGCGGTGACGCACACCCTCGACTCAAAACGATGGTCGTTTGCCAGTTCCAGCACCAAAGGGGCCATTTTTATGGCTTCGGGCCGGGTCCCGAAAATGGACAGCGTCTTGAGGGGCATATATGAACACTTCTTCCCAAATATAGCGGTGAGCCAATGTCAGGATGCGACGCGCTTGCAGGCACGCCCTAGAATCCATTCCAATGGTAAAAAAAAGTCTGCAGCAGACCGCAGATGCGGTATTGCGCAACTGAAAATGCATAGGGGGGAGGGCAAGAGGCGTAGCTTTTGGGCACTCCGTGCTCGTGACAACTCCATAACTGGCGCATGAAGATTTTTTTATATTTTTTCACTGGCAATTTTTCTGAAACCGCCTACGCGTGAAGAAAGATATCATTTTGGGTTTGTTGTGCCACTAGCAAATTCACGAAATTTTCACTTTACAATCAGCGTTTGAGCGGTTAGGTGGCGGGGTTTTTCTCTGGTGTTTCGAACGTGCGAGATCACGTATCTTAGTGGGTGTATATACGATTTTCTTACTTTATTGCGGATTTTAAGCGACGGGAACTTGCAGTTTTTTTTGTAAAAAATTGAAAAGAAAGGTTACAAGAAAAATTGAATTATTTGGTGAGGAGGGGAGGGATACAGAGGCAGCAGGAGAGTGTGGCGTTTTAATGCTGAAAGGCTATGGTGATGACGGAGGACGTTTTTCCAGATATTCGGCTTAGCATTTTCCTTGTATTTAGGTGGCAGTACGATTTTGGCGCGGCCTATCCTTGTGCGCAAACAACTGCTCACACATCAACACCGTGGATGCTGCTTTGTTGTGTGAGCAGAGGCGGCTCAGCCCGCCAGCATTGGGTAGGTAAACAACCCGAAATGCAGCAGATTCAAACCAAAGTGCGTAGCAATCGCCGCGCCCAGGCCGCCGAAGCGGTAGGCCAGGCCATAACCCGCGCCGGCAATACTGGCCAGCAGCACCCATTGCCAACCTGCGCCCACATGCACCAGGCCAAACAGCAGCGAAGCCAATAGCAAGGCGAGGTTTTCGCCGTAGGGCATTTGCTTGAAGCGCCGGCTCAGGCCGCCCTGGATATAGCCGCGAAACAACGCTTCCTCAACCAGGGTCACCAGCAACAGGTTATTCAACACCCAGAGCCAGGCCTGGTCTGGCCATTTGGGGGCCCAACTGATGATGCCCAGCAGTACCGCGCCACCCAGGGCGGCGATGGTGGTCAGGGTCAAGGCCAGCGCGGTGGCGTAGATCGACAGGCGCAACGGGCGGCGGGCGACGATCCACGGGCAGGCGAGTAGCAGCCAGAAGCCAATCAGTGGTTTGTCCTGGTTCAGGTACAACGAAAAGGGCACGGCGTCGGTGGTGAAACGCTGGGGGTCGATGGCGCGACCGTTTTGGAAGCCGGGTAGCCAGTGCATCGCCAGGCCCAGGGCCATAACGATGAACAGGCCATGGCCAAGGTAGCGCGCCCATGGGACGTGCTGTTGGCGTACGGCGTAACCTGCGACCAGCAGTAGCCCGATGGAGGCCCCTGCCAGCAAACCCAGTTGCCCGTAGGTCAGGGCCAATCCATAGCCAATGGAAAGAAGGGCCAGGTACAGCCAGGGCAAAGCGGGCATAAAAAATCCTTGTGACGGTCAACGTGACGCAATTGCTTGATGTAGCAGCCGGTAAGCCGGCGCCTACAAATGAGGGCGCGGATTATAGCGACAGTTGCAGGCGGTAAAAATGAAAACACCGCCCGAAGGCGGTGTTGGGTCTGGCTTGCTGCGTTATGAAGCAATCAACTGGCGCAGTACGTAATGCAGAATCCCCCCCGCCTTGAAGTATTCAACTTCATTGAGGGTATCGATCCGGCACAGGACCTCGACTTTTTCGCTGCGGCCGTCTTCGCGGGTAATCACCAGCGTCAGGTTCATGCGTGGTTCGATATCGGCATCAGTCAGGCCGAGAATATCGATCTTCTCCTTGCCGGTCAGTTGCAGCGCCTTGCGGTTCTGGTCCAGTTTGAACTGCAATGGCAGCACGCCCATGCCCACCAGGTTGGAACGGTGGATACGCTCGAAGCTCTCGGCAATCACCGCCTTGACGCCCAGCAGGTTGGTGCCCTTGGCGGCCCAGTCGCGGCTGGAACCGGTGCCGTACTCCTGGCCGGCGATCACCACCAGCGGCGTGCCGGACGCCTGGTATTTCATGGCAGCGTCGTAGATCGGCATCTTCTCGCCGGTGGGGATATAGAGGGTGTTGCCGCCTTCTTCGCCGCCGAGCATTTCGTTGCGGATCCGGATGTTGGCGAAGGTGCCGCGCATCATCACTTCATGGTTGCCGCGGCGCGAGCCATAGGAGTTGAAGTCCCGTGGTTCCACGCCCTGTTCGCGCAGGTAGCGGCCGGCCGGGCTGTCAGCCTTGATGTTGCCGGCCGGGGAGATGTGGTCGGTGGTCACCGAATCACCAAGTAGGGCCAGGATGTTGGCGCCTTGCACATCCTTGATCACCGGCAAGGGGCCGGCGATGTCTTCGAAGAAGGGCGGATGCTGGATATAGGTGGAGTCTTTTTGCCACACATAAGTCGCCGCCTGCGGCACTTCAATGGCTTGCCACTGTTCGTCACCGGCAAACACCTCGGCGTATTCCTTATGGAACATGCTGGTGCTGACCTGGGCCACCGCGTCGGCGATCTCCTGGCTGCTGGGCCAGATATCGCGCAGGTATACCGGCGCACCATCCTTGCCGGTGCCCAAGGGCTCGCTGCTGATATCAATTCGCACGGTCCCGGCGAGGGCGTAGGCCACCACCAGGGGCGGCGAGGCCAGCCAGTTGGTTTTCACCAGGGGGTGCACGCGGCCTTCGAAGTTACGGTTGCCGGACAGCACCGACGCCACGGTCAGGTCGGCTTTCTGGATGGCTTTCTCGATGGGCTCCGGCAATGGCCCGGAGTTGCCGATACAGGTGGTGCAGCCATAACCCACCAGGTCGAAGCCCAGTTGGTCGAGGTACGGCGTCAGGCCGGCGGCGTTGTAGTAGTCGGTAACCACCTTGGAGCCAGGCGCCAGGGAGCTTTTTACCCACGGCTTGCGGGTCAGGCCCTTTTCCACGGCTTTTTTCGCGACCAGGCCGGCGGCCATCATCACGCTGGGGTTGGAGGTGTTGGTGCAGGAGGTAATCGCGGCGATCACCACCGCGCCGTTTTTCAGGCGATAGGTCTGGCCTTCGAAGTCGTAGTCGGCTTCGCCCACCAGGTCGGCATTGCCCACGGCGACACCGCCGCCGCCTTCGCTTTCCAGGCGGCCTTCTTCCTTGCTTGCGGGTTTGAACTGCAAGTCCAGGAAGTCACTGAACGCTTGACCCACATCTGGCAGCGAGACTCGGTCCTGCGGGCGTTTTGGCCCGGCCAGGCTGGCTTCGACGCTGGCCATGTCCAGCGCCAGGCTGTCAGTGAATACCGGTTCTTCACCGGCATTGCGCCACAGGCCCTGGGCCTTGGTATAGGCCTCCACCAGCTTGACCGTGGCGTCAGGCCGGCCGGAGAGGCGCAAGTAGTCCAGGGTCACTTCGTCCACGGGGAAAAAGCCGCAGGTTGCGCCGTACTCCGGTGCCATGTTGGCAATGGTGGCGCGGTCGGCCAGGGGCAGGTCAGCCAGGCCGTCGCCATAGAACTCGACGAATTTGCCCACCACGCCTTTTTTACGCAGCATTTGCGTGACTGTCAGCACCAGGTCGGTGGCGGTAATGCCTTCTTTGAGTTTGCCGGTGAGCTTGAAGCCGATCACTTCGGGGATCAGCATCGAGACCGGCTGGCCAAGCATCGCCGCTTCCGCCTCGATACCGCCCACGCCCCAGCCCAAAACGCCGAGGCCGTTGATCATGGTGGTGTGGGAGTCGGTGCCCACCAGGGTATCGGGGAAGGCATAGGTACGGCCGTCTTCGTCCTTGGTCCACACCGTGCGACCCAGGTATTCCAGGTTGACCTGGTGGCAGATGCCGGTACCTGGTGGTACCACGCTGAAATTATCAAAGGCGCTCTGGCCCCAGCGCAGGAACGCATAACGTTCGCCGTTGCGCTGCATTTCGATATCGACGTTTTGCTCGAAGGCGTCGGCGTTGCCGAACTTGTCGACCATCACCGAGTGGTCAATTACCAGATCCACCGGCGACAGCGGGTTGATGCGCTGCGGATCGCCACCGGCCTTGGCCACGGCGGCGCGCATGGCGGCCAGGTCGACCACGGCGGGCACGCCGGTAAAGTCCTGCATCAGCACCCGGGCCGGGCGGTACTGGATCTCGCGGTCGGAGCGCCGCTCCTTGAGCCAGGCGGCAAGCGCCTTGAGGTCGGCGCCGGTCACGGTTTTTTCGTCCTCCCAGCGCAGCAGGTTTTCCAGCAGCACCTTGAGGGACATCGGCAACTTGTCCAGGTCACCCAGGCTCTTGGCGGCTTCGGGCAAGCTGAAGTAGTGGTAAGTCTTGCTGTCGACTTGCAGGGTCTTAAGGGTTCTCAGGCTATCAACGGATGACATTACATGACTCCTTATGGTCCGCACGGCTACGGACCTGACGGGACGAACAGAGCTTACAAGCTAGCCCTGTTTTCAGTAGCAGGCTAATAACTGGACTCTATGGACAAGTCCAAGGTTCCGAACTCAGCTATCATGCGCGCGTTTTCATGACAGGCCTTGCGCTACAGCAAGCGTGTTACCAGGAGAGTTGATGAACACCCTTTTTATGCATTGCCGCCCGGGTTTTGAAGGCGAA
The DNA here is from genome assembly GCF_001855215.1 of Pseudomonas sp. 06C 126. Taxonomy (NCBI): domain Bacteria; kingdom Pseudomonadati; phylum Pseudomonadota; class Gammaproteobacteria; order Pseudomonadales; family Pseudomonadaceae; genus Pseudomonas; species Pseudomonas sp. 06C 126. The sequence continues at coordinate 40,784 of NZ_MIFU01000072.1, read as the reverse complement.
GTCTGTTCCGAGATCGCGGAACACGCCGCGCGCCTGAACGTTTCCGGCTATGCCAAGGCCAAGACCGGCAGCGCCTGCGCCGAATTTGTCTGCACTGAAGAAGACGGCGCCCAGCGCCTGATGCGCGGCCAACGCTTTGCCGAACTGATCTTCCCGAGGCAGTGGGCGCGTGGGGTTTTCATCGATCTGCCGGAAACCGACCGCATCAGCGTGATCCTCGCGCACCTGCGGGATTTCCCGGTATGCGGCAGCCTGTGGCTGGAAATGGTCGATACCAACGATGGCAAGGAGCTGTCGAACTTCTGCAAGAAATTCGAAGTGCACCTGCGCAAGGCCCTGCTGGCCGCCGGCAAGCTGGTCGAAGACCCGAGCAAGCCGCGCCTGCTGCTGACCTTCAAGAGCGGGCGCGAAGTGTTTATGGGCCTGGCCGAGTCAAATAACTCGGCCATGTGGCCGATGGGGATCCCGCGCCTGAAATTCCCCCGCGACGCGCCAAGCCGCTCGACCTTGAAGCTGGAAGAGGCCTGGCACCACTTTATCCCCGGGGACCAGTGGGACGAGCGCCTGCACGGCGACATGACCGGCGTCGACCTCGGCGCAGCGCCGGGCGGCTGGACCTGGCAACTGGTCAACCGGGGCATGCTGGTGACGGCGATTGATAACGGGCCGATGGCCGAAAGCCTGATGGACACCGGCCTGGTGCAACACTTGATGGCGGATGGTTTTACCTTCACCCCCAAGCAGCCGGTGGACTGGATGGTCTGCGATATCGTCGAGAAACCGGCGCGCAACGCGGCCCTGCTGGAAACCTGGATCGGCGAAGGGCATTGCCGCGAAGCGGTGGTCAACCTCAAGTTGCCGATGAAACAGCGCTACGCCGAGGTGAAGCGCCTGCTGGAACGCATCGAAGAAGGCTTCAAGGCGCGGGGCATTCGCGTGGAAATCGGCTGCAAGCAGCTGTACCACGACCGCGAGGAAGTCACCTGCCACCTGCGCCGCCTGGACGTAAAGAAACCCAAGGCCCGGTAAATGCAAGCCCCGTAGGAACCGGCCTTTCAGGAGTGAGTTATGAGTGACATTTTTGACCCTGCCGTTGACGGCACCCTCGACGCCACCGGCCTCAACTGCCCGGAACCGGTGATGATGCTGCACCAGCACATCCGCGACCTGGCGCCGGGTGGCCTGCTCAAGGTCATCGCGACCGATCCCTCGACCCGCCGCGACATCCCCAAGTTCTGCGTGTTCCTGGACCATGAACTGGTGGAGCAGCGCGAAGAGGCCGGTACTTACCTGTACTGGATCCGCAAGAAGGCCACCTGAGACTGATACCTACAGTGGGCAGTCGCGCTTAAACCTGGCGAATGCGCTTGCGCGCACTGCGTGCCAGGCGCACCACCAGCATTGCCGCTGCGCAACTGAGGCCGACGATCAGCCCCTGCCACAAGCCGCTCGGGCCGTTGGCCTGGCCCAGCCAGTCGGTCAGCCCCAGCAAGTAACCTACCGGCAAGCCCACGCCCCAGTAGGCGAACAGGGTCAGGATCATGGTCACCCGGGTGTCCTGATAACCGCGCAGGGCGCCAGCCGCCGTGACCTGGATCGCATCGGAAAACTGGAACAGCGCCGCGAACACAATCAGCATCGCCGCCACTTGGACCACCAGCGGGTCGGCGGTGTAGATCGTGGCGATCTGCTCGCGGAACAACAGCATCAGGCTGCATGACAGGCAGGCATAGGCCAGGGCAGTGCCCATCCCCACGCCTGCGGCGAAGCGTGCTTCACGGGGTTCGCCACGGCCCAGGGCCTGGCCCACCCGCACGGTCACGGCCATGCTCAGGGAGTAGGGGATCATGAACACCAGGGAGCTGAAGTTCAGGGCGATCTGGTGCCCGGCCACCACGGTTGCGCCCAGGCTGCCGATCAGCAGGGCGATCACTGCAAAGATGCTCGACTCGGCAAACACCGCGATGCCAATCGGCAGGCCGATGCCCAGGATGCGCTTGATCACCGACCATTTTGGCCAGTCGAAGCGCTTGAACAACTCGCTGGCCTGATAGGCCGGTGCCCAGCGGGTCCAGGCGGCGAAGCCCAGCATCATCGCCCACATCACAATCCCGGTGGCCCAGCCGCAGCCTACGCCGCCCATGGCCGGAACGCCGAAATGGCCGTAGATGAACACGTAGTTCAGCGGGATGTTCAATGCCAGCCCGCCCAGCCCGAGGATCATGCTCGGGCGCGTGCGGCCCAGCCCGTCACTGAAACAGCGCAGCACGTAATACAGCGCCACCGCCGGCATGCCCGCAGCGATGCCGTGCAGGTAGCCCATGCAGGGGGCGATCAGCTCGGGGTCGACGTTCATTGCATGCAAGATCGGCTCGGCACTGATCAACAGCAATGAGGCGGTGCACCCCACCACCAACGCCAGCCACAACGCCTGGCGTACCAGCGGGCCGATTTCGGTGTGGCTGCCGGCGCCGAAGCGCTGGGCGACTTTGGGGGTGGTGGCCAGCAAGGTTCCGGTCATCAATAGATACACCGGGATCCAGATGGAGTTGCCCAGGGCCACCGCCGCCAGGTCCCGCGAACTGACACGCCCGGCCATCACCGCATCGACAAAGCCCATGGCGGTGGTTGCCAGTTGCCCGATCATGATCGGCAAGGCCAGCGCCAGCAGGCTATAGACTTCCCGGCGAACGCGGGCAGGGCGGGAGAGGGGCAAAGTGGCAGTGTTCACGTGCAGATGTCCGATAAGGGGGAGCGCAGGACGGCGCATTCTACGCCTTGACGGGTAGGTCAGGAAATTACCTGTGTAGCGGATTTGTAAACGTTCCAGGGGCCGGTGCCTGTACACTGCTGGTCCGCCAAAGGAGCCTGCCATGCTGATTGTTGCCGACGAAAATATCCCGCTGCTCGATGCGTTCTTTGAAGGTTTCGGCGAGATCCGCCGGGTGCCGGGCCGCGCCATCGACCGCGCCGCCATTGAACAGGCCGATGTGCTGCTGGTGCGTTCGGTGACCAACGTCAACCGTGCGTTGCTGGAAGGCACGGCGGTACGGTTTGTCGGCACCTGCACCATCGGCACCGATCACCTGGACCTCGATTACTTTCAAAGGGCCGGGATCCAATGGTCCAGCGCGCCGGGCTGCAACGCTCGTGGTGTGGTGGACTATGTGCTGGGCAGCCTGCTGACCCTGGCTGAAATCGAAGGTGCTGACCTGACCCAGCGTACCTATGGCATCGTTGGTGCCGGTGAGGTAGGCGGGCGCCTGGTCAAGGTGCTCAAGGGCCTGGGCTGGAAAGTGCTGGTCTGCGATCCGCCCCGCCAGGTCGCCGAAGAGGGCGATTACGTGAGCCTGGAACAGATCATCGAGCAGTGCGATGTGATCAGCCTGCACACCCCGCTGAAAAAGTCCGGCAATGGCTCGACCTGGCACCTGCTGGATCGCCAGCGTCTGGAGCAGCTCAAGCCGGGCACCTGGCTGATCAACGCCAGCCGTGGCCCGGTGGTGGATAACACGGCGCTGCGCGAGGTGTTGCTGGAGCGCGAGGATTTGCAGGCAGTGCTGGATGTGTGGGAAGGCGAGCCCGAAGTGGATGTGGAGCTGGCCGAGTTGTGCGTGCTGGCGACTCCGCACATCGCCGGCTACAGCCTCGACGGCAAGCAGCGCGGCACGGCGCAGATCTACCAGGCGTTGTGCGCGCACCTTGGGCAACCGGCGAGCATTCAGTTGAGTGACCTGCTGCCCGAGCCATGGCTGGCCGAGGTCACTCTCAATGCCAACACCGACCCGGCCTGGGCCCTGGCGACGTTGTGCCGCAGCGTCTACGACCCGCGCCGTGATGATGCGGACTTTCGCCGTAGCCTGGTAGGAACAGTCGAAGAACAGCGCAAGGCATTCGACCTGCTGCGCAAGCACTACCCGGATCGCCGCGAGATTGACGGCTTGAAGGTGCGGATCAATGGTGAGTCGCCAGCTTTGTCGAGCATCGTCGCCGCACTGGGAGCATAAAAAAACGCATAAAAAAACCGGCCACTGGGGCCGGTTCTGAAAGAGCTGGGGCGTATCAGCCTTGCTGGGCAGGCTTGACCAGTTTCTGCTCCAGTTCGGCGCAGGCGCCCTGGATCATCTCTTCGGTAATCTGCACTTCGCGGCCCTGGGCATCGATGTACGAGCAAGGCAACTGCTGTGGCTGGCGGATTACTTCAACTTTGTCAGTGCTGCTGTTTTGCAAGGACATGGCCTGTCTCCTCATCAGGTTGTGTACCTACTCTAATTCCCCCGCGTGACCGAGCTGTTACAACTCCTTAGCCCGTCGGCGGATCGAATGCCCAGTCCAGCAGAAATCGCGCCGGATTTCCAGCCGGACTTTAGACCGATAGCCTCTAGGGCCTAGTCTTGCCGGGCATAATTAACCTGACTCATTGTGATTTACCCAAGTTCAATCCGATTGCGGTGTAGGCTTGGCATTGTCTTCCTCAGGTGATGCTCTCCATGCTTTCAGCCCGTCAACGCCGCGCCATCCGCCTGGCCCTGCGCTTTATCGCTCCGTATCGCTGGCAGGCCGTCGGTGCGTTGCTCGCACTGATCGTCACGGCAGGCATCACCTTGTCCATGGGCCAGGGCATCCGCCTGTTGGTGGACCAGGGCTTCATGACCCAATCGCCACACTTGCTCAACCAGTCCATCGGCCTGTTCATGATCCTCGTGCTGGGCCTGGCGGTGGGCACGTTTGCGCGGTTTTATTTGGTGTCGTGGATCGGTGAGCGGGTGGTCGCGGACATTCGCCGGCTGGTGTTCAACCATCTGATCTACCTGCATCCGGGTTTTTATGAAAACAATCGCAGCTCGGAAATCCAGTCACGCTTGACCGCCGATACCACTTTGCTGCAATCGGTGATCGGTTCATCCCTGTCGCTGTTCCTGCGCAACGCTTTGATGGTGATCGGCGGGATTGTGTTGCTGTTTATCACCAACCCAAAACTCACCAGCATCGTGGTGGTGGCATTGCCGTTGGTGTTGGCCCCGATCCTGATCTTCGGCCGGCGCGTGCGCAGCCTCTCGCGCCAGAGCCAGGACCGGATTGCCGACGTCGGCAGCTACGTCTCCGAGACCCTGGGCCAGATCAAGACCGTGCAGGCCTATAACCATCAGGTGCAGGATGAGCAGCGCTTCGCCGTGACGGTCGAGGACGCATTCACCACGGCGCGCAAGCGTATCGTGCAGCGCGCCTGGCTGATCACTTTGGTGATTGTGCTGGTGCTGGGCGCCGTGGGCGTGATGCTGTGGGTGGGCGGCATGGATGTGATCGCCGGGCGCATCTCCGGTGGCGAACTGGCGGCCTTTGTGTTCTACAGCCTGATCGTGGGCAGCGCCTTTGGCACTTTGAGCGAAGTGATTGGCGAGTTGCAGCGCGCTGCCGGGGCGGCGGAGCGAATTGCCGAGTTGTTGCAGTCGCCTAATGAAATCCAAGCCCCGTCCTGTGGTGTGGTCAAACTGCCAGAACGGGTCAGTGGTCGCCTGGAGCTACAAGACTTGCATTTTTCCTACCCATCGCGTCCCGATCGCTACGCCATCGATGGGCTGAGCCTGAGCATCAATGCCGGTGAAACCCTGGCCTTGGTGGGGCCGTCCGGTGCGGGTAAATCAACGATTTTTGATCTGTTGCTGCGCTTCTACGACCCGCAACAGGGGCAAGTGCTGCTGGAAGGCCAGCCTCTGAGCGCATTGGACCCGTTGGACCTGCGCCGCTGTTTTGCCCTGGTATCCCAGAACCCGGCGCTGTTTTTTGGCAGCGTTGAAGAAAACATCCGCTACGGCAACCCCAAGGCCACACTAGCCCAGGTCGAAGAAGCGGCGCGCATTGCCCATGCCCATGATTTCATCCTGCAAATGCCCGACGGCTACCAGACCCACCTGGGGGATGGCGGCATGGGCCTTTCTGGTGGGCAGCGCCAGCGCCTGGCTATCGCCCGGGCCTTGTTGGTGGATGCACCGATCCTGCTGCTGGACGAAGCCACCAGCGCCCTCGACGCCCAGAGCGAGCATCTGATCCAACAGGCATTGCCGCAACTGATGCAGGGGCGTACCACTCTGGTGATCGCCCACCGCCTTGCCACGGTGAAAAACGCCGATCGGATTGCGGTGATGGATCAAGGCAAATTGGTCGCGGTGGGCACCCATCAGCAACTGATCGCCACCAACCCGCTGTATGCGCGGCTGGCGGCCCTGCAATTTAGCGATGGTCACGACGAACCCTAAAAAAAATGCCCGCGTCTCACAACGCGGGCACTTGCAGCTTCAAACGGGCAGCTTTTACCTGCTTTTACTGGTCATCAAAATAACGCTCATGCCAATCCACCAACGGCTGTGGAGAGTTGAGCTTCTGCCCGTAGATCACCGAATAAGACAGCACGTTCTGCACATACTGACGGGTTTCGTCGAATGGAATGCTTTCCACCCATACATCGAAACTCAGGTGATCGGCGCCGCGCAGCCATTGGCGTACGCGCCCTGGGCCGGCGTTGTAGGCGGCGGAGGCGAGTACGCGATTGCCGTTGAACTGGCTGTGCACCTGGCTCAGGTAAGCGGCGCCGAGCTGGATGTTCTTGTCCGGGTCCAGCACCTGCTGCGGTGACGCCAGTGGGATGCTGAATTTGCGGGCGGTTTCCTTGGCGGTGGCGGGCATCAGTTGCATCAGGCCGCTGGCGCCGACGCCGGAACGGGCGTCATCCATAAAGGCGCTCTCCTGGCGGGTGATAGCAAACACCCAGCTCGAATGCAGGCCACGGACCTTGGCTTCACGCACCAGGGTGTCGCGGTGGGCCATCGGGAAGCGGATATCCAGGTCGTCCCAGTACTTGGCCTGGCTGATGGTGCGGATCGCCGGGAAGTACCATTTCATGTCGTAGGCGAGCTTGGCCTGGGCGACCATTTCGTCACGGTTGAAGTGGCGGCTGACGTGATACCACTCGCGGCGACCGTCGACGATCTGGCCACGGGCATAAAATTCCAGGGCGCGGCGCACACCCGGGGTGTTGCGCACCTTGTTGATCAGCGCCTGGCTCATGACCAGCGGCTGGTTGTTCAGTTGATACGGGGCCTGGGAGCGATCTGCGGCAAGGAAGCCATAAAAATCCCGCTCCTTGGCCAAGCCTTTGTACAGCACCAGCGCTTGCGGGTTCTTCGGCTCGGCCAGTTCCAGTGCGCGGGCCTGCCAGTAGCGCCAGCGGTTGGTGGTGGCCAGGTCCTGGGGCAGTTTGCGGGTCAACTGGTAGGCATCTTCCCAACGGGCCAGGCGTAGCAGCAGGCGCAGGCGCCATTCGGAGACAGTGTTGTCACGCAGCTCCGGGTCGTATTTGGTCATCACGTCCAGGGCGCGCGGGTCGTAGCGTCGCGCCAGGGTCAGGCCGATTTCCCGGGCGATGGACACTTTTTCATCGCGGGAGAAGTGCATGCTGCTGGCATATCCATCCAACAGGGCCATGGCTTGTTCCGGGTCCTGGCGCGCCAGGCGGCGCAGGCCCAGGCCGACGGCGTCGGACATGGCTTCAGTGGCAGGCAGGAAGCGCGAGGGGTCACTGAGCATGGCGGGCTTTTGCGCCACGTCCACCATCAGGCGGCCCTGGGCACCCAGGGTGGGCAGGGTTTTCACCAGGCTGTTGGCCAGCGGGTAGTTGCGGGCTTCGGCGGCGAGCTTGGTGCGGTCCCAGATCTTCTGCTCGGTCAATTGCCCGGCGGCAGCCCACTGGCCAAAGGTCGCGTCACAGGCGGCCGGTTGGGATTTGCCGGTCATCCACAGGGCTTCGGCGGTCTTGTAGCCTTCGGCCTTGAGGTTGTTGCTCAACTGGTATTGGCCGTGCAGGCAGTCCAGTTCGGTGAAGTTGAGCTTGGCGTCGTAGTACTTTTCAAAGGTCTTCCAGTCGCCACGCTCGGCGAGCCAGCGCAACCAGCGCAGCTTCATCCAGTTGGCCTGGGGCAGGTCGCCATGCTTGGCCAGGAACTGTTCGATTTCCTGGTTGCTGGCGGACTTGAGGCGTGCGGTCAGTTCGTCGTAGGCCAGGTACGGCGTGAGCGGGTAATCGGCCAGGGCCTGGCTGTATTGCATGTAGGGGCCGGTATCGCCTTTGGCCAGGGCACGCTTGGCTTGGTCGTAATATTGGCGTTGGGTGGTCAGGTCCACTGCCTGGGCGGTTTGGACGGCTGTGGAGGAAAGAAGCAGGCAAGATAAAAAGCTGAAAAGGCGACTGCGCATGAGACGTCCGTGCAAAGAAATCAGGACTAGTGCCGACGCTGTCGACACTGATTGCCCCTAGCTTAGCCTTTTGCCCGCAGCCGGTGAAAGCTTTGCAGGCCGCTTCGCTGAAGTTCTCAAGAAATGTCCTACAGAACGTGTCGGGCATGAAAATGCCGGCCGCTTCACCCCCCAACTCAGGTAGAATGCGCGCCCAGTTTTTGGAGAAGCGTATGACCCTGCTCAAATTCAGCGATGTGTCCCTTGCTTTCGGCGCTATGCCGTTGTTGGACAAGGTGTCCTGGCAGATCGCCCGTGGTGAGCGGGTGTGCATCATCGGCCGCAACGGCACCGGCAAGTCCAGCATGATGAAGTTGGTCAAGGGCGACCAGAAGCCCGATGACGGCTCCGTATGGCGCGCGCCGGGCCTGAAGATTGGCGAATTGCCGCAAGAATTGCCGGTGGCCGACGAACGGACCGTGTTCGACGTGGTTGCCGAAGGCCTCGATGGCGTAGGCGAATTGCTTGCCCAGTACCATCACCTGGCGCAGAACTGCGTCACCGACGCTGACCTGGACAAGCTGATGCACGTCCAGCAAGACCTCGAAGCCCGTGATGGCTGGCGCTTGCAGCAACTGGTCGACAGCACCTTGAGCCGCCTGCAATTGCCGGCCGACAAGACCCTTGCCGAACTGTCCGGCGGCTGGCGTCGCCGCGTGCTGCTGGCCCAGGCCCTGGTTTCCGAGCCGGACCTGCTGCTGCTCGACGAACCGACCAACCACCTGGATATCGGCGCGATTGCCTGGCTGGAAGAAGCCCTCAAGGACTTCCAGGGCGCCGTGCTGTTTATCACGCACGACCGTTCTTTCCTGCAGAACCTCGCCACGCGCATCCTCGAACTGGATCGCGGCGGCCTGATCGACTGGAACGGCGACTACGCCAGCTTCCTGGTGCACAAGGAAGCCACCCTGGCCGCTGAAGAGACCGCCAACGCGCTGTTCGACAAAAAGCTGGCCCAGGAAGAAGTCTGGATCCGCCAGGGCATCAAGGCACGCCGCACCCGTAACGAAGGTCGTGTACGCGCCCTGAAAGCCTTGCGTGTCGAGCGTAGCGAACGTCGCGAGCGCACCGGCAAGGCCAATATCCAGCTGGATACCGCCGACAAGTCGGGCAAGCAGGTCATGGTCCTGGAGAACGTCAGCTTCCATCACCCGGATGGCCCGTTCCTGATCAAGGACTTCTCCATGGTCCTGCAGCGCGGCGACCGTATCGGTCTGCTGGGCGCCAACGGTACCGGCAAGACCACTTTGCTCAAGCTGATGCTCAACGGCCTGCAACCGACCAGCGGCACCGTGGAAGAGGGCACGCGCATCGACGTGGCCTACTTCGACCAGTTGCGCCATCAGTTGGACCTGGAAAAGACCGTGATCGACAACGTCGCCGAAGGCCGCGATTTTATCGATATCGATGGTCAGAGCCGCCACGTCCTGAGCTACCTGGGCGACTTCCTGTTCAGCCCACAACGTGCCCGCACCCCGGTCAAGGCCTTGTCTGGCGGTGAGCGTGCGCGCCTGCTGCTGGCCAAGCTGTTCAGCAAACCGGCCAACCTGCTGGTGCTCGACGAACCGACCAACGACCTCGACGTGGAAACCCTCGAGCTGCTGGAAGAGGTCCTGCTGACCTTCAACGGCACTGTACTGATGGTCAGCCACGACCGGGCATTCCTCGACAACGTGGTCACCAGTACCCTGGTCTTCGAAGGTGAAGGCAAGGTGCGCGAATACGTCGGTGGTTACCAGGACTGGCTGCGCCAGGGCGGTTCGCCGCGCCTGCTGGGCGTGACCGAGAGCAAATCCGGCAAGGCCGACTTGAACTCTGCGGTGGTTGCACCTGCCGCTGCTGAACCTGTTCAGGACGCTGCGCCGGCGGCCAAGAAAAAGCTCAGCTACAAGCTGCAACGTGAGCTGGAAGCCTTGCCGGGTGATATCGACGCCAAGGAGCAGCAGATCGCAGCCGTGGAAGCCGAAATGGCTGACGCAGGCTTCTACCTGCGTCCTGCGGCGGAAACTGCCAAGGTCATCGAGTCCCTGGAGAAGCTGAACCAGGAGCTGGAAGTGCTGGTTGAGCGTTGGGCCGAGCTGGATGCCTGATTGATTCAGCGGCAATAAAAAACCGGCGCTCTTACGAGCACCGGTTTTTTTATATGAAATGCAATCCAAAGGTAGGCGCTGGCAAGCCAGCTCCTACATTTGATCTCTGGTGTTCTTACGAACTTTTTACCAGTTTTACCGCCAGTACGTCGCACGGCGCGCCGTGCAGGACGTCGTTGGCCGTGGAGCCCAGCAGCAACGCCAGGCCATGACGACCATGGCTGCCGACCACGATCAGGTCGCAGTTCTGCTCTTTGGCCAGGTGGTGGATTTCCTGGCGTGGCTGACCATAGGTCAGGTGGCTTTGGTCCTTTTTCAGCGCGGGATACTTGGCAATCAGGCGGTCCAGGCGCTCCTTGGCCTGGTCGAACTGCTGCTGTTGCAGTTGCGAAAGGTCCATCGGTACGTCGCCGCCAAAGGCCATGGCCATGGGTTCGACGATATGCACCAGGGACAGCTTCACGGTATCGCCGGCAATGGCCACGGCGCGCTTGATCACCGGATCGCACTCTTCGGTCAGGTCCACGGCGACCAGAATATGTTCGTAAGTCATGAGGCGTTCCTCCAGGGGACTGCAATAAGTTCAGTATGGCTGCTTTCAAGCGGATGGGGTTGGATCCGCTCATCTAGAAATTCGGGAGTACACATATGACGGTCTGGATAGTGGTGTCAATCCTTCTAGTGGTGTTGAGCCCCCTGGCATGGCTGCGACCTTCGCGCCACCAGAGCGGGCGCATGGCCCTGCGCATGGAGGCCCGCCGCATTGGCCTGGCGATGCAGTTGTCGCCCCAGGAGTGGCCGCACTGGCTCAAGCAAGAGCCGCCCAGCCCGTGTGCGCAGTACTGTCGGCCGCGGCGGGGCAGTAAGCCGGCCCTCTGGTGTTACTGGCAGTTGGAGCCGGGGGTATGGGTCAATCAATGGCGGGAAACCTGTGTCGACGAGAAGTTGTTGCCGCATTTTGCAACGCTGCCGGATAACGTCTACAAAATCGAAGCCGATGGGCAGATGATCGCTTTGTATTGGGGTGAGAAGGGCGAATTGAGCGTCTTGCAGAACATCAATGCCTTGCTCAAGGCCCTGGCCTGACACCGTCTGCGCCCGAAATCGTCAACGATAACGTGGCAACCTGGTTTAACGCGGCGCGCTCAGGTTTTTCGCGAGCAAGCTCGCTCCTACAGTGATGAAATCGCAGGCAATAAAAAGCCCGACATCATCATCGGGCTGGAGTTGGCCAGGCAGGCCGGTAATTCGTCGATTCAACACGCCGCGCATTCGCACAGGCGTTCACACCTGCGGCTAGCCTAGCCGGATATCCGTCGCTGTACAGGCCTTTGCTGGCCCTTTTGCATTATTGATCGGGTGAATGCCTGCGCATTGATTCGCCTTGGCGGTTCTGAAATGACTGAAAAGTCGCGTTTTAGCGGCCCTTTCGAGCGATTGACAATTGTCGGAAATTGGCTGAAGGTGGCGTACCCAAATCAAACGGGCGTATGAATTGAGCGTTTGTCTTTCAGACCGTTCGTACAGAATCCCGACTATCGCGTTGGCGGGTGTGCCTGGCAAATGGGCGTTAGCATCGACGGTAACGTTTGTGTTTACGCTTCGGCCAGCGTCCGACGTGTACTGTTCAGCTTCCATATCGTGGAGATCAGTTGATGATTTACGAAGGTAAAGCCATCACGGTTAAGGCTCTTGAAAGTGGCATCGTCGAATTGAAATTCGACCTCAAGGGTGAGTCCGTCAACAAGTTCAACCGTCTAACCCTGAACGAACTGCGTCAGGCCGTAGACACCATCAAGGCTGATGCATCGATCAAAGGTGTGATCGTCTCCAGCGGCAAGGACGTGTTCATCGTCGGCGCTGACATCACCGAATTCGTCGACAACTTCAAGCTGCCCGATGCCGAGCTTGTGGCTGGCAACCTCGAAGCCAACAAGATTTTCAGCGATTTCGAAGACCTCAACGTGCCGACCGTTGCCGCGATCAATGGCATCGCTCTGGGTGGCGGTCTGGAAATGTGCCTGGCCGCGGACTTCCGCGTCATGGCCTCCAGCGCGAAAATCGGCCTGCCGGAAGTCAAGCTGGGCATCTACCCAGGCTTCGGCGGTACCGTGCGCCTGCCGCGCATCATCGGTGCCGACAACGCCATCGAGTGGATTGCCGCCGGCAAGGAAAACCGTGCTGAAGACGCGCTGAAAGTGGGCGCAGTCGATGCCGTGGTTGCGCCGGACAAGCTCGCAGAAGCTGCCCTGAACCTGATCAAGGGCGCCATCAGCGGCGAATTTGACTACAAGGCCAAGCGTCAGCCGAAGCTGGAAAAACTCAAGCTCAACGCCATCGAACAAATGATGTCGTTCGAAACCGCCAAGGGTTTCGTCGCCGGTCAAGCGGGTCCTAACTACCCGGCTCCGGTCGAAGCGATCAAGACCATCCAGAAAGCCGCGAACTTCGGTCGCGACAAGGCCCTTGAAATCGAAGCCGCCGGCTTCGTCAAACTGGCCAAGACGTCTGCTGCCCAGAGCCTGATCGGCCTGTTCCTGAACGATCAGGAGCTGAAGAAAAAGGCCAAGGCCTACGACGAAATCGCCAAAGACGTGAAACAGGCTGCCGTCCTCGGCGCCGGTATCATGGGTGGCGGTATCGCTTATCAGTCGGCGTCCAAAGGCACGCCGATCCTGATGAAAGACATCAACGAGCACGGTATCGAGCAAGGCCTGGCAGAAGCCGCCAAGCTGCTGGTGGGCCGCGTTGATAAAGGTCGCATGACGGCTGCGAAGATGGCTGAAGTGCTCAACGGCATTCGTCCTACGCTGTCCTACGGCGATTTCGGCCACGTCGACCTGGTGGTCGAAGCGGTTGTCGAGAACCCGAAGGTCAAGCAAGCGGTACTGGCTGAAGTTGAAGCCCAGGTCAAAGAAGACACGATCCTGGCGTCCAACACCTCGACCATTTCCATCACCTTGCTGGCCAAGGCCCTCAAGCGTCCGGAAAACTTCGTCGGCATGCACTTCTTCAACCCGGTGCACATGATGCCGCTGGTGGAAGTGATCCGTGGCGAGAAGTCCAGCGAGCTGGCCGTTGCCACCACCGTTGCCTACGCCAAGAAAATGGGCAAGAACCCGATCGTGGTCAACGACTGCCCGGGCTTTTTGGTCAACCGCGTGCTGTTCCCGTACTTTGGCGGTTTCGCCAAGCTGGTCAGCGCTGGCGTGGACTTTGTGCGTATCGACAAGGTCATGGAAAAATTCGGCTGGCCAATGGGCCCGGCGTACCTGATGGACGTGGTCGGTATCGACACCGGCCACCACGGTCGCGACGTTATGGCTGAAGGCTTCCCGGACCGCATGAAAGACGACCGTCGCTCGGCTGTCGATGCGCTTTACGAGGCCAAGCGCCTTGGTCAGAAGAATGGCAAGGGCTTCTACGCTTACGAGACCGACAAGAAAGGCAAGCAGAAGAAAGTTGCCGATCCATCGGTTCACGAAGTGCTGGCGCCTATCGTCTACGAGCAGCGTGAAGTGTCCGACGAGGACATCATCAACTGGATGATGATCGCCCTGTGCCTGGAAACCGTGCGTTGCCTGGAAGACGGCATCGTTGAAACCGCCGCCGAAGCCGATATGGGCCTGGTGTACGGTATTGGTTTCCCTCCATTCCGTGGTGGTGCGCTGCGTTACATCGACTCGATCGGTGTAGCCGAATTCGTTGCCCTGGCTGATCAATACGCTGATCTGGGCCCGCTGTACCACCCGACTGCGAAGCTGCGCGAGATGGCCAAGAACGGCCAGAGCTTCTTCGGTTAAGTGCCCAGACGACTAGAGCGAGAATATTTATGAGCTTGAATCCAAGAGATGTCGTGATTGTCGACTTCGGTCGTACTCCGATGGGCCGCTCCAAGGGCGGCATGCACCGCAACACCCGTGCCGAAGACATGTCGGCGCACCTGATCAGCAAACTGCTGGAGCGCAACGTCAAGGTCGACCCGAACGAAGTCGAGGACGTGATCTGGGGCTGCGTCAACCAGACCCTGGAGCAGGGCTGGAACATCGCCCGCATGGCGTCCCTGATGACGCAGATCCCGCATACTGCTGCCGGCCAGACCGTCAGCCGCCTGTGTGGTTCTTCCATGAGCGCACTGCACACTGCCGCCCAGGCGATCATGACCGGCAACGGTGATGTGTTCGTGGTCGGCGGCGTGGAGCACATGGGCCACGTCAGCATGATGCACGGCGTCGATCCAAACCCGCATATGTCGCTGTACGCGGCAAAAGCCTCGGGCATGATGGGCCTGACCGCAGAAATGCTCGGCAAGATGCACGGCATCACCCGTGAGGCCCAGGACGCTTTTGGCCTGCGCTCGCACCAGCTCGCCCACAGGGCAACCCTGGAAGGCAAGTTCAAGGATGAAATCATCCCGATGAACGGCTACGACGAGAACGGTTTCCTGAAACTGTTCGACTACGACGAAACCATTCGTCCGGATACCACCCTGGAAAGCCTGGCGGCCTTGAAGCCGGCATTCAATCCCAAGGGCGGCACCGTGACTGCCGGTACTTCGTCGCAGATCACCGATGGTGCCTCGTGCATGATCGTGATGTCGGCCCAGCGCGCCCAGGACCTGGGGATCCAGCCTCTGGCAGTGATCCGTTCCATGGCCGTGGCGGGTGTGGACCCGGCGATCATGGGCTATGGTCCAGTACCGGCCACACAAAAAGCCTTGAAGCGCGCAGGTCTGAGCATCTCCGACATCGACTTCTTCGAGCTCAACGAAGCTTTCGCCGCACAGGCTCTGCCCGTGCTGAAAGATCTGAAAGTACTCGACAAGATGAACGAGAAGGTTAACCTGCACGGCGGTGCGATTGCCTTGGGCCACCCATTCGGTTGCTCCGGTGCACGTATTTCCGGCACTTTGCTTAACGTGATGAAGCAAAATGGCGGCAACCTTGGGGTTGCAACCATGTGCATTGGTCTCGGCCAAGGCATTTCTACCGTCTTCGAACGCGTCTAAGCGTTGAGTTGACGGAAGCCGGGGCCCAGTGCCCCGGTTTTTGTTTTTTGGAATTTTTAATTTTTTTTTAATAAATTTTGTAAGAGGGCCAGAGCATGAAAGTCGAACCAGGGCTCTACCAGCATTATAAAGGTCCCAAGTACCGCGTTTTTAATGTGGCGCGGCACTCCGAGACCGAAGAAGAAGTGGTGTTCTACCAAGCACTGTATGGCGATTACGGCTTTTGGGTGCGCCCCTTGAGCATGTTCCTGGAGACTGTCGAAGTTGACGGCAAGCAGGTCCCGCGCTTTGCTTTGGTGCAGGTCGAACCCAGTCTTTTTTCAGGGCAATAACGGCTGGTAGCGCACAATGCTGCGCTTGACCTCACTGTGTTGCCACTATATATAGCGTTGCCGCGTCAGGCGCCAACCGCCTTTCTCTTCTCGAATTCAGGAATTTTCCGATCCATGGGCAAATCGCTGGTCATTGTGGAATCCCCGGCTAAGGCCAAGACCATCAACAAGTACTTGGGTAACGAGTACGTGGTGAAGTCGAGTATCGGCCATATCCGAGACCTGCCCACCAGCGGTTCGGCTAGCGCCAGCAAGGAGCCTGCTGCCAAGCGCGGCAAGGCGGCTGCGGGCGAAGGTCCGGTGCTCTCGCCCAAAGAAAAAGCGCGCAAGCAGCTGGTTTCGCGCATGGGGGTGGACCCTGATCATGGCTGGAAGGCCAAGTACGAAATCCTTCCGGGCAAGGAAAAGGTGATCGAGGAGCTGCGCCGGCTCGCCAAGGATGCTGACACCATCTATCTCGCGACGGACTTGGACCGCGAAGGGGAAGCCATTGCCTGGCACCTGCGCGAAGCCATAGGTGGGGATGACAGCCGCTATAAACGCGTGGTGTTCAACGAAATTACCAAGAAGGCGATCCAGGAAGCCTTCTCCAAGCCGGGCGAGCTGGATATTGACCGCGTCAATGCCCAGCAGGCTCGACGCTTCCTTGACCGCGTCGTCGGCTACATGGTCTCGCCATTGCTGTGGGCCAAGATTGCCCGTGGCCTGTCCGCTGGCCGTGTGCAATCGGTTGCGGTGAAGCTGGTGGTGGAGCGTGAGCGCGAGATCCGCGCGTTCATCCCTGAAGAATACTGGGAAGTCCACGCCGACCTCGGCACCGCCAAGGGCGCGACCGTACGCTTTGACGTGGCCCGTGAGAAAGGCGAGGCTTTCAAGCCGCTCAACGAAGCGCAGGCCATGGCCGCGCTGGAGAAGCTCAAGGCTTCCAGCTACAGCATCGTCAAGCGCGAAGACAAGCCCACCAGCAGCAAGCCGTCGGCGCCGTTCATCACCTCCACCCTGCAACAGGCCGCGAGCAACCGCCTGGGCTTTGGGGTGAAGAAGACGATGATGATGGCCCAGCGTTTGTACGAAGCGGGCTACATCACGTATATGCGTACCGACTCCACCAACCTGTCGCAAGACGCGGTGGCGATGGCGCGCACTTATATTGAAAACGAATTCGGCAAGAAGTACCTGCCGGAGAACCCGAACGTCTACAGCAGCAAGGAAGGCGCACAAGAGGCTCACGAAGCGATTCGTCCGTCTGACGCCAATACCGAGCCAAGCAAGCTCACAGGCATGGAGCGCGACGCTGAGCGCCTCTACGAGCTGATCTGGCGCCAGTTCCTGGCCTGCCAGATGCTGCCGGCGCAATACTTGTCCACCACCGTCACCGTGGGGGCCGGGGACTTCGAGCTGCGTGCCAAGGGCCGTATCCTCAAGTTCGACGGTTACACCCGTGTGATGCCGCAAATCGCCAAGCCCGGCGATGACGACGTGCTGCCAGACATGGCCCAGGGCGATGTGATGAAGCTGGTCAAGCTTGATCCGTCCCAGCACTTCACCAAGCCGCCTGCGCGTTATTCGGAAGCGAGCCTGGTCAAAGAGATGGAAAAGCGTGGCATTGGTCGTCCTTCGACCTACGCGGCGATCATTTCCACCATCCAGGACCGCGGCTACGTGGCGCTGCATAACCGTCGTTTCTATTCGGAAAAGATGGGCGATATCGTCACCGAGCGTCTGTCCGAGAGTTTCTCCAACCTGATGGACTACGGCTTTACCGCCGGCATGGAAGAGAATCTCGATGACGTGGCCCAGGGCGAGCGGGACTGGAAAAACGTACTCGACGAGTTCTATGGCGACTTCAAGAAAAAACTCGAAGTAGCCGAAAGCCCGGAAAACGGTATGCGCGCCAACCAGCCGGTGATGACGGATATTCCGTGCACCACCTGCGGGCGGCCGATGCAGATCCGCACCGCGTCTACCGGTGTGTTCCTGGGTTGCTCGGGCTACAGCCTGCCGCCCAAAGAGCGCTGCAAGGCCACCGTCAACCTGGTACCGGGTGATGAAATTGCGGCCGACGACGAGGGTGAATCCGAGTCGCTGGTGCTGCGTGGCAAGCACCGTTGCCCGATCTGCAGCACGGCGATGGATGCCTATCTGCTCGACGAAAAGCACAAGCTGCACATCTGCGGTAACAACCCGGATTGCAACGGCTACGAAATCGAAGAAGGCACCTACCGCATCAAGGGCTATGAAGGCCCGAGCCTGGAGTGCGACAAGTGCGGCAGTGAGATGCAACTCAAGACCGGTCGCTTCGGCAAGTTCTTCGGTTGCACCAACCCGACCTGCAAGAACACCCGCAAACTGCTGAAAAGCGGTGACGCGGCGCCGCCGAAGATGGACCCGGTGAAGATGCCTGAGCTCAAGTGCGAGAAGGTCAACGACACCTACATCCTGCGTGACGGCGCTTCGGGCCTGTTCCTGGCCGCCAGCCAGTTCCCGAAAAACCGCGAGACCCGTGCGCCACTGGTGATGGAGATCGTGCCGCACAAGGATGAGATCGATCCGAAGTACCACTTCCTGTGTGAAGCGCCGAAGAAGGATCCCGACGGTCGTCCGGCCGTGATTCGCTACAGCCGCAAGACCAAGGAGCAGTACGTGCAGACCGAAGTGGACGGCAAGCCTACGGGCTGGAAGGCGTTCTACGACGGCGGCAAGTGGAAGGTCGAGGACAAGCGCCAGGGCGCTTGATCTGTAGGAGCGAGCTTGCTCGCGAAGGTCGTTAACGATAACGCGATAAACCTGGTGCACTGCGGTGCTCTCGGGTTTTTCGCGAGCAAGCTCGCTCCTACAGGCCGTATCATACTTATGTCGTTGTGGAGACTGCCGTCATGGCTAACGAACTCTATACCCGTACCAACCAGAAAATTTACTTCGCGGGTTTGTCCCTTGAAGCCCTTGGCCGTGCCGAGGAAGGGAAGGAGATGAACGCTATCGCGCTGGTGCAGGCGGGGCGGGAGTCGGCGTTGTTTCATCTGTACGGCGCCTTGCTGGGGCTGTGTCATGAAATTGCCGGCTTCTATCGCTTGCCCCAGGCGCATGCGCCACGGGCCGAGGATATCCTGACCCGCGAGGTGCTGGAGTCCTTGGCCATCCCTGAGTTGGCCGAGTTGGTGGAAATGGCCCGCAGCCCTGACAGCTGGCTGGCACGTTTGCTGGCTGCGCATTCGGCGATGTTCCAGCCGCCGCGTGTGCCGCACAAGCCCAAGGGCGATGTGACCCAGCCGTTGATTGTTGCGGTCAGTCTGGAAGACGAAGGTCCCGAGCCGCTGAGCCGGGCCGAGTTGGAGAGCTGGCGTCAGGAGCTGAAGAAGCTGGCTATCCGCTTTCGGGATGGCTTGAACGAGTGCTGAGTGGCAGGGCAATGTAGGAGCCGGCTTGCCGGCGATAACAATTGATCAAGCAATGCAAAGTTGGCCGGCAGACCGCTATCGCTGGCAAGCCAGCTCCTACAGACCATTCATCAAGCCGCAAAGAAAGCTGTTCAGATCCTGAGCGAGGCCGCGTTGATGACTGATATAATGCCGGCCTTTCGTGGAGAACAGATTTTTATGCCAACGTCCTTTCTGGAAATTGTTGAATTGCCCGACGGCAGAATTGAGCTGCGTAGGGCCGAGGACGAGGGTTCTCTGGTGACTTTGGACTTTTCCGAGGACGCCAAGGCATTCCTGCAAGGCCAGCACGTGGAAGTGGCAAAAGCCATGTTGAGCGTGGGCGTGCAGATGGCGGGGCGCTTGGCTGAAGGCGAACCAGAGAAAGACGACGGTCCGCGAATTCTTCACTGAGTCCGTTTGTCGATTTCAAGATTCAAACTAACAATCGGCTTCTCAGTTCTGTAGAAGCCTTGCGTCCATCGCAGGCACTGACTTGACGTCAGGCTGCAATCGGACGACCTGTAGCATTCCCGATAACGCGTTGCGCGTCAGGCTCGGGCTTATCCCAAACGAATATTCAAGCTTTGTGCATCGCCTGTGCGCGCCGCGCTGATCAACTGCTGCTTGGCCGAAGCGCCCAGCGGATTCAGCCAACTGACGACCGTATGGCTACGCCCCAGGCGCAACGCTTCGCAGGTCAGTTGCTGGGCACTCTGGGTGCCGCGTGGTTGCAGCAGCAGGATACGCTCGCGGTTCAGGCCGGCATCCCGCAGCCAGGCCTGGGTCAGGCTGGAGGGCGGGGCGATCAGGGTCAGCCAGCGGGCGTTCTGTTCCTCGCTCAGTTCACGCAGAATCGGAGCCAGCAAGCTCAGGCAATTCCCGGCAGCGCCGCGCAACGACAATTCACTGAATACCTCTGGTTCGGCGGGGGCGGTCCATGGGGACTCCACCACCTCGTTGAGGATCGGTGCAAGTGGCTGGGCCAAGAAGGCCTCAAACAGCGGCAGTTGTGTATGTTGTTGCGCGTGTGGGAACTGCATGATGCCTCCGTTAGCGGCGAATAACGCCGACACTCAAGCCTTCGATCACCAGGTCCTGATCCTTCAGGTTGACTTCAATCGGTGAAAACTCAGGGTTTTCCGCCAGCAGCCAGACTTTGCTGCCCTCGCGTTTGAAGCGCTTGACCGTCACTTCGTCGCCAATACGCGCCACGACGATCTGACCGTTGCGTGCTTCACGGGTGGTATGGACGGCCAGCAGGTCGCCGTCGAAGATGCCCACGTCCTTCATGCTCATGCCATGGACCCGCAGCAGGTAGTCGGCGCGAGGATGGAAGAAAGTCGGGTTGATATTGCAGGACTCTTCGACGTGCTGCTGTGCAAGAATCGGCGCACCGGCAGCGACCCGGCCGATGATCGGCAGCGTCGATTCGTCAGCCTTGGCTTCGAAGCCAGGGATACGAATGCCACGGGATGCACCTGGAGTCATTTCGATCGCACCCTTGCGGGCAAGGGCCTTCAGGTGTTCTTCAGCAGCGTTGGGGGATTTGAACCCCAGCTCCAGGGCGATTTCCGCCCGGGTCGGCGGATAGCCGTTGTCGTCGAGGCAGCGCTTGATAAAAGCGAGAATCTCAGCTTGGCGTGGCGTCAGTTTTAGCATGTTGATCGCTCTGTCTTTTTATACAGTGACTGGGATTATATACAGTGAACTGCGCTTGGCAATCATCGTTTTTGCCGACTCCGCCGGACGGTCATCCGTCGGTCCTTGCCAAGCCTGGAGATAGCGCTGCCTACAGGCTGTTGAAGATGTGATTAAATAGGTGCGAATCGGGTGACTGCCCGGCCGGAAAACGGACCTGCAGGCTTGACATTGCACAAGGTGAAACGTATGTTTCAAACAAGTGTTTGTCAGGCGGAGTAGCCATGGCCCAGTCGGAAACCGTTGAACGCATTCTCGATGCTGCCGAGCAGTTGTTCGCGGAAAAAGGATTTGCTGAAACTTCATTGCGGCTGATCACCAGCAAGGCTGGGGTCAACCTGGCGGCAGTGAACTATCATTTCGGCTCGAAGAAAGCCCTGATCCAGGCAGTATTCTCACGTTTCCTGGGACCGTTCTGCGTCAGTCTCGACCGTGAGCTGGAGCGGCGCCAGACCAAGCCCGACAACAAGCCGAGCCTGGAAGAGCTGCTGGAAATCCTCGTCGAGCAGGCGCTGGTGGTACAGCCACGCAGTGGCAACGACCTGTCGATCTTCATGCGTCTGCTGGGCCTGGCTTTCAGTCAGAGCCAAGGCCACTTGCGGCGTTATCTCGAAGACATGTATGGCAAGGTATTCCGTCGCTACATGTTGTTGGTGAATGAGGCGGCGCCGCGCATTCCTCCTATCGAATTGTTCTGGCGCGTGCACTTCATGCTCGGCGCCGCGGCGTTCAGCATGTCCGGGATCAAGGCCTTGCGCGCCATCGCCGAGACGGATTTCGGGGTCAACACCTCCATCGAACAGGTCATGCGCTTGATGGTGCCATTCCTGGCCGCCGGCATGCGCGCCGAAAGCGGTGTCACCGACCCGGCCATGGCGGCCGCCCAGTTGCGCCCGCGCAGCAAGTCCGCCCCGGTGGCTGCCAAGGTTTAACCACTGGCGTCTGGGCGCCACCGCTTGCATCCGCTAAGCTAGCCGCCCATGCCGATTTCAAATATTTACCCGCACTCCACCGCCTTGCCAGGCTTGACCTGGCGACGCGGTGGAGTGCGCGCGTCATTCAAGGAAAATTTATGACTGCTGCCCTGCAAGGCTCATTGATGGTGGACGTCGCCGGCACTTGGCTGACGGCTGAGGATCGCCACTTGTTGCGCCAGCCTGAAGTGGGCGGCCTGATCATTTTTGCGCGCAACATCGAACATCCGCGCCAGGTGCGGGAATTGAGCGCTGCCATTCGCGCGGTGCGCCCGGACCTGTTGCTGGCTGTCGACCAGGAAGGCGGCCGTGTCCAGCGCCTGCGCCAGGGGTTTGTCCGCCTGCCGGCCATGCGTGCCCTGGCAGATAATCCCAATGCCGAATACCTGGCCGAGCAGTGTGGCTGGGTCATGGCCACGGAAGTGTTGGCCGTTGGCCTGGACCTGAGCTTCGCCCCGGTGCTGGACCTCGATTACCAGCGCAGCGCCGTCGTAGGTACACGTGCGTTCGAAGGTGATCCCGAGCGTGCCGCGTTGTTGGCCGGGGCCTTTATCCGAGGCATGAACAGCGCCGGTATGGCCGCCACCGGCAAGCACTTTCCGGGTCATGGTTGGGCCGAGGCTGATTCCCACGTCGCCATTCCCGTGGATGAACGCAGCCTGGAGCAGCTTCGCAGCCATGACCTGGTGCCGTTCGCGCGCTTGAGCAAGCAATTGGCCGCCGTCATGCCGGCCCATGTCATTTACCCCCAGGTGGATAACCAGCCGGCCGGCTTTTCGCGCCGTTGGTTGCAAGACATCCTGCGCGGTGAGTTGCAGTTCGATGGGGTGATTTTCAGTGATGACCTGTCCATGGCCGGTGCCCATGTGGTGGGGGATGCGGCGAGCCGTATCGAGGCGGCCTTGAGCGCGGGTTGCGATATGGGGCTGGTGTGCAATGACCGTGCGGCCGCCGAGTTGGCCCTGAGTGCCGCCCAGCGCATGAAGGTCACGCCGTCGGCGCGGATTGCCCGGATGCGTGGGCAGGCGATTGCCTCGACTGACTATAAGCAAGACCCGCGTTGGTTGGCGGCGCTCGGTGCGCTTCGGGATGCTCAGTTGATCGAATGAGATTGAGGTGCGCCTATCGCAGGCAAGCCAGCTCTCACACTTGAATGTATTCACAGATCAAAATGTGTGGCTTGCCTGCGATAGCGACCTGGCAGTCAACGCTTCTCTTGCTTATTGGGCAACGGCGCAAACAGCGCCTCGATATCTTCGTTGCCCAACTTCCAGTCGCCAGTGGTGCGACCATCCAGCACGCCCGCCGCCAGGTCTGACTTCTCTTGCTGCAACGCCTGGATCTTCTCTTCCACAGTGCCGCGGGCAATCATCTTGTACACAAACACCGGCTTCTCCTGGCCGATGCGATACGCACGGTCGGTGGCCTGGTTTTCCGTGGCTGGGTTCCACCACGGGTCGTAGTGGATCACGGTGTCGGCTTCGGTCAGGTTAAGCCCGACGCCACCGGCCTTGAGGCTGATGAGGAAGATCTGCAACTTGCCGCTCTGGAAATCCTTCACCGGCGTGCGCCGATCGCGGGTCTGGCCGGTCAGCAAGGCATAGGCGACACCGCGTTTTTTCAGCTCGATCTCAATCAGGCTGAGCATTGAGGTGAACTGGGAAAACAGCAGGATCCTGCGCCCTTCGGCAAATAGCTCGTCGAGCATCTCCATCAGGCTGTCGAGCTTGCCGGAGCTGCTGCCGCGCGCTGGCAGGGTTGCATCGTTGACCAGGCGCAGGTCGCAACAGACCTGGCGCAGCTTGAGCAGCGCTTCAAGGATGATGATCTGGCTGCGGGCCACGCCCTTGCGGGTGATTTCGTCGCGCACCTTCTTGTCCATGGCCAGGCGCATGGTTTCGTACACGTCGCGCTGCGCTTCATTGAGATCGACCCAATGGATGATCTCGGTCTTGGGCGGCAACTCAGTGGCCACCTGTTCCTTGGTGCGGCGCAGCAAGAACGGTTTGATCCGACCGTTGAGGTGCTGCAATCGCACGTCGCTGCCGCGTTTTTCGATGGGCACGCGGTAATCACGGTTGAAGCTCTTAACATCCCCCAGCCAACCCGGCAGCAGGAAGTGGAACAGCGACCACAGCTCGCCCAGGTGATTTTCCAGCGGTGTGCCGCTCAGGCACAGGCGCTGCCGGGCATTCAGCTCGCGGGCGGCCTGGGCGGCCTTGCTGGTGGGGTTCTTGATGTATTGGGCTTCATCGAGGATCAGCACATGCAGCGGCTGCGCGGCCAGTTGCTCAATGTCCTTGGGCAGCAGGGCATAGGTGGTCAGCAGCAGGTCATAATCCTGCAGTTGTGCGAAGTGCTTCTTGCGTGCGGCTCCATACAGCGCCAGCACCTTGAGTTGCGGGGTGAAGTGCGCCGCTTCGTCGAGCCAGTTGGGGATCAGGCTGGTGGGCATCACGACCATGCACGGCCGGTCCAGGCGCCCGGCGATTTTTTCGCTGAGAATATGCGCCAGAGTCTGCAGGGTTTTGCCCAGGCCCATGTCGTCCGCAAGAATCCCGCCCACTTCCAGTTGGCGCAGGGACTGCATCCAGCTCAGGCCTTCGAGCTGGTAGGGGCGCAAGGTCGCATTCAGGCCCTCGGGTGCTGTGCAGGTGAAGTCCTTGATATCGCGCAGGCGCTGGGCAAAGTTGCGGATCTGTTCGCCGCCTTCCCATTGCAGGGGCAGGTCTTCCAGCGGGTTGAGGCGAATGGCGTCGGCCTTGGCCAGGCGCAAGGCGGTGCTGCCGGGCTCTTGCAGGTAGAACTCGCCGAGGGTGGCCAGCACCGGTTTGAGCCGGCCATAGGGCAGCGCCACTTGCAGCGGGCCGTGGCCGCCATTGGGCAGGCCGGGGATGTTCACCAGGATCAGTTCGTCGTCGCGGCGGCGCGCGAGTTTTTCCGGGTTGAGGATTTCGGTGTGGGAGCGCATCAGGTTCAACAGGATCGGCAGCAGGCTCAACCGCTCACCATTGACGATAATTCCCAGCTCCAGGTCGAACCAGTCGCGCTCCGGTACTTCATCGACGCTGGCGTACCAGTCGTCGACGGGGCTCAGGTCGAAGCCGAAATCTTCATCGATCTGCAGCTCCCAGCCCTCCGCACGCAGGCTCGGCGAGGCGTTGAGGGTGAAGTTCAGCCAGGCACTGTCGTTGACCATCTCAAACAGCTCGCCGGCGCTTTCCGGCAAGGCCTTGCTCTGGCGCGTGGCGATCTTGAAACCCAGCAAGCGCAGGTGTTCGCGAAAACCTTGCTCGACCTCGGGGTGGCGCTTGATCCGCAGGCTCTGGGTTTCCTGGCGCACAATGATATCGGCGTTTTTCTGGCCGCTGACGTAGTTGCCCTGGTAATTGAACGATAGCGCCGCCCGGTGCTGGATATAGCGCTGCATCTTGCCGTTGCGCGGCTCAAAGGCGCTGAACTCGATGCTGGCCAGCCACAGCCGGGGAATCGGCTGCACATCCTCGAGCACCACTTGAGGCAGCACCACGCGGTTGTCGAGCACGGCCTGGAGCTTTTCCAGCAGCTCGGCATCTTTGGCTGCTGCCGGATAGGCCAGGGTTTCCTGGACCTGCAGCAGCACTGCGGCAATGTGTTTGCAGTTGGTATGCACGGGGCAGGTGCAGCGGCTGTCCACCAGGATCAAGGTGCCCTTGGCCGACTCGCGCAGGGCGATGGTCTGGCGGTAGACATTACCGCCTGAGCCTTCGCAACTGGCGATGATGGTGCTGTCGCCCGACTCGACGATGCGCACGCGGTTTTCCAGGGCGTAGCGCCGGCCGCGCTCCAGGCTTTGCTCCTTGAAGCGGTTAGCCCAGGAAGGCGCCAGGGGTTTGGTCAGCGACGACGGCAGGGGCATGGTGCTGGATCAGTCCGCCAGGCCGGGCGGTGGTGCGCTCGGTGGCTTGGCCGTGAGGGAGGTGATCTTGATCAGCAGGGCCAGGTGGCCGCCGTCCAGGTAGTTGAGCTGGTTGTTCTTGGTGCGCACGTCCGGCTGGCTCAGGTGCTCACTGGCAATCACGCTGCCGTGGTTGTCGAACTGGTTGAGCCAGAAGCTCGCATCAATCCGGGTAAAGCGCCCCAACTGCAGGTCCAGGGTGCCCTGGATGGGGAACTGGCCGAACTGTTCCTGGCCGTCGGTGATTTTCACCTTCACGGGCTGTTCGCCCAGGTTCTGCTCCCAGGCCTTGTGCAGCAGCACGGTGTAATCGCCATTGGCCTGGAGTTTTTCGACGATGTTGGTCAGGCGCGGCGGGCTGATTTTCTCGATCCCCTGGCGTGGAGCGCCGGCATCCCAGTTTTCTGGGGCCGGCCGGCTGTTGATGACCGGTTCCGCATTCTGGCGGATCAGGATCATTTCCACCTGGTAGAGGCTGTCGGCAAACGCCGAAGGTGCGACTACCACCAACAACAGGCTCAGGATACGAAGCAGGCGCATGGGGCGTCCTTCAAGCAGATTTGGGGATGAGGCGCTCAAACAGCGCCTCCAATGTATTAAAGCGCTCTTCCGCACGTTCCATCGGTACCATGAACTTGAATAACGTGGCGCCTTCGAATTTGTAGCGGTTGGGCTGGCCCTGGATCAACTTGATCAACACCAACGGGTCCACCGGCGTCTGCGCTTCGAATTCGATACGCCCACCCTGAGGACCCGCATCGACCTTCTTGATCCCCAGTTGCTCGGCCTGCAATTTGAGCAGGGTCAGGCGCACCAGGTTCTTGGTCGGTTCCGGCAGCAGGCCGAAGCGGTCGATCATCTCCACTTGCAGGTCCTTGAGGCCCTCTTCGTCGGTGGCCGAGGCGATGCGCTTGTACAGGATCAGCCGCGCATGCACATCCGGCAGGTAGTCCTCGGGAATCAACGCCGGCAGGCGCAGGTTGATTTCCGGGCCGCCGCCCAGTGGCTGGTCGAGGTTCGGTTGTTCGCCTTTGCGGATGGCCTTCACCGCGCGCTCGAGCATCTCCATATAGAGGGTGAAGCCCACCGCCTGGATCTGCCCGCTCTGGCCGTCGCCCAGCAGTTCGCCGGCACCACGGATTTCCAGGTCGTTGGTGGCCAGCACAAAGCCCGCGCCCAGGTCCTGGGTGTTGGCGATGGCCTCCAGGCGTTTTTCGGCGTCGCCAGTGATTTGCTGGCGCGGTGGCGTCAGCAGGTAGGCATAGGCCTGGTGGTGACTGCGGCCGACCCGACCACGCAACTGGTGCAGTTGTGCCAGGCCGAACTTGTCCGCACGCTCGATAATGATGGTGTTGGCGCTTGGCACGTCGATACCGGTCTCGATAATGGTCGAGGCGATCAGCACGTTGAAGCGCTTGTGGTAGAAGTCGCTCATCACCTGTTCGAGTTCGCGTTCGCGCATCTGCCCGTGGCCGATGCCGATCCGCGCTTCCGGCACCAGTTCGGCGAGGTCGGCGGCGCATTTCTCGATGGTTTTTACGTCGTTGTGCAGGTAGTAGACCTGGCCGCCGCGCAGCAATTCGCGCAGCAGGGCTTCCTTGATCGTGCTGTTGTTCTGCTCCATGACGAACGTGCGCACCGACAAGCGCCGCGCTGGCGGCGTGGCGATGATCGACAGGTCGCGCATGCCCGACACCGCCATGTTCAGCGTGCGCGGGATCGGTGTAGCAGTCAGGGTGAGGATATCGACCTCGCTGCGCAGGGCCTTGAGCTGCTCCTTCTGGCGCACGCCAAAGCGGTGCTCCTCGTCGATGATCACCAGGCCCAGGTTCTTGATCTTCACGTCGTCCGACAGCAGTTTGTGGGTGCCGATGACGATATCGATCTTGCCTTCGGCCAGATCGGCGACAGCGGCATTCACTTCCTTGGCCGACTTGAAGCGGCTCATTACTTCCACAGTCACCGGCCAATCGGCAAAGCGGTCGCGGAAGCTGTTGTAGTGCTGCTGGGCGAGCAGGGTGGTGGGCACCAGGATCGCCACCTGGCGGCCACCATGCACTGCGATAAACGCGGCACGCATCGCCACTTCAGTCTTGCCGAAGCCCACATCGCCGCAGACCAGGCGGTCCATGGGCTTGGGCGCGAGCATGTCGGCGCGCACGGCGTCGATGGTGGTTTGCTGGTCTGGGGTTTCTTCGAAGGCGAAGCCGGCGCTGAAGGTAGCGTAGTCGGCCTTCGGGTCGGCGAACGCATAACCTTCGCGGGCCGCGCGGCGGGCATAGATGTCCAGCAGTTCGGCGGCCACGTCGCGCACCTGTTCGGCGGCCTTGCGCTTGGCTTTCTGCCAGGTCTCGGAGCCCAGGCGGTGCAATGGCGCGAGGGCGTCGTCGCTGCCGGTGTAGCGCGCGATCAGGTGCAGGTTGGCCACCGGGACGTAGAGCTTGGCGCCCTCGGCGTATTCCATGGTGAGGAATTCGGCGGCCTGGTTGTCGATCTCCAGGGTCTGCAGGCCCAGGTAGCGCCCCACACCGTGGTCGATATGCACCACCGGTGCGCCTTCGCGCAGCTCGGTGAGGTTCTTGATGACCGCATCGTTATTGGCGTCGGCGCGTTTTTCCCGGCGTCGGCGCTGCATCACGCGTTGGCCGAACAGCGGGCTCTCGGCAATCAGCGCCAGGGCCGGATCATCCAGTTGCAAGCCTTCGTTGAGCGGGGCAATGGTGATCGCCAGGCGGTCCTTGCCGGCCACAAAGTCCGGCCAGCTGTCGACGGTTTTTGGCCGCAGCTTCAGGCGTTCCAGCAACTCCAGCAGCACTTCGCGGCGCCCGGCGGATTCGGCGGTAAACAGCACGCGGCCCGGGAAATCGCCAAGGAAGTCGGACAATGCTTGCAGCGGCTGGGTGGCCTTGGCTTCGATGGCCAGGTTCGGCAGGGTTTGGGCCGGGAAGCGTTCGCGACCGACACCGGCTTCTACATCCTGCTGGCTGGCGACCACGCGCGGCCAGTTCTTCAGGCGGGCAAAGCAGTCTTCCACCGGCAGGAACAGCTCGGCAGGCGGCAATAAAGGCCGGGAGGGATCGACGCGGCGCTCTTCGTAACGGTTGCGTACGTCGTTCCAGAAATTTTCCGCCGCCTGTTCGATGCCGGGCAGCGAGAACACCTGGGTGTCCTGGGGCAGGTAATCGAACAGGGTCGAGGTTTCATCGAAGAACAGCGGCAGGTAGTACTCGATACCGGCGGGGGTAATCCCGCTGCTCAGGTCCTGGAAGATCGGGCAGCGGCGGAAGTCCACGTCGAAGCGTTCGCGAAAGCGCGCCTTGAAGCGTGTGACCGCGTCTTTTTGCAGGGGGAATTCCCGGGCCGGCAGCAGCTTGATCGATTGCACCTTGTCGATGGACCGCTGGTTTTCCGGGTCGAAGGTGCGCAGGGTCTCGATTTCGTCGTCGAACAGGTCGATGCGGTAGGGCAGTTTGCTGCCCATCGGGAACAGGTCGATCAGCGCGCCGCGCACGGCGAACTCACCATGCTCGTACACCGTATCGACGCAGCGATAGCCGCTGGCTTCAAGACGGGTGCGCATCTGCTCTACATCGAGCTTCTGGCCGATATCCAACACCAGGCTGCTGCCCAGCAGAAACTTGGTCGGCGCCAGGCGGTGCAGGGCCGTGGTGATCGGCACCACCAGCACACCGTGGGCCAGTTCCGGCAAGCGGTACAGGCTGGCGATGCGTTGGGAAATGATGTCCTGGTGCGGGGAGAACAAGTCGTAGGGCAGGGTCTCCCAGTCCGGGAAATGCAGCACCGGCAAATCGGGGGCGAAGAAGCTCAGCTCCTGCTCCAGCCGTTCGGCACTTTGGCTGTCGGCGGTCAGCAGCAGGGTAAAGCGTTTGGCTGCACTGGCAGCCTCGGCAATGGCCAGGCTCAGGGCGGCACCGGGCAAATTGCCCCAATGCTGTTTACCTGCCTCGGCAGGGAGTAGCGGTAGACGCAGGACGGGCACGGAAGGTTGAGCTCCAGCGTTGCGACAAAGTCGGTAATTGTAACGGCCTGGAGTGCCGCCTGTCAGTTGCTGACTGTGCCTATTACGGTTTGTAGGAAATGTAGTGGCTAAGACAAACAATGTGCCGTTTTGACTCAATATGTAGTGCCAAAATGCACGTATGTTTCGGAGGGTTACGGACAAGACGCCCA
The DNA here is from genome assembly GCF_001855215.1 of Pseudomonas sp. 06C 126. Lineage (NCBI taxonomy): Bacteria > Pseudomonadati > Pseudomonadota > Gammaproteobacteria > Pseudomonadales > Pseudomonadaceae > Pseudomonas > Pseudomonas sp. 06C 126. The sequence goes on along the minus strand of NZ_MIFU01000072.1, from coordinate 10,846 downwards.
GGTCTTTCTCCGAGGGGTGCGCTGGAAGCCGCGTATTTACTGGCTTGTAGCGCGGTGAAAATTATTTGCAAGGGCTTTTGTTGCGTGGCGCGCATTGCTCCAGGGGCGGTCGGGCGGCATAATGTAGCCCCTTTTTTCAGCCCCTACATGTGGAAGGTTCCCGTGACTCAGAAGCCCGACCAGTGTCTTGGTGAATGGATCGACCGTGAAGCACTCGCAGAAGCGATGATCCCGCTTATCGGTCAGCTGTACCGCAATAACAATGTGGTGAGCTCGATCTATGGCCGCAGCCTGATCAACCAATCAGTCATCGCGATTCTCAAGGCTCATCGCTTTGCTCGCCATCGTTCTGCCGACGATAGCGAACTCTCCGTCCACGAAACATTCCCTCTGCTTAAAGCCATGAGCGAGCTCAAGCTCGGCGCGGCCTCCGTAGACCTGGGCAAGTTGGCGTTCAAATTCCGCGCCCAAGGCAATGGCCGCAGCGCCGAGCAGTTCGTGCGTGAAGAGCTGGCCGAAGTCGTTGGCCAGCAGAACGCCGCCGCCCGTAAAGGCACTGACGTTGTGCTCTACGGCTTCGGTCGTATCGGCCGCCTGCTGGCACGCATCCTCATCGAAAAAACCGGCGGTGGCGACGGCCTGCGCCTGCGGGCCATTGTCGTGCGCAAAGGCGCCGAGAATGACCTGACCAAGCGCGCCAGCCTCTTGCGCCGCGACTCGGTACACGGTTCGTTCAATGGCACCATCACCATCGACGAAGAAAACAACACCATCACCGCCAACGGTAACCTGATCCAGGTGATCTACGCGAAGAACCCGACCGAGGTGGATTACACCCAGTACGGCATCCAGAACGCATTGCTGGTGGACAACACCGGTGTATGGCGTGATGCCGACGGCCTGGGCCAGCACCTGGCGTGCCCGGGTGTCGATCGCGTTGTGTTGACCGCGCCTGGCAAGGGCAAGCTGAAGAACATCGTTCACGGTATCAACCACAACGAAATCACCGCTGACGACAAGATCGTGTCCGCCGCTTCCTGCACCACCAACGCCATCGTGCCGGTGCTCAAGGCAGTGAATGACAAGTTCGGCATCATCAACGGTCACGTCGAAACCGTTCACTCGTACACCAACGACCAGAACCTGATCGACAACTTCCACAAGGGCGATCGCCGTGGCCGTAGCGCCGCGCTGAACATGGTCATCACCGAGACCGGTGCTGCCACCGCTGCTGCCAAGGCCCTGCCTGAGCTGGCCGGCAAGCTGACCGGTAACGCGATCCGCGTACCCACGCCGAACGTGTCGATGGCCATTCTCAACCTCAACCTTGAGAAAGCCGCCACCCGTGAAGAGATGAACGAGTACCTGCGCTACATGGCGCTGCACTCCGATCTGCATAAGCAAATCGACTTCGTCAATTCCCAGGAAGTGGTGTCCACCGACTTCGTTGGCTCGCGCCACGCCGGTGTGGTGGATGCTGAAGCGACCATCACCCAGGATAACCGCGTTGTACTGTACGTTTGGTACGACAACGAGTTCGGTTACAGCTGCCAGGTGGTTCGTGTGATGGAAGACATGGCCGGGGTCAACCCGCCTGCGTTCCCACGCTAAGCATCAGCGCTAAATGAAAAAGCCCCGACTGGTTCGGGGCTTTTTTATGCCTGGGGGTTTTGTGTTGGGGTTTAAGGCCTCATCGCGGGCAAGCCCGCTCCCACAGTTTGATTTGCGAATACATTCAAATGCGGGCTTGCCCGCGATAGCGATCTATCAGGCCCCACCGACCACCGAAGCCTGCGCCGTACGCAGTTCATGCCGGTTACCCTTGAACAGCACCAAGGTCGCAATCAACCCCAGCACCGCTGCCCCGCTGAGCCAGATCCCCGGCGCGGCCTTGTTATCCAGCACATGGATCAGGTAGGTACAGGCCGCTGGAGTAAAGCCGCCAAAGGTCGCGGTCGCCAGGCTGTAGGCCAGGGAGAAACCGGTGGTGCGGACCTGCACCGGCATGATCTCGGTCAGCGCCACCACCATGGCGCCGTTGTATGAGCCATACAGGAACGACAGCCACAACAGCACGATCAGCAGGTGACTGAAACTCGGGTTGACCACCAGCCACGACAGCGCCGGGTAGGCCGTAAGAATCGCCAGGATCGTCGCACCGAGCAGCAACGGCTTGCGGCCGATCTTGTCGGACACCGCGCCCATGACCGGCAGCCAGATAAAGTTGGAAATACCCACGCACACGGTGACCAGCAACGCATCCAGGTCTGAGAGGTGCAACTCGGCCTTGCCGAAGGTCGGTGTATAGGCGGTGATCAGGTAGAACGACACGGTGGTCATCACCACCAGCGCCATGCCTGCCACAACGATGCCGAAGTTCTGGCCAATCGAGCGGATGATTTCCTGCAGGGTAGGGCGGTGTTTACGTGCCTGGAATTCCGGGGTTTCTTCCAGGGAGCGGCGAATCACGAAGATCACCGGCACGATCAGGCAGCCGATCAGGAACGGTACGCGCCAGCCCCATTCCCCCATTTCCTCTGGGCTCAGCCAGTGATTCAGGCCCACGCCCAACAGGCCGGCGAATACCACCGCAGCTTGTTGGCTGGCGGACTGCCAGCTGACGAAGAAGCCCTTGCGCCCCGGCGTGGCGATTTCCGCCAGGTACACCGAGACCCCGCCCAGTTCTACGCCGGCGGAGAAGCCCTGCAGCAACCGGCCAAACAGCACGATCAGCGGGGCAGCCACCCCGAGGGTGGCGTAGCCGGGCACGCAGGCGATCAGCACGGTACCGGCGGCCATCATGGCCAGGGTGATCACCAGGCCTTTTTTACGGCCGTGGCGGTCGATGTAGGCGCCAAGGAAGATCGCCCCCAGCGGGCGCATCAAGAACCCGGCACCGAAGGTCGCCAGGGATAACATCAGGGACGCAAAGGCGCTGTCGGCAGGGAAGAAGGTTTTGGCGATGGCCGTGGCGTAGAAGCCGTAGACCATGAAATCGAACATTTCAAGGAAGTTACCGCTGACAACGCGAAAGATCGCCTTGCCTTTGCCCGTGGTGCTGGACATGTCATTTACTCAACTGGCTATCTTGTTGGAAATCCCTGGTCGTTGTTCGTCCGTGCTGCTGAATCCGGGCGCGCGGTGGCGCCAAAGAGTTTTGTAACCATATGTGTATCCGTGTTGGCGAGCAACAAAAACCGTTAGCAAGCTGGCTATTTGCCTCGGGCCAGGCCTCATCAGGCGACCACATGCCGCATAATGGCCCGCCCCGGAAATATGCTTGAGTGCGGCTTCATTCAGTTTCAATAGCGATAAGGGTGTGTGGCCTATGGGCGGTTTGCGATACGCGGTGGTGGGGGCTTTGCTGGCGATCTTGGCGGGCTGTGGCAACGGTGAGGTGCTGGAGGCGTTTGGCGGCCCGACCATGGGCAGCACGTATTCGATCAAATACGTGCGCACCTCTGGGACGCCGGCGGCCGGGGTGGTCCAGCCGCAGGTCGAGAGCATCCTTGCCGAGGTCGATCGGCAGATGTCGACCTATCGCAGCGACTCCGACATCGAGCGCTTCAATGACCTGCCGGCCAACACGTGCCAACCGATGCCCGAGCCGATCCTGCACTTGGTGCGCACTGGCGAGCAGTTGTCCCAGGCCAGTGGCGGGGCGTTTGACCTGACGGTCGAGCCACTGCTGAACCTGTGGGGCTTCGGTCCCCAGGCGCGGCAAGTCAAGATCCCGGACCCCATGGCATTGGACCAGGCACGCCAGCATGTCGGCCATCAGCACCTGCGTGTCGACGCTGGCCAGTTGTGCAAGGACGCGGCAGTGCAGGTGGACTTCAACAGCATCGCCGCCGGCTACACGGTGGACCGGATTGCCGAGCGGCTGGGGCAGTTGGGTATTGAGCGCTACCTGGTTGAAGTGACCGGCGAGCTCAAGGCTGCCGGGCGCAAACCCGACGGTACGCCCTGGCGCGTGGCCCTGGAGGAGCCCCGTGATGACCAGCAGGTCGCGCAGCGGATTATCGCGGTGGACGGTTTCGGCGTGTCTACTTCAGGTGACTATCGTAATTATTTCCAGCAGGATGGTCGCCGCTATTCCCACACCCTCGATGCCCGGACCGGCGCACCTATCACCCACCACCTGGCGTCGGTCACGGTACTGGAGCCTTCGGCGCTGATGGCCGATGGTTTGTCGACCTTGCTGTTGGTGCTGGGGCCGGAAGAGGGTTGGGACTATGCAGAAAAACAGCAAATCGCGGCATTTTTTGTGATGCGTGAGGGGGATGCTTTCGTCACACGCAGCAACAAAGCGTTCGAACAACTGACGGCGGTCAAGCCGTAATCAATACTGTGTAGTAAAGGCAAAACTGGCCTACGACGCGACCAAGGGTTAATGTGCGCGGCGTTGAGCCTTATATAGACTGTGCCCCGGCTCACACACCTGAGCCTATTTGATCCTTCATGACCGCTGGCCGCGGCATGATTTAGCCAGGCGCCCAACCGTGCGCCCTGGCCTGTTCTGAGGAGTACGCATGGCTGTCTACAACTACGACGTGGTGGTACTGGGTTCCGGCCCAGCTGGAGAAGGTGCGGCGATGAATGCCGCCAAAGCAGGACGCAAGGTGGCGATGGTCGATAGCCGTCGTCAGGTCGGCGGTAACTGCACCCACCTGGGCACCATCCCGTCCAAGGCCTTGCGTCACTCGGTGCGCCAGATCATGCAGTTCAACACCAACCCGATGTTCCGGGCCATTGGTGAGCCGCGCTGGTTCTCGTTCCCGGACGTACTGAAAAGCGCCGAGAAAGTCATTTCCAAGCAAGTCGCCTCGCGCACCGGCTACTACGCCCGTAACCGCGTCGACCTGTTCTTCGGCACCGGTAGCTTCGCCGACGAGCAAACCGTCGAAGTGGTCTGCGCCAACGGCGTGGTCGAGAAGCTGGTGGCCAAGCACATCATCATCGCCACCGGTTCGCGCCCGTATCGCCCGGCGGATATCGATTTCCACCACCCGCGTATCTACGATAGCGACACCATCCTCAGCCTGGGCCACACCCCGCGCAAACTGATCATCTATGGCGCCGGCGTGATTGGCTGTGAATACGCCTCGATCTTCAGCGGCCTGGGTGTACTGGTGGAGCTGGTGGATAACCGTGACCAGTTGCTGAGCTTCCTCGACTCGGAAATTTCCCAGGCGTTGAGCTACCACTTCAGCAACAACAACATCACCGTGCGCCACAACGAGGAATACGACCGTGTTGAAGGCCTGGACAACGGGGTGATCCTGCACCTCAAGTCCGGCAAGAAGATCAAGGCCGACGCCTTGCTCTGGTGCAACGGCCGTACCGGCAACACCGACAAGCTGGGCATGGAAAACATCGGGGTCAAGGTCAACAGCCGTGGCCAGATCGAGGTGGATGAGAACTATCGCACCTGCGTCACCAACATCTACGGTGCGGGTGACGTGATCGGCTGGCCGAGCCTGGCCAGTGCTGCCCACGACCAGGGCCGTTCGGCCGCTGGCAGCATTGTCGACAATGGCAGCTGGCGCTACGTGAATGATGTGCCGACCGGGATCTACACGATTCCCGAGATCAGCTCCATCGGCAAGAATGAACACGAACTGACCAAGGCCAAGGTGCCTTACGAAGTGGGCAAGGCGTTCTTCAAGAGCATGGCGCGTGCGCAGATCGCCGGCGAGCCGCAAGGCATGCTGAAGATCCTGTTCCACCGCGAGACCCTGGAAGTGCTCGGCGTGCATTGCTTCGGCTACCAGGCCTCGGAGATCGTGCACATCGGCCAGGCCATCATGAGCCAGCCGGGTGAGCAAAATACCTTGAAGTATTTTGTGAACACCACGTTCAACTACCCGACCATGGCCGAAGCCTATCGGGTCGCCGCGTACGACGGCCTCAACCGGCTTTTTTGAGCGGCTCCGGCCGGTGGCCTGAGCCGGCCGGGGAGACCGATTTCAGTAATTCCCGAGAGTGGCAGTGGCCAAACCGGGAAAGTCTGTAATCAGGCTATCTACGCCGAAGTCGGCGAGCCTGCGCATCAGCGCGGGTTCGTTGACTGTCCACACGGACACGTGCAAGCCCTGGCGCTGGGCTTTTTCCAGTCGCTCGGGGGTGCACAGCGTCCAGTTCAACGCCAGAATCTCACAGCCATAGTTCTGCGCGACCTTCAGCGGGTCGAGCCAGGCATATTCGGCCACCAGTCCACGGGACAGGTCCGGCGTCAGGTCCAATGCGGCCTTCAACACTTCCCGCGAGCTTGAGGTCACAGTGACCTTATCCAGCAGGCCAAACTGCTGGGCCATTTCCCGAATCGCCAGCACGGTGGTCGCGGCGCGGGTGCGTGAGGCGCTTTTGACTTCCAGTTGCCAGTGGTCGAAATCGCACTTTTCGAACAGCTCTTCCAGGCGCGGGATCGGGCAGGGAGTGACCCAGCCCGGGCCGCCTTTGCGCGCGTCCATCTTCACCAGGTCGGCGGCGGAGTATTCCACCACCTTGCCGCGGCGGTCGGCAGTGCGCTTGAGGGTCGGGTCGTGGATCACCATCAACTCGCCGTCCATGGACAGGTGCAAGTCCAGTTCGCAACGGCGCACGCCGTGCTTGAGGCATTGCTGGAAGCTGGTCAGGGTGTTTTCCGGTGCTTCGCCTTTGGCGCCGCGATGGCCATAAATCAGGGTCACAGTTGCTCCTTTTCGCCAGGTGCTGGCTGGATAGATACGAGATCAGGTGTCTTGGCCGTCGCTTTGTTCCCGGGCCAGGCGCCGTTCCTGGGCCTGCTTTTGCAGTATGTAGCGGGCCAGCAACTGACGCTGGGCGTCGGTCATGGATTCGAACTCGGTGCCCACATCGAAGCCGCTGCCTTTTGGGTCGCAATGGGTGACTTTGGCTCTTAGCAGCAGGCCAAGGGCCTGGGGCATCAGCACCAGCTTGACCGCCAGGTGGCTGCCCGGCGCGAGCACCGTGGGGTGCTGGAAGTCGATGCCGCCTTCGGAGATGATCACCGGCTGCGGTGCGCCGATCTCGCCCAGCAGGCTCTGCGCCATGACCTGGCTGAGCAAATCCATGCGTTTGTTCTGCACCTTGAGGAAGGCGGCGAGTGTGCGGTCGCGCTCGCCGAGTTGGCGCAGCAGGTGCTGGGCCTCGAATTCGCTCAGGTGCAGCTCACTGAGCAGGTTGAACAGTGGGGAATCATCCAGCAACACTTCCTTGCTCGCCGCTTGGGGGGCAGACAGGCTTTTGATTTGGAGTGCGATCATGTCGTCGATACGGTAGTATTCGCGGCGATCTTCTTCATCTAATGTCGTCATGGCGAACCCCAGGTAACGGTAATGGTCTGAGTGTAAAGCTGCTTACCAGACCCCGCCACCGGGACGTCTTCTTTTCCTCCGAACAAGCCCCGACATGTTCAGACCTCTCTTCGTATTTATCGGCACGCGTTATACCCGTGCAAAGCGTCGCAATCATTTTGTGTCGTTCATTTCTCTTACTTCCATGATCGGACTCGCCTTGGGCGTGGTCGTGATGATCGTGGTGCTATCGGTGATGAATGGCTTCGATCATGAGATGCGCACCCGCGTGCTGGGCATGGTGCCCCACGCGACCATCGAGTCCGGTGAGCCCCTGGGCGACTGGCAAAGCCTGGCCGACAAGGTCAAGCAGAACCCCAAGGTGCTGGCCGTCGCGCCATTTACCCAGATGCAGGGGCTGCTGACCAACGATGGCAAGGTGCAGAAAGTCCTGCTCAATGCCATCGACCCGGCGCAGGAGCGCAAGGTCTCGATCATTGATCAGTTCATGCAGCAGGGCAAACTTGACGATCTGGCGCCTGGCAGCTTCGGCATCGTCATTGGCGACCGCGCAGCAGCCAAGCTGGGCGTAGCCATCGGCGACAAGCTGACCTTCGTCGCCCCGGAAGTCACGGTGACTCCGGCGGGTATGTTCCCGCGCATGAAGCGCTTTACCGTGGTCGGCATCTTTCATGTGGGTGCCGGCGAGATCGACGGCTTCCTCGGCTTGACCAATCTCACTGACCTGGCCCGCCTGCATCGCTGGAAGCCGGACCAGGTGCAGGGCCTGCGCCTGAAATTCAACGACTTGTTCGAGGCCCCGCGCGGTGCGTGGGAAATCGCCCAGCACCTGGGTGAAAGCCAGTACTACGCCCGCGACTGGACCCGTACCCACGGCAACCTGTACCAGGCGATCCGCATGGAAAAGGCCATGATCGGCCTGCTGCTGCTGCTGATTGTCGCCGTGGCCGCCTTCAACATCATCTCCACTCTGGTGATGGTGGTGAACGACAAGAAGGGCGATATCGCCATCCTGCGTACCCTCGGCGCCACGCCGGGGCAGATCATGGCGATCTTCATGGTCCAGGGCACGGTGATTGGCGTGGTCGGCACCTTGATCGGCACGGTGGTGGGCATTTTCGCCGCGCTGAACGTCAGCGCCGCCATCGCCGGTGTCGAAACCCTGATCGGCCACAAGTTTCTCAACGCCGACGTCTATTTCATCGACTACTTGCCATCCCAGGTGCAGAGCCAGGATGTGTTGATGGTGGGCGGCGCCGCGTTGGTCCTGAGTTTCCTTGCCACCCTGTATCCAGCCTGGCGCGCGGCACGTACCCAGCCGGCGCAGGCTTTACGTTATGAGTGAATCGGGCATGAGTGAAAAAGCAATCCTGAGCTGCCGCGACCTGGGCAAATCCTACGAGGAAGGCCCGGAATCGGTGGTGGTCTTGTCCAACCTGCAACTGGAACTGCATCCCGGCGAGCGCGTGGCGATCGTCGGCAGTTCCGGCTCCGGCAAAAGTACTTTGCTCAACCTGTTGGGCGGCCTTGATACGCCGTCCCAAGGCAGTGTGTGGCTGGCCGGTGAAGAGCTCTCGGCGCTGAACGAGAAGGCCCGTGGCCAGTTGCGCAATCGCTCCCTGGGCTTTGTGTACCAGTTCCACCACTTGCTGCCAGAGTTCACCGCCCTGGAAAACGTGTGCATGCCGCTCTTGATCGGCAAGACCGCGATCCCGGAGGCTCGCCAGCGTGCCACGGCGTTGCTCGAGCGCGTCGGCCTCGGCCATCGCCTGGAGCACAAGCCGGCAGAGTTGTCCGGTGGCGAGCGCCAGCGTGTGGCGATTGCCCGTGCCCTGGTGAACAACCCGGGCCTGGTGATGCTCGACGAGCCGACCGGCAACCTCGACTCCCACACCGCCCAGGGCATCAAGGACTTGATGCTGGAGCTGAGCACCCAGATGCGCACCGCGTTCCTGGTGGTGACCCATGACATGAGCATGGCCCGGCAGATGGACCGTGTGCTGCACCTGCAGGAAGGTCATCTGGTCGCCATCTGACCTGTTTCAAGCCCGGTGCCTGACGCCGGGTTTTCTATTTTTCCAGGCGGTGCAAGCGAATGTTCAGACCGTTATCGATTTTCATCGGCACGCGCTATACCCGCGCCAAGCGCCGCAACCGTTTTGTTTCGTTTATCTCGATGACCTCGATGATCGGCCTCGCCCTGGGCGTGCTGGCGATGATCGTGGTGTTGTCGGTGATGAACGGGTTCCAGCGGGAAATGAGTTCACGCATTCTCGGCATGGTGCCGCACGCGACGATTGTTGGCGTCAACCCGATCAGCGACTGGCAACCGGTGGCTGCTGCGGCCCTGAAGAACCCGGAAGTCACAGCGGCCGTGCCGTTTACCGAGATGGAGGGCATGCTGTCGTACAAGGGCTCGATGCAGCCGATCCAGATCAGCGGGATCGACCCGGCCCAGGAAGGCAAGGTGTCCATCGTCACCCAGCATATCGTCCAGGGCAATCTGGAGAACCTGCAACCGGGTGAGTTCGGCGTGGTGATCGGGGAAATCACCGCGCGCCGTTTCCGCCTGAACGTGGGCGACAAGCTGACGCTGATCGTCCCGGAAATCAGCACTGCACCCGGCGGCATCACCCCGCGCATGCAGCGTTTGAACGTGGTGGGCGTGTTCAAGGTCGGTGCCGAGTTGGATGGTTCGATGGCCCTGATCCACGTCGCCGATGCCGCACAAATGCTGCGTTGGCAGCCCAGCCAGGTGCAAAGCGTGCGCCTGGCGGTCAAGGATTTGTATGCGGCGCCCAAGGTTTCGGCGGATATCGCCACTGGCCTCGGCGCAGCCTATAAGGCGGACGACTGGACCCATACCCAGGGCAGCCTGTTCAGCGCGATGAAGATGGAAAAGACCATGATCGGCCTGCTGTTGCTGATGATCGTCGCCGTCGCGGCCTTCAATATCATTGCCACGCTGATCATGGTGGTGAACGACAAAGGCGCGGACATCGCGATCCTGCGCACCATTGGCGCCACGCCGCGGCAGATCATGGCGATCTTCATGGTTCAGGGCACGGTAATCGGTATTGTCGGCACGTTGATCGGTGGTGTGCTGGGGGTGATTGCCGCGCTCAACGTCAGCGAACTGGTGGGCTGGATGGAGCGCGTGACCGGGCAGCATATCTTCAGTTCGGACGTATATTTTGTCAGCAACCTGCCTTCGGAACTGCAAGGCGGCGATGTGTTGTTGATTTGCAGCGCCGGGTTTGTATTGAGCTTTTTGGCGACGATCTACCCGGCGTATCGCGCGGCGAAGATTGAGCCGGCGCATGCCCTGAGATACTCGTAGGTCTTGAGATCGCTATCGCAGGCAAGCCAGCTCCCACATTTGACTGTATTCACAAATCAAAATGTGTGGGCGGGCTTGCCCGCGATGAGCATGAGTATCTACACAACTCTCTGATACTTCTGGGCTCTGGGTTTTGGGCTGATGTAGGGGGCATATCCATTGCTGCGGTAACGGCGGCCATGGGTTC
>NZ_MIFU01000071.1:0-268 GCF_001855215.1 Pseudomonas sp. 06C 126 | reverse complement strand
AGGTACCGATAAAGTCACCACCGTCGTAACTGACACACCTGGCACCGATAACACCACTACCGTCACCTTGACCGCGCCAGACGCCGTCAACGAAGGCGGAAAAATCACTTACACCGCGACGCTTTCTAATAAAGCGGACACCGACGTCACCCTGACGCTCGATAACAAACAAACCATCACCATCAAGGCCGGCGAAACCGTTGGTACTGTGATTGTTGATGCTCCAGGCGATGACGTGTTCATCGATAAGAGCACCCAAACCGTCCAG
>NZ_MIFU01000070.1:0-268 GCF_001855215.1 Pseudomonas sp. 06C 126 | reverse complement strand
TTCATCCCCTAGCCGTTTTTCATCCCCGGGCTTGTGCCAGGCCCGTTCTGCTTACATATATTCCTACGCCCTATTCATTGCATCAGGGATGCGGGCGATGGCGCAGGCGTATATCAATGACCGGACCATAGATTTTCACAGCTTGAAATCCAGTTTGCTCAAGGGCTCCCACCACCCGTTGTCGGCGCAGTTCGATGCGTTGAACCTGCACTTGCGCCACGGCCTGGTCACGCCAGGGCAGATGGTGATTATTCCCGACGACTACGGC
>NZ_MIFU01000069.1:0-271 GCF_001855215.1 Pseudomonas sp. 06C 126 | reverse complement strand
GCTGAGGCTGGCGAGGTTGTTGCCGTCATATACCTTGCCGTTGGCCTGCATGCCGCTGATGGTCAGGGCCTTGGCGCTGATATCGGCGCTCAGGCCCATAGGATTGCTGATGCTGTAGTTGCTCGCCAGGCCGCCGTTGCTGCCATTGACCAGGGTGGCGCCGCTGGCGGTTACGGTCTTGCCGGTGCCGGCGTTTTTATCGCTGAATGTCGCGCTAAGGCCGGTGACGCCGAGGGTTTCATTGCCCACCAAACCATCCAACGCACCACCG
>NZ_MIFU01000068.1:0-272 GCF_001855215.1 Pseudomonas sp. 06C 126 | reverse complement strand
GCAACAACAGCGGCGCTACGGGCACGTTGGACGTCAATGTGGTCGACGATGTGCCAAAAGCCTTCGACGACAACCCCGGCGGCGTGGCCTCTGAAAGCCTGCTGACCCTGACCGGCAGCGTGCTGGGTAACGATGTGCAAGGTGCTGATCGGGTCGCCACCGGCCCCGTCACGCCAAATACGATTGTTGGTACCTACGGCACACTGCAATTGTTTGCCGATGGCAGCTATGTCTACACCCTGGACAAGACCGATCCGCAGTTCATGGCTCTG
>NZ_MIFU01000067.1:0-278 GCF_001855215.1 Pseudomonas sp. 06C 126 | reverse complement strand
CCACCGGTGACTTTTTCGATGCCGGTCGTAACAGTCTGGTCGCCTTTGTACACATCGTCCGGCGCTACAGCCGAAACAGTACCGCTCGACTCGTTCACACCAATGGTGATGACCTGTTTGTTATCGAGGGTGATGGTCAGCGGGCCAGTGGTATTGGTGACTGGCTTGCCGTCTTTATCAACCAAGGTTGCGGTGTAAACGATTTCGCCGCCTTCACCCACGGTTTTAGTCGCGGTCAGGACCACATCAACTTTGTCGATGGTGTCGTTGATCTGCGT
>NZ_MIFU01000066.1:0-123108 GCF_001855215.1 Pseudomonas sp. 06C 126 | reverse complement strand
GTCATTGGCGGTCACGGCGCGGGCTTCGATGGCAGCGGCGGCGCCGGCACCGTCGAGGCGGTCCATGTTGGCTTCGGTGGCGTGGCCGGCGTTGGCGCCTTTGGCGGCTACTTCGCCTTCTTCTTCTTTGTCGAATTCGTCCCAGCTCAGCATGACGTGTCGTCTCCTGCGTGAGGGCCAATGGTGCCCGTGTGAAACCGGATGGTTGGGTGTTCACACGGCCCAAGGGCCGCGGTGGATCTTTAAGGAATCGTTTGTTGCAACAGCTCGCGCAGGCATTAAACGGAATAGGGCTACGGGTACTCTGCATGATGCCTGAGGGGCGGAGCGACGGTGTCGTACTCCTGCGGGGCCTCAGGTCTGGCTCGTTACCCCCGTGTAAAGGGATATTGCAGGCCCGATTTACCCGCGCATTATAGGGAAAAATTTGGCTTTGTGTTGCGGCGGATAGCCTCAGCCAAGGGCCAAAATGAGGGTATTTCCGGCCGGGGTGCGGGTTTACAAGGGTTTGCCGGGGTAGGATTTTTTTGACGGGCGGTGAGGTATTTTCGGAGCAGGGGGCAAGGCGAGGATTTTGCGGGTGTTTCTTTGCCGCAAGGACAATTCCTTGCGGCGAACATTGCCAGGATAGGTTTCAACTAACTAATTAATTATCCGTTAGAGCAACCGTTACCCATGACTTTGTAATTAAGGATATGCCGCTGGCCTTGGTGATCTTCATATTCCATGCGCGCTGGAACAACTTCGCAGACATTCGGAATGGAACTCATGGATACCACCTTGGCAATATCCAGATCAGTGGCGTAGGTGTATTCCTCAACAACGGCGGTGCTCTGGCTGGCTACGTCAGTCGGGATCTCGTCGGCCAGGGCTGCGGTAGCGCACAGGCTGGCAAGGGCCATAACTAATAAAGCTTTCATTTCCAATTTACCTTTTTACAGTCGAAGGGGGTCACGGGGCCCTTGTGAGGCCACGTGTGTAACTTGAGTAGTGAGTTCGGATTAACGTGCCTTCGTGGGGGCTGCAACTTGGTTAATCACGGTGCCTTGTTGGCGAGGCCGATTTTAGGCGCCTGGGTTGCATTCATATACCCGTGCTTTTGATAAACACTATTGGTGGTTTTCGTAACAATCCACGACAGAGGTTTTTTGCAGTGTTGCAAAATGCGCTACAGGCGCCGAGCCAGAGCGCTGCAAGGGGATATCAGGGTAATTTGTAGGGGCTTGTTACTACCATCGTCGAATGGTTCTATAGGCCTACCCCGGCTAAAACAGGGGCATACAACAACAACTATTGTCACCGAGGTAAGAAAGATGAGTGCGGCTTCCCTGTACCCCGTTCGCCCCGAAGTAGCAGCCAACACGCTGACCGACGAGGCGACCTACAAGGCCATGTACCAGCAGTCGGTGGTCAACCCCGACGGCTTCTGGCGCGAGCAAGCCAAGCGTCTTGACTGGATCAAGCCTTTCACCACGGTCAAGCAGACCTCGTTCGACGACCACCATGTGGATATCAAATGGTTCGCTGACGGCACCCTCAACGTTTCCTACAACTGCCTGGACCGTCACCTCGCCGAGCGTGGCGACCAGGCAGCGATTATCTGGGAGGGCGACGACCCTTCCGAGAGCCGCACCATCACCTACCGCGAACTGCATGAGCAGGTCTGCAAATTCGCCAACGCCCTGCGTGGCCAGGATGTGCACCGCGGCGACGTGGTGACCATCTATATGCCAATGATCCCCGAAGCCGTGGTCGCCATGCTGGCCTGTACCCGCATCGGCGCGATCCACTCGGTGGTGTTTGGCGGTTTCTCCCCTGAAGCCCTGGCCGGTCGCATCATCGACTGCAAATCCAAAGTGGTGATCACTGCCGACGAAGGTATTCGTGCCGGCAAGAAGGTGCCGCTCAAGGCCAATGTCGACGACGCGCTGACCAACCCGGAAACCAGCAGCATCCAGAAAGTCATCGTGTGCAAGCGCACCAATGGCCAGATCAAGTGGAACCAGCATCGCGACATCTGGTACGAAGACCTGATGAAAGTGGCGGGCACCGTCTGCGCGCCAAAAGAGATGGGCGCCGAAGAAGCGCTGTTCATCCTTTATACCTCCGGTTCCACCGGCAAGCCCAAGGGCGTGCAGCACACCACCGGCGGCTACCTGTTGTACGCGGCCCTGACCCACGAGCGCGTGTTCGACTACCGTCCGGGCGAAGTCTACTGGTGCACCGCCGACGTCGGCTGGGTCACTGGCCACACCTACATTGTCTACGGCCCGCTGGCCAATGGCGCGACCACGCTGCTGTTCGAAGGCGTGCCGAACTACCCGGATATCACGCGGGTCGGGAAAATTGTCGACAAGCACAAGGTCAATATCCTCTACACCGCGCCGACCGCGATCCGCGCGATGATGGCCTCTGGCACCGCCGCCTGCGAAGGCACCGATGGCAGCAGCCTGCGCCTGTTGGGTTCGGTGGGTGAGCCGATCAACCCGGAAGCGTGGGACTGGTACTACAAGAACGTCGGTCAATCCCGTTGCCCGATTGTCGATACCTGGTGGCAGACCGAAACCGGCGCAACCCTGATGAGCCCATTGCCGGGCGCCCACGCGCTCAAGCCGGGTTCGGCGGCACGTCCGTTCTTTGGCGTGGTGCCAGCGTTGGTGGACAACCTGGGCAACATCATCGAGGGCGCTGCCGAAGGCAACCTGGTAATCCTCGATTCGTGGCCGGGCCAAGCGCGTACGCTGTATGGCGACCATGACCGTTTCGTCGACACTTACTTCAAGACCTTCCGTGGCATGTACTTCACCGGCGACGGTGCGCGTCGCGATGAAGATGGCTACTGGTGGATCACCGGCCGCGTGGATGACGTGCTCAACGTTTCCGGGCACCGCATGGGTACTGCCGAAATCGAAAGCGCCATGGTTGCCCACCCGAAAGTCACCGAGGCCGCCGTGGTCGGCGTACCGCACGACATCAAGGGCCAGGGCATCTATGTGTATGTCACCCTGAAAAACGGTGAGGAGCCGACCGAAGCGCTGCGCCTGGAGCTGAAGAACTGGGTGCGCAAGGAGATCGGCCCGATTGCATCGCCGGACGTGATCCAATGGGCACCTGGTTTGCCAAAGACCCGTTCGGGGAAAATCATGCGCCGTATCCTGCGCAAGATTGCCACGGCCGAGTATGACGGGTTGGGGGATATCTCCACCCTGGCCGATCCAAGCGTGGTGCAGCATTTGATTGATACCCACAAGACCATGAACGTCGCGTAAGCGGGTTTATGGGACCAAGCCCCATTCGGCGTAGGCCGGGTGGGGCTTTTTTGTGGGAATTTGAATATGAAATAGGGTCGATGTGGGAGCTGGCTTGCCTGCGATAGCGGTGGGTCAGTTTCAAATGGGGTGGGGAAGCTGACAGACCGTTCTCAGCACCAAGCCAATAAATATCGGTTTATCTAGTAGGACGTTTCTGAATGTTACCCCGCGGTGCAAATGTGTAACCTTGCGCCCAAACATGAGGCAAAGTGCTACATCCATGCCCCGAAAACGCCCGTTTTAGACGCCCGGTAAAATTAGATCAAACGCTACACTTGCCGGAATAGAAGGGTTTGCGAATAATAGGCCCGCAATTTGCAGCGTTAATAGGTTTAATATCTTTTGCCTCTGCATAAAAGTCAGAGGCTGTCAATGTGTTGGGGTCGCTTTCTCGGTGCTTCTGTAAATTGTTGTCGCATTGAGGAAATATCGGCTTCCGGCCTGTCGTTAGAATGCCGATCACTCGCTCGTCGTCGCCATGTTCAACTGGTGTAGGACGCAGCACCGCTATTCGGTTTCACTCAGTCGCATCGTGGGCCATGGCTCATACTGCTGTTTTTGTCCTATACCGATGGAGTCCCAAGATGAAGAAACTCGTGCTGTTGGGCGCCCTGGCGCTGTCCGTGCTGTCCATGCAGGCCTTCGCTGAAGAGAAGCCGCTGAAAATTGGTATCGAAGCAGCCTACCCTCCGTTTGCCTCGAAGGCGCCGGATGGCAGCATCGTCGGTTTTGACTACGACATCGGCAACGCCCTGTGCGAAGAGATGAAGGTCAAGTGCACCTGGGTCGAGCAAGAATTCGACGGTCTGATCCCGGCCCTCAAAGTACGCAAGATCGACGCGATCCTGTCGTCCATGTCCATCACTGACGACCGCAAGAAGTCCGTGGACTTCACCAACCGCTACTACCTGACCCCAGCCCGCTTGGTGATGAAGGACAGCGTAACCGTCAGCGACAGCCTGGTTGAGCTCAAGGACAAGAAGATCGGCGTACAGCGTGGCTCGATCCACGACCGTTTCGCCAAGGAAGTCCTGGCGCCTAAAGGTGCGACCATCGTTCCTTACAGCACCCAGAACGAAATCTACCTGGACGTGGCTGCCGGTCGCCTTGATGGCACCGTGGCCGATGCGACCCTGCTCGAAGACGGTTTCCTGAAGACCGACTCTGGCAAAGGCTACGCGTTCGTAGGTCCTGCGTTCACCGACGCCAAATACTTCGGTGACGGCATCGGTATCGCAGTACGTAAAGGCGACAAGGCCAACCTGGACCGCATCAATGCTGCCATCGCCGCGATCCGCGCCAATGGCAAGTACAAAGAAATCGAGAAAAAGTATTTCAACTTCGATATTTACGGCGCTGACGCCAAGTAAACCTTCGCAGTTGTCTGTCCAGAATGGCGCAAGCACCAGGGTCTCTGAAGTTTGCGCCATTTTTTCATCCGCCTTTTCGAGGACCTGAATCATGTTGAAAGGCTACGGGGCCGTTATCCTCGATGGCGCATGGTTGACGCTTCAGCTCGCCTTGTCGTCCATGGCCTTGGCCATTGTTCTGGGTCTGATCGGGGTTGCATTGCGCCTGTCGCCGGTACGCTGGCTGGCTTGGCTGGGTGACCTGTACTCCACGGTGATCCGCGGGATCCCCGACCTGGTGCTGATCCTGCTGATTTTCTACGGCGGCCAGGACCTGCTCAACCGCGTCGCGCCGCTACTGGGCTACGACGACTATATTGACTTGAACCCCTTGGCCGCCGGCATCGGCACCCTGGGTTTCATCTTTGGCGCCTACCTGTCGGAAACGTTCCGCGGTGCGTTCATGGCCATCCCCAAGGGGCAGGCCGAAGCGGGCATGGCCTATGGCATGAGCCCGTTCCAGGTGTTTTTCCGGGTGATGGTGCCGCAGATGATCCGGCTGGCAATCCCCGGCTTTACCAACAACTGGCTGGTATTGACCAAGGCCACTGCGTTGATTTCGGTGGTGGGCCTGCAAGACATGATGTTCAAGGCCAAGCAGGCGGCAGATGCCACCCGCGAACCTTTTACCTTCTTCCTCGCAGTGGCGGCGATGTACCTGGTGATCACCAGCGTCTCGTTGCTGGCCCTGCGTTATCTTGAGAAGCGCTACTCGGTAGGCGTAAAGGCGGCTGATCTATGATCTTCGACTACAACGTCATCTGGGAGGCCATGCCGCTGTACCTTGGCGGCCTGCTGACCACCCTCAAGCTGCTGTTGATTTCGCTGTTCTTCGGCTTGCTCGCTGCCGTCCCCCTGGGGCTGATGCGGGTGTCCAAGCAGCCGCTGGTCAACGGCGCGGCCTGGCTCTACACCTACGTGATCCGCGGTACACCGATGCTGGTGCAACTGTTTTTGATCTACTACGGCCTGGCCCAGTTCGAAGCCGTGCGCGAGAGTGTCCTCTGGCCGTGGCTGTCCAGCGCAACGTTCTGTGCGTGCCTGGCCTTTGCCATCAACACCAGCGCCTACACCGCCGAAATCATTGCCGGCAGCCTCAAGGCTACGCCCCACGGCGAGATCGAAGCAGCCAAGGCCATGGGCATGTCGCGCTACAAGCTGTACCGCCGCATCCTGCTGCCTTCGGCCCTGCGCCGGGCGCTGCCGCAGTACAGCAACGAAGTGATCATGATGCTGCAGACCACCAGCCTGGCCTCCATCGTCACCCTGATCGATATCACCGGTGCCGCACGTACGGTCAACGCCCAGTACTATCTGCCGTTCGAAGCCTATATCACCGCTGGCCTGTTCTACCTGTGCCTGACGTTCATCCTGGTGCGCCTGTTCAAATTGGCCGAGCGTCGCTGGTTGAGCTACCTGGCTCCACGGAAGCACTGATATGGAACGCATCGATCACGTACTGCCCTGGGGCCACTTGGGCTGCGAGCGCCAACTGACGGTGTTCCGTTTCGGCCACGGCGAGCGCAAGGCGTATATCCAGGCCAGCCTGCACGCCGATGAATTGCCGGGAATGCGCGCGGCCTGGGAGCTGAAAAAGCGCCTGGTCGAACTGGAGCGGCAGGGCGCCCTCAACGGGGTGATCGAGCTGGTGCCGGTGGCCAACCCGATGGGCCTCGGCCAACTGCTGCAAGGCAGCCACCAGGGGCGTTTCGAGATTGGCAGCGGCAAGAACTTCAACCGTGACTTCGTGGAGTTGAGCGAGCCGGTTGCGGCCTTGCTGGAGGGCAAGCTGGGGGATGATCCCCACGCCAACGTGCGCATGATCCGCCAGGCGATGAGCGACACGCTCAACGCGCTGCCTGAGCCGAGCAGCCAGCTGCAAGGCATGCAACGGGTATTGCTGAGCCACGCCTGCACCGCCGATGTGGTCCTCGACCTGCACTGCGACGCCGAAGCCGCGCTGCACATGTACGCGCTGCCCCAGCACTGGCCGCAATGGCGTTCGTTGTCGGCGCACTTGAATGTAAAAGTCGGCCTGTTGGCGGAAGACTCCGGTGGCAGTTCGTTTGATGAAGCCTGCTCGCTGCCCTGGCTGCGTTTGTCGCGGGCGTTTCCCGAGGCGCAGATTCCCCTGGCGTGCCTGGCGACAACCCTGGAGCTGGGTGGCCAGGCCGATACCGGACGTGACGAGGCCATCTTCCATGCCGAAGGCATCCTCGCGTTCCTCGCCGAGCAGGGCCTGATCAACGGTGAATTTGCGGCGCCGCAATACGAGCCGTGTGAAGGCGTGCCCTTCGAGGGCACCGAATTGCTGTTTGCACCCCATGCCGGAGTGATCAGTTACCTGCGTAAGGCCGGTGACTGGGTGGAAACCGGCGAACCGATTTTTGAAGTGATTGACCCTGTGGCCGACCGCGTCAGCATTGTCTGTGCCGGCACCTCGGGGGTGTTGTTTGCCGTTGAACGGCTACGTTATGCCCAAGCGGGTTTCTGGCTGGCCAAGGTGGCGGGGCGCGAAGCGCTGCGTCACGGGCGCTTGCTCAACGACTGACCAACTGTTTTTGTGAGAACCGACCGCATGTACAAACTTGAAGTCCAAGACCTGCATAAACGCTATGGCAGTCATGAAGTGCTCAAAGGGGTGTCCCTGGCCGCCGCGGCCGGCGATGTGATCAGCATCATCGGCTCCAGCGGTTCGGGCAAAAGCACCTTTTTGCGCTGCATCAACCTGCTGGAGCAGCCTCACGCCGGCAAGATCCTGCTCAATAACGAAGAACTGAAGCTGGTGGCCAACAAGGACGGCGCGATGAAAGCTGCCGACCCCAAGCAGTTGCAGCGCATGCGTTCGCGCCTGTCGATGGTGTTCCAGCATTTCAACCTGTGGTCGCACATGACCGCGCTGGAAAACGTCATGGAAGCACCGGTGCACGTATTGGGCATGTCGAAAAAAGACGCCCGTGAAAAGGCCGAGCACTACCTGGCCAAAGTTGGCGTGGCCCACCGCAAGGACGCTTTCCCCGGCCATATGTCCGGTGGCGAGCAGCAGCGCGTGGCGATTGCCCGGGCGCTGGCGATGGAGCCTGAGGTGATGCTGTTTGACGAGCCGACCTCGGCCCTCGACCCGGAGCTGGTCGGCGAAGTCCTGAAAGTCATGCAGGACCTGGCCCTGGAAGGCCGCACCATGGTGGTGGTGACCCACGAAATGGGCTTTGCCCGCGAGGTGTCGAACCAGTTGGTGTTCCTGCATAAAGGCATTGTCGAAGAGCGCGGCAACCCGCGTGAAGTGCTGGTCAACCCGCAGTCCGAGCGGTTGCAGCAGTTCCTGTCCGGTAGCTTGAAATAATCAAGGCCGCTGCACCCCCTGTAGCAGCGAGCTTGCTCGCAAAGATCGTCAACGAAAACGCGGGAAGCCTGATACCCCGTGGTGTTCTCAGGTTTTTCGCGAGCAAGCTCGCTCCTACAGGAAAGCAGGTCTTTATCGTTTTTAAGCTTTGTGTTGGTTTACGGGCTAGCATTGGCCTTTGTCTTCATTACCGTTACTCGCTTCGGATAGCACTCCATGACCGCCCATAAAATTGGTTTCCTGATTTGGCCCAGCACAAAAGCACTCACGCTTGCGCTGGCTGAGGAGGCCTTGCGCGTTGCTCAGCGTGTGCATCCGGATGTGGTGTATGAACTGTCGTTCCTGCAGGCCGAGCCGCAAACCGAAGGCGCCTGGCAACTGCCGGGCGAACCCTGGGCCGGCAAGCTCGAAGGCTTCCAGAAACTGTTCCTGTTGGCCGACGAACCGCCGACCGTGATCGCCTCGCAACTAAGCTCGGCGCTCAAGCAGCTCGTTCGTTCCGGTTGCGTGATCGGCGGCCTGTCGGCAGGCGTGTATCCGCTGGCGCAACTTGGCCTGCTCGACGGCTACCGCGCCGCCGTGCACTGGCGCTGGCAGGACGATTTCGCCGAGCGTTTTCCCAAGGTCATCGCCACCAGCCATTTGTTCGACTGGGACCGTGATCGCCTGACGGCCTGCGGTGGCATGTCGGTGCTCGACCTGCTGCTGGCGGTGCTGGCCCGTGACCACGGCGCCGAACTGGCTGGTGCGGTCTCCGAAGAACTGGTGGTGGAGCGCATCCGCGAAGGCGGCGAGCGCCAACGAATCCCCCTGCAAAACCGCCTGGGCTCCAGCCATCCGAAGCTGACCCAGGCCGTGTTGTTGATGGAAGCCAATATCGAAGAGCCGCTGACCACCGATGAAATTGCCCAGCACGTATGCGTGTCCCGACGACAACTGGAACGGATCTTCAAGCAATACCTCAATCGCGTTCCCAGCCAGTACTACCTGGAGCTGCGCCTGAACAAGGCGCGGCAGATGTTGATGCAGACCAGCAAGTCGATCATCCAGATCGGCCTGTCTTGCGGCTTCTCCTCGGGGCCGCACTTCTCCAGCGCCTACCGCAACTTCTTTGGCGCCACCCCCCGTGAAGATCGCAACCAGCGCCGTAGCAGCAGCCCGTTCGAATTGTCGTCGGTACCCTCCGAGCGCGGCTGACAAGGCGCCGCTTGTTGTGGAGAGGGGACAAGCCCCCTGGCCACAACAAGCCTTCAACACCACTGCCTCCCTCACCGCAGCAGGCTCACTCTTCCATAAGCTCTGGCGTGCTGGGCGGTGTCAGTGCGGCACGGTTTTCGTCGAACATGGCTTCTTCCACGCCCAACTCATAACCGGTCTGCCGATAGTAAGTGCGCAGTATCGTCATGCTTGCGGCGGACAAGGGGTTGCCGCTCATGTCTGAGTCGTCGTTGAGTGGCAGGTGCATTTCCAGCAGGTCTGTCGGCAGGTGCTGGATCAGGTTGTCGCTCAAATCCAGGGCCTGCAAGCGCGTCAGTTTGAATACTCCCGGCGGCGGCTCGCTCAACCCGCAATTGTGCAGGTACACCATGACCAGGCGTGTGAGGTTGCGCAGGTCCGGGCTCAGTGTGAGCGGGTTGTCGCTCAAGTCCAGGAAGGTGAGCTCGTTCAGGCGCGACAGCTGTTCGATGCTGTCTGGTGTCAGGTGGATTGAGTTTTCGTTGAGTTTCAGGTGCTGCAGGTGATTGAGATCAAACACGCGCTCGGGAATGCGCTGCAGGGCATGGCGCTCCACCGTCAGGCTTGTCAGGTTGGGGAAAGCGCGCAGGAACTCGCCTACACGTTTATGGTTACCGTCGCCCATCAGTTCCAATAGCGTGACATGTTCCAGGCGCACATTCAGCGACGGCAGATCGCCGAGCAATGGGTTGTTGAAGATCAGCTTATAGCTGCGCCGAGTCGGCTCTTGAGTTTCGTCCAGTTCCGTCTCTCGCCGCCAGCAGCGCAGGAGTAACTCCTTGAATGCCAGGCGGCGAACCTGCTCCTCGGCACGCGCGTTTTCGTTAAGCACCGGGACTTGCAGTTGATCCATGAGCGGCACGTTCAAGGCGAACTCCTGCAGCTGGGTGTCCAACTCTGCGTACTCGGCGCTCAGGCGATTGATATGGGTGTCGGCGTCCTCCAGTTCGCCCGGCAGTTCGAAGAAGATGCGCTTGCTGTCACGCTCCGAAAGCCTGGGGTAAAGGGCCTTGAGGCGCTGCAGATCGGTTGTGGGAATATCAGCGTTCCAATGCTCTCCCTTGGTTTGGCAATAGCCTTTCACACGTCGCAGGGTGGAGGGCGACAAGGGGTTGGTCGACAAGTCAAACGCGGCGCTGACGGCCGGGGGCAAGAGGAAGGCCTGGTCTGGCAGCTCGCGCAGCAGGTTTTGGCTCAAGTCCACGCGAGCGCGCACCGTGGCGGGTTGAATCAGTGAGTTGGGCAGTTGCGTCAAGCCGGTGTTGCGCAGTGACAGGCTGATCAGTTGGGGCAATCGGCTGAAGTCCGGCAGTGTCGTCAAAGGGTTGTTGTTCAGGTTCAGGTGTTTGAGTTCGGCCAGGCGCTGCAAGGCTTGCGTGCTGGTGGGCGATAAGCTCAGGGCGCAGCGGTCCAGCACCAGGTAGGAGAGTTGCGGCAAGTGGCTGATCTGCGGCAATTCACCCAGTGCGTAGTCCTCGATATGCAGCCCGGTCAGCGCGGGAAAGCTCTGCAGGAACGCATCCAGATTCAAGTGTGTCCCGCGACCTTTGAGCGCCAGCACCGACACGTGATTGAACGATGCACGCAGGGCGGGCAGTGTGCCGCTCACGGTGATGAATAGGCTGAATTCGTAGCTGGATGTAGGTTGCCCCTCGGGTGGCTCGCCCGACGTCACATCCCGGCGCCAGCCTGTCTCCAAGGCATCAATGAAGCGGTGGCGCAAGGCTTGTTCTGCCGCATCGACGCGGCTGTCGTTGGCCCAGTCGAGGGTGTCCAGGCGGATGAGGGGAAACTCGCTTTCCAGCCGGTTCATCTCGGTGCGGCCGGTAGCCAGGTCGCCCGGCAGGGCAAAAATGAAGCGGTTGATTTGATCGCCGTTGAATGAGGGGAACAACCGTTTGGCCTGCTCCACGTCGGGCTGGGGCGGGGTGGCTTCCAGATAGTGATGGGTACGCTGGAAGTAGATTTTGATGCGCTCCAGCGCCTCGTTTGAAAGCGGGTTGTCGGACAGGTCGAAGTGCCGCGTGATGTCGGTGGGCAGGTCGAACAACTGCGCAGGCAGTTCGCTGATCTGGTTGTTGGACAGCATCACGTATATCAGATGAGTGCGGCTCAACAGACCAGGAGGCAGTTGGCTGATGCCGGTGCTGGCCAAGTCCACGTATTGCAACTGCGGCATCTGTTCCAGGTTGGGCAGCAAGGTCAGGGGGTTGTTGTACAGGTCAAGGGTCAATAGGCGCGTCATGCCGTTGACGACGGCCAGGCTTTGCTCGGTCAGGCTGATGTTGCAACCGCTCAGGATCAGTTCGTTGAGGCGAGTGAGCGAGGCCAGGCAAGGCGGCAGTTCGTTCAAGGCTACATTGCGGATGCTCAAGTAGCGCAGCCTTGGAAAAAGCTGCAGGAAACCGTCGACGTCGATGCGCTGGTGCGCACCTTGCAGTTCCAGGTGCGAGATATGGTCGAAGTTTGCAGCCAGTGCGGGCAGCTCGCCGAGCAGTGGGCCGGACAGTCGCAGCATGTGGCCGTTGGTGGCCGGTGCCTCGTAGAAATTGTCGATTGCGGTTTCCTGGCGCCACGCCCGGCGCAACTGGTGGGCGAACAGGCTGCGATCACGGCGCAGGTACTCCTTGTCAGTCGCACTGAGCGGCGCCCGAGTGAGAGGGTGCAGGTCGGGCGTTTGAGATTCCCAGACCGTCAGGGCGAGGTCCAGCCGGATGTATTCGTTCCTCAGGCGCGTCAGCACTGGCTGGGCACCGCCAAAGGTGTTTTGCAGGGTGGCGATCATTTCGCGGACTTTTGCCGGCGACAGTTGCGGGCGCAGCGTCTGCAGTTGCTGCTCCAGTGAAGGGCCGCGGCTTGGCCCTGGCTGTTCGGGAAGGGCCGGCGGGTAGCCGTCCATGCCGCCGCGCAGGCGCATGACAGTCGGATCGTAGGCGGGTTTGCGCGGCGGGTCGGTATCAAGCAGCGTACGCAGGCTCGGGCGGTCCAGTGGGTGTTCGCCGATTGCCTGCTTGAGGCGCGGGCCCTGGCCGATATGGATCTGCAGGGCATCCCGGGCACTGTCAGGCAGGGCTTGCAGGATGGCGGTGTAAAAATCCGTGCTGCCGAACAGCGCGCCTTGGCCGTTTTCCGGGATGTATTGGCCGTCGGGTGTCGCCACCAGGGTTCTTTTGGTCAACGCATAGGTGGGGCCGATTGCATCGAGCAGCGTACCTTCGGCGCGGTACTCCCTGAGTTCCAGGCGTATCCACGTCGGCCAGCCGCTGAGGTTTTCCAGGGAGTGCAGGGCCAACCGGCAAGTGTCCGGGTTCTCCACGGTGTCCAGGTACAGCCCTTCATAGGCGCGGGTGGTGCGCACTTCATGCAGCGACCACTCGGCCAGTTCCGCCAGGCGCGTGGGTACAGTACCGGCGTCGATGGCCTTGAGTTCCTCGCCACTGGCGCTGGACAGCAGTTCCTCGGCCACCGGCGCGGGCAGGCCGGGACGCGAGGCACTGTCGATGATTTTCTGGACCCGGGCATTGGGCGCGCGGTCCAGGCCGCGGTAGCGTGACTCGAATAACGAGAAACGCTTGTCCTGGGCGATCCGCGCCAATTGCTTGCGCAAGGCGGTGGCGCGGGTGCGGCTGGAAGAGGGCGGCAGGCCGAACTCTTCTTCCAGCAGGTGTTTGCGCTCCGGCTCACTCAAGCCCTCGATCAGGGTCGACAATAGATCGCCGTTGTGCAGTTGTGCTTCCAGCACCTGTACGGTGCTGGCCCCCTCGTCACCGGGGAATTGCCAGAGGGTTCTGCCGCTGGCATTGACTACCCGCAGGGTCTTGCTGGAGGGCCACAGTCCGTAGCTGATGAGTAACTGCAACAGGGTCTGCGGATCGGCCTTGGCGTAGACCGCCGGATCGTCACTGTTCAGTTGCGCCAGGAAGTCCTGCAACTGCTGGTCGATGCCAAAGCGCTTGAGGGTGTCAGCCAGCAGTGGCGGGGGTGTCTGCTGGGTGGCATGCACTTTTCGCAGGGTGTTGTCGTGGGTGGCGCTGCAGTCGCGGACCTGGGCAAGTTGCTCATCGCTGAAGCTATCGGTCTGGTAACCGAGGCGGCGCATCAGGGTGGCGCGGTCCCAGCCCAATGGGTTCTCCAGCTCTGTGACCCAGGCGCCCTGGCCATTGGTCATGACCTGCGGGCGGTAGGCTCCAGGGCGCGTGGGGTGCTGGATGAAATAGCGCCCGGCGTCTTGTTCTACGTGGTAATGCTCGCCGTTGAGGGCAAGGATGGGTTTGCCGTTGTGCCGGTGCAGGCCTTGCGCGTCAGGGCGGGTATCGGCCGGCAGCGTCACCTCCTGGCGATAGGGGCTGAGGTCCGGTTGCCACAGGCGGTGTTGACCATCGGGGCGCTTGACGGGCAGCAGACTTTCGAAAAAATCCAGCATTTGTTGGGGTAAAGCCTTGCGCAGCAACTCGGTGGCGATGGGAATGCCGGTGGCAAACAGGCCCAGTTGCGCCAGTTGTTCCATCAAGCCCAAGGCATGGCCCAGGGCTTCGCGTTGCAGGCCTTGGGCCCAGTCGACAACCCCTTCGAAGGCTTCGTCGAGGACTTGATAAGCGGTGTAGGCGAGCATCAGCGCGCCCAGGGGCGGGATGAATGGCAGGGCCACAAAGGCGATAACTTGCAAAACACTTTCGGCGATCTTCTGAATGAACGCCCAGCGTCGCCAACGGGCGTTCTGGTCGACGCGCGCGGTGGCGACAGCGCGGCTCTGGCTGTCGGCTTGCAGCTTGCTCAGTTGCATCTGGAACAGATGAGCGAACAGATCACCGCTGATTTTAAGCCCGCGAAACTGCAGGTTGGGGCGCTGTGTGGGGCTCTCGCGCCAACTGGGCAGCGGATCGCCTGCGGTGTGCGGATGCCACGAGACCTGGCCGAGGCGTTGGTTGAGGTTGGCAAAAAATACCGCGGCGTCTTCGTGGCGCACAAAACGGCTGAAAAACTGTTGATAGTCGGTGGCGCGCAGCCTGGCGACCAGGCTTTGCATGAACGCCGCGCTGCTGGGGTAGTGTTTGACCGGGGTTTGCGGGTCGTCGGGAATGTAGGCGATCAAGGGCACCACCTCGCGGCTGGCCTCCAGGTCCGGAGCAAACAGCACAATGCCAGTCAGGCGGCAGTCCATTATCAGCAGTTCATGGGCCACCAGCGGCGGGCAGCCGTTGTGTGCTGCATGGCCATTGTGGAGCAGGTTGAGGACGGCATCATGGCTGGCGGCAGGCAGGTCGCCCTTCAGCAAGGCCATGTACAACGCCAGCTGCAGCGCCCCCAGGTGGCTTTGTTTGAGCCAGTATTCCAGGCTGGTGCGGGCCACGGGATTGTCCAGGTCCAGGTATTCATCCAGATAGCGCCGATAGGCCGCGCCGATATCCAGGCGGCGGCACAGTTGGGTGAATTGGGCGATGCTGATCTTCGCGTCCAGGGCCGGCAGTTGGGTGAACTGGCCCGCCGGCGTTGGCTGGGTGCTGAATCCGGAGTGCTGCTCGTAGGGCTCGTCGGTTTCGAAATTATGCAGGGCCGCGTCCAGCAACGAGACCGACCATGTGCGCGCCGCCCCCGGCTTGACGGTGAACCCGGCGAGGGTCAGCGGTACATACAGTTGCAGGTAGGTCGTGCGCACGTCGGCGTCGACGCCGAACTCATCCTTGAGCGCCGCTTGCAGGCGTGCGGCGCCAAAGGTCTCGGGGCTCTGCAGGGCGGCGAGGGCTTTGTCCACGCGGTTTTGTGCGGTCCAGGCGGCGGCATTCAGGTGCTTGAGATGCGCGTGCTGCTGCTCGGTGGCGCGCAGGTACCAGGCGGCAATGGCCGGCGTACCCTCGGCCAGCGCCGCACGCTTGGCGGCTGATGCAGTGCCCAGCCAGGAGGGGATGGCGTTGCTGAGGATGTCGAGGTGCGGGGATTGGGTTGCAAGCGGTTGCGCCATGGTGCCTGTCCTTGATGGCTCTTGAAGTTCCTTCAGCAAACCAGTGCGCAAGGCGGTGCAGGCGGTAGACAGTTAGTGCGAGCGTGTCTTGCGGATTTGCGAAGATCCCGTCATCCCCTGCCCACAAAGCCGTTGCACGGTTTAAACTGCGCCTTTGCGACGCTATTTGTCGCATTGGCGTAAACCCGCGCAAAACACGGGTTGGCGCTATAAGAAGTTGTCGCTTGGCGGCAAGGCCGCTCTGAAAACTGTCCTTACAATCCCTGCATCGCCCGCCAGTTCCAGGCAGGCGTTCCTCTTCAGGAGACTCCGATGTCCGTTGAGCAAGCCCCGGTGCAACGTGCCGATTTCGACCAGGTCATGGTGCCTAACTACGCACCTGCCGCTTTCATCCCTGTGCGTGGCGAAGGTTCGCGCGTGTGGGACCAGGCGGGTCGCGAGCTGATCGACTTTGCCGGCGGCATCGCAGTGAACGTGCTGGGCCACGCCCACCCGGCGCTGGTCGGTGCACTGACCGAACAGGCCAACAAGCTGTGGCACGTCTCCAACGTCTTCACCAATGAGCCGGCCTTGCGCCTGGCCCATAAGCTGATCGATGCGACCTTTGCCGAGCGCGTGTTCTTCTGCAACTCCGGCGCCGAAGCCAACGAGGCCGCCTTCAAGCTGGCCCGTCGCGTGGCGTTCGACCGTTTCGGCAGCGAGAAATACGAGATCATCGCCGCCCTGAACAGCTTTCACGGCCGCACCCTGTTTACCGTCAACGTCGGTGGCCAGTCGAAATACTCCGACGGTTTCGGTCCTAAAATCACCGGTATCACCCACGTTCCGTTCAACGACCTGGAAGCGCTCAAAGCCGCCGTGTCGGACAAGACCTGCGCGGTGGTCCTGGAGCCGATCCAGGGCGAGGGCGGTGTATTGCCGGCCGAACTTGCCTACCTGCAAGGCGCCCGTGACCTGTGCGATGCCAACAATGCGCTGCTGGTGTTCGACGAAGTGCAGACCGGCATGGGCCGCAGCGGCCACCTGTTTGCCTACCAGCACTACGGCGTGGTGCCCGACATCCTGACCAGCGCCAAGAGCCTGGGCGGGGGTTTCCCGATTGCCGCGATGCTGACCCGTGAAGACCTGGCCAAGCACCTGGTGGTCGGTACCCACGGCACCACCTACGGCGGCAACCCGCTGGCGTGTGCGGTAGCCGAAGCGGTGATCGACGTGATCAACACTCCTGAAGTGCTGGCAGGTGTCAACGCCAAGCATGACCTGTTCAAGGCCCGCCTGGAGCAGATCGGCAAGCAGTACGGGATCTTCACCCAAGTCCGTGGCATGGGCCTGCTGCTCGGTTGTGTATTGAGCGACGCGTTCAAAGGCAAGGCCAAGGATGTGTTCAACGCTGCCGAGAAAGAAAACCTGATGATCCTGCAAGCCGGCCCGGACGTGGTGCGTTTTGCCCCGAGCCTGGTGGTGGAAGACGCGGATATCACCGAAGGCCTGGATCGTTTTGAACGTGCTGTAAAAACGCTGACGCAAGCCTGATAGAGACACATTTGTCTAACGAACCGGATCAAATGTGGGAGCGGGCTTGCCCGCGATAGCGATCTGTCAGTCGACGTTGTTGTGACTGGCCCACCGCAATCGCGGGCAAGCCCGCTCCCACATTGGGACCTGGGTGATTCCAGGTTCAGTGTCCGGCATTTTTTTATGAAGTTTTCGAGTTAAGGAGTGACACCATGCTGGTGATGCGCCCCGCGCAAATGGCTGATCTGGGCGAGGTACAGCGTCTGGCTGCGGACAGCCCGATTGGTGTCACTTCCCTGCCGGATGACGTTGAACGCCTGAGCGACAAGATCGCCGCCAGCGAAGCGTCCTTCGCCGCCGAAGTGAGTTTCAATGGTGAGGAAAGCTATTTCTTTGTCCTTGAAGACACCGTCGCCGGCAAGCTGGTGGGCTGTTCGGCCATCGTCGCTTCGGCCGGGTATTCCGAGCCGTTCTACAGCTTTCGCAACGAGACCTTCGTCCACGCGTCCCGCGAACTGAAGATCCACAACAAGATCCACGTCCTGTCCCAATGCCACGACCTGACCGGCAACAGCTTGCTGACCAGTTTCTACGTGGTGCCGGAACTGGTGGGGTCGGCCTGGTCGGAACTCAATTCCCGTGGCCGCCTGCTGTTTGTCGCCAGCCACCCCGAGCGCTTCGCGGACTCGGTGGTGACCGAGATTGTCGGCTATAGCGACGAGAACGGTGATTCGCCGTTCTGGGATGCCATCGGCCGCAACTTCTTCGACCTCAACTACGCCGCCGCCGAGCGCCTGTGTGGGTTGAAGAGCCGCACGTTCCTCGCCGAACTGATGCCCCATTACCCGATCTACGTGCCGCTGTTGCCCGACGAAGCCCAGGAAGCCATGGGCCAGGTGCACCCGCGTGCGCAGATCACCTTCGACATCCTGATGCGCGAAGGTTTTGAAACCGACCATTACATCGACATCTTCGACGGTGGCCCGACCCTGCATGCACGGGTTTCTGGCATCCGTTCGATTGCCCAGAGCCGCGTGGTGCCGGTGAAGGTCGGCGAAATGGTCAAGGGCGTCGGCCGCCAGTACCTGGTGAGCAACGCGCAGTTGCAGGATTACCGTGCGGTGATGCTGGAACTGGACTACGCGCCAGGCAAGCCAGTGACCCTGGACCTGGAAGCAGCCGAAGCCCTGGGCGTCGGCGAAGGCGCCAGTGTGCGTCTGGTAGCGGTTTAAAGCAGAGTTTAACGGGTGGCCTGTAACAGGCGGCCCGTCCGAGGAGATAGCATGATCGTTCGTCCCGTACGCAGCAGCGATTTACCGGCCCTGATTGATCTGGCGCGCAGCACCGGCACCGGCCTTACCACCTTGCCGGCCAACGAAGAGCGCCTGACCCACCGGGTTGGCTGGGCTGAAAAGACCTTTCGCGGCGAAGCCGGGCGTGGTGATGCCGACTACCTGTTTGTGCTGGAAAACGACGAAGGCCGCGTGGTGGGGATTTCGGCGATCGCCGGTGCGGTCGGCCTGCGTGAGCCTTGGTACAACTTCCGGGTCGGCCTGACGGTCAGCGCCTCCCAGGAGCTGAATATCTACCGCGAGATCCCCACGCTGTTCCTGGCCAACGATCTGACGGGCAACTCCGAGCTGTGCTCGCTGTTCCTGCATGCCGATTACCGCAACGGCCTCAACGGCCGCATGCTGGCCAAGGCGCGGATGCTGTTCATTGCCGAGTTCCCGCAACTGTTCGGCAACAAGATCATTGCCGAGATGCGCGGTGTGTCCAACGAGGCCGGGCGTTCGCCGTTCTGGGAAAGCCTGGGCCGGCACTTCTTCAAGATGGAGTTCAGCCAGGCCGACTACCTCACCGGCGTGGGCAACAAAGCGTTTATTGCCGAACTGATGCCCAAGTTCCCGCTGTACACCTGCTTCTTGTCCGAGGACGCGCGCAACGTGATCGGCAAGGTCCATCCCGACACCGAGCCGGCCTTGAGCATGCTCAAGAGCGAAGGCTTCAGCTACCAGGGCTACGTCGATATCTTCGACGCAGGTCCGGCGGTGGAGTGTGAGACCGGCAAGATCCGTGCGGTGCGTGACAGCCAGGCGCTGGTGCTGGCCATCGGCACGCCGGGGGACGACGCCACGCCGTTCCTGATGCATAACCGTAAACGTGAAGATTGCCGCATCACCGCCGCACCGGCGCGCCTGGCGGCTGGCACCCTGGTGGTCGATCCGCTGACCGCCAAGCGCCTGCAACTGGTGGCCGGTGATCAAGTGCGTGCCGTATCGTTGTCTGCTGCCCGGGAGTCGAAATAATGAATTCGCTGTATATCGCAGGGAGCTGGCTGGCTGGCCAGGGTGAACGCTTTGAGTCGCTGAACCCGGTGACCCAGCAAGTGGTGTGGGCCGGCAATGGCGCCACCGTCGAGCAGGTTGAGTCCGCCGTGCAGGCCGCCCGCCAGGCCTTCCCGGCCTGGGCCATGCGCCCGCTGGAAGAGCGTATCGGCGTGCTGGAAACCTTCGCCGCGACCTTGAAAAGCCGCGCCGATGAAATCGCCCGTTGCATCGGCGAAGAAACCGGCAAGCCGCTGTGGGAGTCGGCTACCGAAGTCACCAGCATGGCTAACAAAATCGCGATCTCGGTGCAGAGCTACCGCGAACGTACCGGCGAGAAGAGCGGCCCCCTGGGCGACGCCACCGCCGTGTTGCGCCACAAGCCGCACGGCGTGGTCGCGGTGTTCGGCCCCTACAACTTCCCCGGCCACTTGCCCAACGGGCATATCGTGCCGGCCTTGCTCGCGGGCAACACCGTGTTGTTCAAGCCGAGCGAGCTGACCCCTAAAGTGGCCGAGCTGACCGTGCAGTGCTGGGTCGAAGCCGGCCTGCCGGCGGGCGTCTTGAACCTGCTGCAAGGCGCGCGGGAGACCGGGATTGCCCTGGCCGCCAACCCGGGGATCGACGGTTTGTTCTTCACCGGCTCCAGCCGCACCGGCAACCACCTGCACCAGCAATTCGCCGGGCGCCCGGACAAGATCCTGGCGCTGGAAATGGGCGGCAACAACCCGCTGGTGGTCGATCAAGTGGCCGATGTCGATGCGGCGGTCTACACCATCATCCAGTCCGCTTTCATTTCGGCCGGCCAGCGCTGCACCTGCGCCCGGCGCCTGCTGGTGCCGGAAGGCGCCTGGGGTGATGCACTGCTGGCGCGCCTGGTTGCCGTCAGCGCGACGATTGCCGTGGGCGCCTTCGACCAGCAACCGCCACCCTTCATGGGTTCGGTGATTTCCCTGGGCGCGGCCAAGGCCTTGATGGATGCCCAGGAGCTGATGCTGGCCAACGGCGCCGTGGCGCTGCTGGAAATGACCCAGCCCCAGGCGCAGGCAGCCTTGCTGACGCCTGGCATCATCGACGTGACCGCCGTGACCGAGCGTGAGGACGAAGAGCTGTTCGGCCCGTTGCTGCAAGTGATTCGCTACGCGGATTTCGAAGCGGCGATCCGTGAAGCCAACAACACCCAATACGGTTTGGCCGCAGGGTTGCTGTCGGACTCCGAGGCGCGCTACCAGCAGTTCTGGCTGCAAAGCCGTGCGGGTATCGTCAACTGGAACAAACAGCTGACCGGCGCGGCGAGCACCGCGCCATTTGGTGGGGTAGGGGCGTCGGGCAATCATCGCGCCAGTGCCTATTACGCGGCGGATTACTGCGCGTACCCGGTGGCATCCCTGGAGACACCGAGCCTGGTC
The DNA here is from genome assembly GCF_001855215.1 of Pseudomonas sp. 06C 126. Classification (NCBI taxonomy): domain Bacteria; kingdom Pseudomonadati; phylum Pseudomonadota; class Gammaproteobacteria; order Pseudomonadales; family Pseudomonadaceae; genus Pseudomonas; species Pseudomonas sp. 06C 126. The sequence continues at coordinate 102,599 of NZ_MIFU01000066.1, read as the reverse complement.
TTGCCAGCCGCGCTGACGCCGGGTGTAACGCTGAACTAATGTGGGAGCGGGCTTGTGTGGGAGCTGGCTTGCCTGCGATGGCATCCCCTCGATCTGGCTGAAAGACCGAGGTGCCCGCATCGCAGGCAAGCCAGCTCCCACACACAAGCCAGCACCTGCAGTTGATCGGGTTTGCAAAGACAGATTTGTGGTGTTTTGAAACCTTTGATGCCTATAAAAACAGATGTTCGTGGAGCCTCGCCGATGAAATCCTGTGAAGTCAATTTTGACGGTCTCGTGGGGCCGACCCATAACTACGGCGGTTTGTCCTACGGCAACGTCGCGTCCCAGAGCAACAGCCAGCAATCCTCCAACCCCAAGGAAGCGGCGCTGCAGGGCCTGGCGAAAATGAAAGCCCTGATGGACATGGGTTTTGTGCAAGGTGTACTGGCGCCCCAGGAACGTCCGGATGTGGCCGCGCTGCGCCGCCTTGGCTTTGCCGGCAGCGATGCCCAGGTGATCCAGCAGGCGGCCAAGCAAGCCATGCCGTTGCTGGTTGCCAGTTGTTCCGCATCGAGCATGTGGGTGGCCAATGCCGCCACCGTCAGCCCGAGCGCCGACACCGTTGACGGGCGTGTGCATTTCACTGCCGCGAACCTCAACTGCAAATACCACCGCAGCATCGAACACCCGACCACCAGCCGCGTGCTGGGGGCGATGTTTGCCGATCAGCAGCACTTCGCCCACCACGCCGCGTTGCCGGCGGTGGCGCAGTTCGGTGACGAAGGCGCGGCCAACCACACGCGTTTCTGCCGCGAATATGGCGAGGCGGGCGTGGAGTTTTTCGTGTTTGGCCGCAGTGCGTTCGACACGCGCTACCCGGCGCCGCAAAAGTACCCGGCGCGCCAGACCCTCGAAGCGTCCCAGGCAGTTGCGCGCCTGCACGGCCTGCAGGATGACGGGGTGGTCTACGGCCAGCAGAACCCGGCGGTGATTGATGCCGGGGTGTTCCACAACGACGTGATCGCTGTGGGCAACGGTGAAGTGCTGTTCTATCACGAGGATGCGTTCCTCAATACCGACCAGATGCTCGCTGAACTGCAGGCCAAGCTGGGCAAGGTCGGCGGCAACTTCCAGGCGATCTGCGTACCCCGCGCCCTGGTCAGTGTCGAAGACGCCGTGCGCTCCTACCTGTTCAACAGCCAGTTGCTGAGCCGTGCTGACGGGTCGATGCTGCTGATCGTGCCCGAAGAGTGCCGCAACAACGAGCGCGTCTGGCACTACCTGCAAAGCCTGACCAGCTCCGGCGGGCCGATCGGCGAAGTCAAAGTCTTCGACCTCAAGCAAAGCATGCAGAACGGCGGTGGTCCGGCCTGCCTGCGTTTGCGCGTAGCGTTGAAGGAGAGTGAACTGGCGGCGGTCAATCCAGGGGTTATCATGACTGCACCGCTGTATGAAACGTTGACCCAATGGGTCGACAAGCACTACCGCGACAGCCTGCGCGAAACCGACCTGGCTGACCCGCAGTTGCTGCTCGAATGTCGCACGGCATTGGATGAACTGACGCAAATCCTTAAACTGGGCGCGGTTTATCCTTTCCAGATCAATTAATACCCCACGGCTGAGACCTATTTATGACCACCGATACCCTGAAGCTGATCCTTGAAGACACCGACGGCACCCAGCTGGAAACCTCCTGCACTCGCCTGGCCGTGGTATGGCAGGGCAAGGAAATCTGGATCCAGCACGACGGCCGTGGCCAACTGCTGATCGGCGTGGATGTGGAAGAAGGTGATGCCGAATACGCCAACCTGCTGATGCGTCCCCTGGCCACCAATCTGATGAGCCTGCAGCTGGAAATGGAACCGGCCGATGTTGAAGGTGATGACGACGATCACGTCCACGGCCCAGGCTGCAACCACTAAGGAAGCTGCTCTATGCTCGCCCTCGGCAAACTGCTTGAACTGACCCTCGCCGGTCGTGAACCGGCGCAAAAAATTCAACTGACTGTCGACGGCGTGCAGATGCGCTGGCTCAGTGAGGGCGCACTCGAAGTGCGGCCTCCCCAAGCCCGGGACAACGGCGCCGACGTGCTGCTGTCGTCCGGCATCCATGGCAACGAAACCGCGCCGATCGAATTGGCCGACCGCTTGCTGCATGGCATCGCCCGTGGGGAGATCAAGCCCCGCACCCGTATTCTGTTCCTGTTCGGTAACCCCGAGGCCATGCGTCGCGGCGAGCGTTACCTCGAACAGGACGTCAACCGGCTGTTCAATGGCCGTCACGAACAAAGCATCGGCCCGGAAGCGATGCGCGCGGCCGAGCTTGAACAGTTGGCCCGTACCTTCTTCAGCGTGCCTGACCGTAGTCGTTTGCACTACGACCTGCATACGGCGATTCGTGGCTCGAAGATCGAGCAGTTCGCGCTTTATCCGTTCAAAGAAGGGCGCCAGCACTCCCGCGCCGAACTGGCCCGCCTGCGGGCGGCAGGGATGGAAGCGGTGCTGTTGCAGAACAAGACCTCCATTACCTTCACCGCGTTTACCTACGAGCAACTGGGCGCTGAGTCGTTCACCCTGGAGTTGGGCAAGGCCCGGCCATTCGGGCAGAACCAGGGGGTGGATGTATCGCGCCTGGAAACCCGCCTCATACAGATCATCGAAGGCAACGAGCCGGCCACCGAGGGCCTGGACGGCCTGAAGTTGTTCAGCGTGGCCCGGGAAGTGATCAAGCACAGCGACGCCTTCACCCTGCATTTGCCGGCGGACGTGGAGAATTTTTCGGAGTTGGAGAAGGGCTATCTGCTGGCCGAGGACATTGCCAAGACCCGCTGGGTGATCGAGGAGGAGGGCGCGCGCATCATCTTCCCCAACCCCAAGGTCAAGAATGGCTTGCGGGCAGGTATCCTGATTGTGCCGACCACAGACGCCGGCCTGGCCTAGATCCAATTGTGGGAGCGAGCAAGCCCGCTCCCACAATTGGTTTTGCGGTGCGGCTTAGACTGCTAAGGCGCGTGGCTCATTGCGGCGGATCGCACGGATCTTGTGCAGGGTATCGGCACAGGTCTGCGCGGCTTCCTTGCCCTTGTGCACAAAGTGCTCAAAGAAGAAGTTGTGATGCTCGCTGCCCGCGTGGAAATGATGCGGGGTGAGGGACACCGAGAACACTGGCACTTCAGTTTCCAACTGCACCTGCATCAGGCCGCTGACCACCGATTGCGCGACGAATTCATGGCGGTAGATCCCACCGTCCACCACCAGCGCGGCGGCGACGATGCCGGCGTAGCGGCCGGACTTGGCCAGCAGCTTGGCGTGCAGGGGCATTTCAAAGGCGCCGCCGACTTCAAAGAAATCGATATCCGATTCCTGGTAGCCCTGGGCGATCATTTCGGCGAGGAAGCCTTTACGGCTCTGATCAACAATATCTTTGTGCCAGCAAGCCTGGATAAACGCGACGCGCTCACCGTGATGGTTTTTGCTCTTGCTGTCGATTGCGGTGGGTTGCATGTTCTGACTCCTGTTTATGAAAAAAACAGGGCGTTATGAATCGAATGGGATTTAAGGGTACGGCCGAATCGATCATGCCAGGCATGATTTCTCGCACACGGCCCTTAGGCGCCAATCCCGTTCTCTCTTCATCCGGACTATGACCGTCGGCCCCGGGATCACACCGGGTCTGCTGACCTTGCCGCCGTCCTGCATAAGCAGTTCGAGGCGCCAAGCGCTCGCGGGCTATGCGTATTGCACGCAATTACCGCCGGTGGGGAATTACACCCCGCCCTGAGAACGTTGCCACCAGAACCCTGGCAGCGGAGAGTTTTTACCATACATTTCGAAAAACTGCATAGGGTGCTTGTTGATATCGACTATCGACAGGTTTGCGGGCAGCCCCTGTAGGAGCCGGCAAGCCGAATCCTACAAGGGCAGGGGTTGATATTTGCCCGTGATACCCGCAGTAATCGGTTACAACAGGGAACTCCCCACACGCAGAGGCCAGCTTGATGTCCGTGATTGATCTTCGTAGCGACACCGTGACCCAACCCACCCCAGGCATGCGCGATGCCATGGCCAGCGCGCCGAGCGGCGATGATGTCTACGGTGAAGACACCAGCGTCAACCACCTTGAGGCCGAACTGGCCAAGCGCCTGGGCTTTGCCGCAGCGCTGTTCGTGCCTACCGGTACCATGAGCAACCTGCTGGCGCTGATGGCTCACTGCGAGCGGGGCGAGGAATACATCGTCGGCCAGCAAGCCCACACCTACAAATACGAGGGCGGCGGCGCGGCGGTGCTGGGCTCGATCCAGCCGCAGCCCCTGGAAGTCCAGGCCGACGGTTCGCTGGACCTGGCCCAGGTCGCAGAAGCGATCAAGCCGGATGACTTCCACTTCGCCCGCACCCGGCTGTTGGCCCTGGAAAACACCATGCAGGGCAAAGTGCTGCCCATCAGCTACCTGGCTGCCGCACGCGCGTTTACCCGTGAGCATGGCCTGGCCCTGCACCTGGACGGCGCGCGCCTGTACAACGCAGCGGTCAAGCTGGGTGTGGATGCGCGGGAGATTACCCAGCATTTCGATTCGGTCTCGGTATGCCTGTCCAAGGGCCTTGGCGCGCCGGTGGGCTCGGTGCTGTGCGGTTCCAGTGCGTTGATCGCCAAGGCTCGCCGTTTGCGCAAGATGGTCGGCGGTGGCATGCGCCAGGCCGGTTCGCTGGCAGCGGCGGGGCTGTATGCCCTGGACCATCAGGTGGCACGCCTGGCCGAAGATCACGCCAATGCCTTGTGGTTGGGCGACGAGCTGCGCAAGGCCGGTTATAGCGTGGAGCCGGTACAGACCAACATGGTCTACGTGCAGATCGGCGAGCAGGCCCAGGCGCTGAAAGCCTTTGCCGAGGAGCGCGGGATCAAGTTGAGTGCGGCGCCGCGCCTGCGCATGGTCACGCACCTGGACGTCAGCCGGGCACAGATCGAACAAGTGTTGGCGACATTTGTCGAGTTTTCCCGGAAATGACAGTGCAGACCGTCTAATTGACTGTTTCTATCGTATAAACACGCTGTACCACGGGCAAAGGGCCGATATAATGCGGCCCTTTGCCGTCGCTCCGTCTGATTGATGTTGCGCACTGGCCTTTGGCCGCAGCCTCCGTGGAAGAACCTAATGAAAAGCGCAGAAATCCGTGAAGCCTTCCTTCGCTTCTTCGAAGAGCAAGGTCACACCCGTGTCTCCTCCAGCTCTTTGATCCCAGGCAATGACCCAACCCTGCTGTTCACCAACGCGGGGATGAACCAGTTCAAGGACTGCTTCCTGGGCCAGGAAAAACGCGCCTACACCCGTGCTGTCAGCAGCCAGAAGTGCGTGCGCGCCGGTGGTAAGCACAACGACCTGGAAAACGTCGGCTATACCGCCCGTCACCACACCTTTTTCGAAATGCTCGGCAACTTCAGCTTTGGCGACTATTTCAAGCAAGACGCGATCAACTTCGCCTGGACCTTCCTCACTGGCGTGCTGAAACTGCCGAAGGAAAAACTCTGGGTCACGGTCTACGCCAGCGATGACGAGGCCTACGACATCTGGACCAAGGAAGTCGGCGTGCCGGCCGAGCGCATGGTGCGTATCGGCGACAACAAAGGCGCCCCGTACGCCTCCGACAACTTCTGGACCATGGGCGATACCGGCCCGTGCGGCCCGTGCACCGAGATCTTCTACGATCACGGCGCCGACATCTGGGGCGGCCCACCGGGCTCGCCAGAGGAAGACGGCGACCGCTACATCGAGATCTGGAACAACGTGTTCATGCAGTTCAACCGCACCGCCGATGGCGTGTTGCATCCGTTGCCAGCGCCGTCGGTCGACACCGGCATGGGCCTTGAGCGGATCAGTGCGGTGATGCAGCACGTGCACTCCAACTACGAAATCGACCTGTTCCAAAGCCTGCTGGCGGCGGCGGCCAAGGCCATCGGCTGCGCCAACGACGACCAGGCATCGCTCAAAGTGGTGGCTGACCACATTCGTTCCTGCGGCTTCCTGATTGCCGATGGCGTGCTGCCATCCAACGAAGGCCGTGGCTACGTGCTGCGTCGCATCATTCGTCGCGCCTGCCGTCACGGCAACAAGCTGGGCGCCAGCGGCAGCTTCTTCTACCAGATCGTCGCGGCCCTGGTGGCCGAGATGGGCCAGGCGTTCCCCGAGCTCACCGAGAACCAGGCGCACATTGAGCGCGTGCTCAAGGCTGAAGAAGAGCAGTTCGCCAAGACCCTGGAGCAGGGCCTGAAAATCCTCGAGCAAGACCTCGCCGAGTTGAAAGGCGACGTGGTGCCGGGTGATGTGGTGTTCAAACTCTACGACACCTACGGCTTCCCGATGGACCTGACCGGCGATATCGCCCGCGAGCGCAACCTGACCCTCGACGAGGCCGGTTTCGAGCGCGAGATGGAAGCCCAGCGCGTGCGCGCACGTTCGGCCAGCTCCTTTGGCATGGACTACAACAGCCTGGTGAAGGTTGACGTGGCCACCGAATTTACCGGTTACACCGCCACCAACGGTTCGGCCAAGGTGGTTGCCCTCTATAAAGAAGGCCAATCGGTTGATGTGTTGAATGAAGGCGATGAGGGCGTGGTGGTCCTTGATCAGACGCCGTTCTACGCAGAATCCGGTGGCCAGATTGGCGACTGTGGTGTGCTCAAGGCAGCCTCCGGTCGTTTTGATGTGCGTGACACCACCAAGACCGGCGGCGCGTTCCTGCACCACGGTGTACTGGCGTCGGGCAGCCTGCTGGTGGGCGCGCCAGTGGAAACCCAGGTGGACGCCGACGTGCGCCACGCCACTGCGCTGAACCACTCGGCCACCCACTTGCTGCACGCCGCGCTGCGCCAGGTACTGGGCGAGCACGTCCAGCAGAAGGGTTCGTTGGTCGACAGCCAGCGCCTGCGCTTCGACTTCAGCCACTTCGAAGCGATCAAGCCTGAGCAGATCAAGGCCCTGGAAGATATCGTCAACGCCGAGGTGCGCAAGAACACCCCGGTGGAAACCGAAGAAACCGACATCGAGACCGCCAAGGCCAAAGGCGCCATGGCGCTGTTCGGCGAGAAATACGGCGACAACGTACGCGTACTGAGCATGGGCGGCAGCTTCTCCGTGGAGCTGTGCGGTGGTATCCATGCCAAGCGCACCGGCGACATCGGCCTGCTGAAAATCATCAGCGAAGGCGGTGTGGCTTCCGGTGTACGGCGTATCGAGGCAGTGACCGGTGCTGCGGCCCTGGCCTATCTCAATGCGGCCGAAGAACAACTCAAGGAAGCGGCGACCCTGGTCAAGGGCAGCCGTGACAATCTGATCGACAAGCTCTCTGCCGTACTGGAGCGCAACCGCCTGCTGGAAAAACAGCTGGAGCAGTTGCAAGCCAAGGCGGCCAGCGCAGCGGGCGACGACTTGTCGGCCTCGGCACTGGACATCAAGGGCGTGAAGGTTCTGGCCGCACGCCTGGACGGTCAGGACGGCAAGGCGTTGTTGGCCTTGGTTGATCAGTTGAAGAACAAGCTCGGCCGCGCAGTGATCCTGCTCGGCAGTGTCCATGAGGAAAAGGTCGTACTGGTTGCCGGTGTAACCAAGGACCTGACTGGCCAACTCAAGGCCGGTGATTTGATGAAGCAAGCTGCTGCGGCAGTGGGCGGCAAGGGCGGCGGTCGTCCGGACATGGCGCAAGGCGGTGGTGTAGACGCTGGAGCCCTGGACGCGGCGCTGGCCCTGACCGTGCCATTTGTCGAAGCCGGTATTTAAGGCGCTGTCGGCGGGCCCATGCTTAAGGCATGGGCTTGCCTAGGTACTGGAAGATTTGTTTATTGGGCGCCCCTTTACGGGCTGAGGCGGCTTAGAAATGGCTTTGATCGTACAGAAATTTGGAGGCACCTCGGTCGGCTCTGTCGAAAGAATCGAGCAGGTCGCCGACAAGGTTAAGAAATTCCGCGATGCGGGCGACGACCTGGTTGTGGTGCTGTCGGCCATGAGCGGCGAGACCAATCGCCTGATCGAGCTGGCCAAGCAAATCAGCGGTGATCAAGCTCCGCTGGCACGTGAGCTGGATGTGATCGTGTCCACGGGCGAGCAAGTGACCATTGCCCTGTTGGCCATGGCGCTGAACAAGCGTGGCGTTCCGGCGGTGTCCTACACTGGCACTCAGGTACGGATCCTGACAGACAGCGCGCATACCAAGGCGCGCATCCTGCAGATTGACGACCAGAAGATTCGTGGTGACCTGAAGGCCGGTCGCGTAGTGGTTGTCGCCGGTTTCCAGGGCGTTGACGAGCACGGCAATATCACGACCTTGGGCCGTGGTGGCTCCGACACCACTGGTGTGGCGCTGGCGGCAGCCTTGAAGGCTGACGAATGCCAGATCTACACAGATGTGGACGGCGTCTACACTACCGATCCGCGCGTGGTGTCCGTGGCCCAGCGCCTGGACAAGATCACCTTCGAAGAGATGCTGGAAATGGCCAGCCTCGGCTCCAAGGTGCTGCAGATCCGTGCGGTGGAGTTCGCCGGCAAGTACAACGTACCGCTGCGCGTATTGCACAGCTTTAAAGAGGGTCCGGGCACCCTCATTACTATTGATGAAGAGGAATCCATGGAACAGCCGATCATTTCCGGCATCGCCTTTAATCGCGATGAAGCCAAGCTGACCATCCGTGGCGTGCCAGACACCCCGGGCGTGGCATTCAAGATTCTCGGGCCGATCAGTGGCGCGAACATTGAAGTCGACATGATCGTGCAGAACGTTGCGCACGATAACACCACCGACTTCACCTTCACTGTGCACCGCAACGAGTACGACGCGGCCGAACGTATCCTGCAGAACACTGCCAAGGAGATCGGCGCCCGTGAAGTGGTGGGCGACACCAAGATCGCCAAGGTGTCGATCGTCGGTGTGGGCATGCGCTCCCATGCGGGTGTTGCCAGCCGCATGTTCGAATCCCTGGCCAAGGAGACCATCAATATCCAGATGATCTCCACCTCGGAGATCAAGGTGTCGGTGGTGATCGAAGAGAAGTACCTAGAGCTGGCTGTGCGTGCACTGCATACCGCTTTCGAACTGGACGCGCCGGCTCGACAGGGCGAGTAACGCGTTGCCAGGAAGGCGCGGTTGATCCGCGCCTTTCTTTTTTGTCGGGTGAGGGTGCAGGCCTGTTCTTTTGTCCGTGCTCGACAATACTTAGGCATGTAGGGTCATGGCCGCTGGGTCATGGGGCTAAGGCCTTTTTTTGCAGACTGTTGTTCCCGAAATGAAATGCGTGAGGAGAAAGGTATGCTGATTCTGACTCGTCGATGCGCAGAAAGCCTGATTATTGGTGATGGCGAAATCACCGTGACCGTGCTTGGCGTCAAAGGCAATCAAGTGCGGATTGGGGTCAATGCCCCCAAAGAGGTGGCCGTCCACCGTGAGGAAATCTACCTGCGGATCAAGAAAGAGAAGGACGACGAACCAAGCCATTAATTTTTATCGTTTTTTATGTTTGCAAACGGGGATGAAGCTGGTTAATATACGCCCCGTGTTGCGGAGAGCTGGCCGAGTGGCCGAAGGCGCTCCCCTGCTAAGGGAGTACACCTCAAAAGGGTGTCGGGGGTTCGAATCCCCCGTTCTCCGCCATTATTTGCTTAGTACGTTGCAATCTGGTTTTTTCGCTAAGTTGTTGAAATTAAACGAAAAAATAGCTTTACATAGAGATTGAACGGCCTATAATGCGCGGCAACAAATGCACTCGTAGCTCAGCTGGATAGAGTACTCGGCTACGAACCGAGCGGTCACAGGTTCGAATCCTGTCGAGTGCACCATTTAAGAGTTAGTTGCAGCAATGCAGGTAACTTGGCTCCAACCAGTTGTGATCTGGTATAAAACCACAATCTGCACTCGTAGCTCAGCTGGATAGAGTACTCGGCTACGAACCGAGCGGTCACAGGTTCGAATCCTGTCGAGTGCACCATACAAACAAAAAGCCCGCCTAGTGCGGGCTTTTTGCCGTCTGGGGTTTTTATTTTCCTGTTGCGGGTCGAGTGTTTTTTGTTGGGCCTATCTCGGTCGCGCATGTTTTTCTCTCGCCTATGTGTTTTCTTTTCTGTCGGTGTCGTCGCAGTTTCATACGTGCGGCCAATACTCAGCTTTGCTGCGCAAGCGCTTGTTCTTTCCAGTTTTTTAACGTTTAAAGCGGGCGCAACGTGTATCATTGCGCCCGTCAGCCCCGCCGGGGCTTGTGGAATACCTCCATGGACTTACCCAGTAGTTACTCAGTACCCCGTTTTACCAATCATGAATTGACTGATTGATCCCTCCGGCGTGCCCCGCTGCTGGGAGTGGAGTTCGCCTATGACCGAAGTAGAAGTAAAGAAAACACAAGAAAGCCTGCAGGATCGCCTGGCGCAAGTCGTCGAGCTGCTGCATCGCCAGCGTGTGGTCGAAGATCTGACCCATCGCCAGGAAGGTCCTCATCATGACCGGGTCGAGAACCTGGTCCACCGGCAGAATCTCGTCGAATTGCAGCGCAAGCTCGATGACCTGCACTCTGCCGACGTTGCCTACATCCTTGAAGCCCTGCCGCTGGACGACCGTCTGACGCTTTGGCAGTTGGTCAAGGCTGATCGCGATGGCGACATCCTCCTTGAAGTATCCGACTCGGTGCGTGAGACCCTGATCGCCGACATGGACGATCACGAGCTCCTGGCTGCGGCCAAGGAGATGGACGCCGACGAGCTGGCCGACCTGGCCCCTGAACTGCCCCGTGACGTTGTCCATGAGCTGATGGAGACCCTCGACGGCCAGCAGCGTGAGCGAGTGCGCTCCGCGTTGTCCTATGACGAGGAGCAGGTCGGTGCGCTGATGGACTTCGAAATGGTGACCATCCGTGAGGATGTCAGCCTGGAAGTTGTCCTGCGTTACCTGCGGCGCCTCAAGGAACTGCCGGGGCACACAGACAAGCTGTTTGTGGTCGACTATGAAGGCATCCTCAAGGGCGTGCTGCCGATCAAGCGCCTGCTGGTCAATGATCCAGACAAGCAGGTGGCCGAGGTCATGGCCAGCGACCCGGTCAGTTTTCATCCAGATGAAGATGCCTATGATGCCGCCCAGGCATTTGAGCGTTATGACTTGATCTCGGCCCCGGTGGTCGACAAGAACGGCAAGCTTATCGGCCGTTTGACCATCGACGAGATGGTCGACCTGATCCGTGAAGAAAGCGAAAACGAAGTCCTCAACATGGCGGGTCTGCGTGAAGAGGAAGATATTTTTGCGTCAGTCTGGCGATCCCTGAGCAACCGTTGGGCGTGGCTGGCGGTCAACCTGGTCACTGCGTTCATTGCATCGCGGGTGATTGGCCTGTTTGAGGGCTCTATCGAGAAGCTGGTGGCGTTGGCAGCGCTGATGCCCATCGTGGCCGGTATTGGCGGCAACTCGGGTAATCAGACCATCACCATGATCGTACGGGCGATGGCCCTGGATCAGGTGAGTACGGGCAATACTTCGCGCTTGATGCGCAAGGAATTGGCGGTGGGTCTGATCAATGGCCTGGTGTGGGGTGGTGTCATTGGTGTGGTGGCCTATCTGCTGTATGGCAGTTGGTCCCTGGGGGTGGTCATGACAGCGGCCATGACGCTCAATCTGTTGCTGGCAGCGTTAATGGGGGTATTGATCCCCATGACCCTGGCACGCCTTGGGCGCGACCCTGCGATGGGCGCCAGTGTGATGATCACCGCCATGACCGATAGTGGTGGCTTCTTCATCTTCCTGGGCTTGGCGACGATCTTCCTGCTCTGACCCGCAGCTCGCTCCCACTTCTGTAGGAGCGAGCTTGCTCGCGAAAATCGTTAACGATAACGCCGGGCACCAATAGAAAATCGGTCCCCTTGGTTTTCGCGCGTCGTCCCTAAATTCCAGGCAAAAAAAAGCCAGCGCAAGGCTGGCTTCAGCTTTCAGTTGCCGATTATTCGGCTTCTGCGGCTGCCTCGACGTCATGGGCAATCAGCGACACAAGCGCATTTTGCTGACGGTGGGACAGTTGGCGAAACCGCTGCAGCAGCTCGCGTTCGTGCAGTGACAGCTCCGGGCTGTCCATGCGCATGCTCAGTTCGTCACCCAACGCGCCTTCCTGAATAAGGCTTTGCTCCATGCGCGCGATGATTTCAGAATTCATGCTGCGGTGATGATTGCGAGCCACCTCGGCAATGCGTTCCCGCATTCCGTCTGGCAGACGTACGACGAACTTGTCAGCCGTACGGCTGGAATAAATTGCCTGTTTCAATGGGCGCATATATTTAACCGGTTAGTTCAGGGGAGCGGTTTTTGGAATTGGCCGCAAGATGTGTGTTAGGACAAGGCTTGCGAACAAATGTTCAACCTGAATTGCAAAGAGGCCGCATCATGCCTCAAATTTGCCAGTTCCTTGGCGTCAATTCTGTGACAAATATTGAACTTACTAAAGGCGTTATGCCAGTACTCATTTTCAAATTTGCGGACTGGTTGGAAAACTTTTCCACGCCGTAAACGCGGCGCGGGCTCTCGACGCGAGAGGGTTTTCGGGCGCACATCCTATAGCAATGTGGCCTTTTGCCCTTAATTTTAAGACTAGTGGCAAATGGCCGATTTGCGAGCCGAGGCGACATAAGGTCGGGCGATAGGCGGGGCTGGAGCGAGGAGGGTGAACCGGCTATTCAGCGTAGGACCGGGTCGAATTTGAAGCGGCGCCCGACAATCGCGGCAATCACCCATGCGCTGGCGAAGACGGCGCAGGCGCTCAGAGAAAGGATCTGCCAATAATTCGACGTTGCGTTGATCCCCAGGATACCGGTGGCGATTGTCAGGGAAAGAAGCAACCAGGTGGTCTTGGTCATGATCGGCTCGCTTAGAAAATCCAGTGTTCAGAAGTGCTGGCGGCCTGCGCACCTTGTGCCAGTTGGACAGAGGGTTGGCCATTGGCTGTCATCACCGCCAATTGTGCTCGTTGCTGGGTCTGGTGGCTGCCTGTGTGGCTGAGCTGTGCCGCATCGCTGTCGCTACTGTTCTGAAACTGGAACATCACGAGGACGGCCAGGGCCAGTGCGTTCAGAAGCAGGAGGGTGCTGTTCATGGGTGTTTCCCCGTGTTCATGTGCAGGACAGATTGATAAGGTAAAGAGTGCAGTCATCGTGCCAGCTTCTAAGTTGATAAAAATCCTTTAAAAACAATAGTTTATAAACGATTCGCAAGTGCTGCTCGTTGCAAGATGCAATGATGGCCTTTTGTGTTAGTGCATTTTGCACGATGAGACTTGGCAGCCCTGTGGACCTGGGCCGGCCGTGGGTCTGGAGTGGTGGAGTCTTACGCCTAAAAAGCTGACGGACGACATGACAAAACTCACCTTGGCCGTTAACATGCACGCCGTCTGTCGCAGTGCAATTTGGCTCTGCGCCTGTCATTAGTCCCAGTAGCTCAATTGGATAGAGCATCCCCCTCCTAAGGGGAAGGTTGGCCGTTCGAACCGGCCCTGGGACACCACATAAATAGGGCCTCTTAACTAGATCCGCTGCCAGCTCACTTTTATCGTGACAGCAGGGTGACAGCAGCAGGCGTTTAAAGCCCCGTACAGGTTCACCTTGCGGGGCTTTTATCTAGGCAATAGAAAACGTTAAAAATATTGACTGATTGCACTGGTGTACTGTCGTTGATATAGAAGATACTCATCCCAATCTCACGGATGAGCTAGTAATGGACCGCAAATCTCATGGCTATATTTCTCATCGTTCCAATCGCGAACCCTCACTTGATCGAGCGAGAGCTTGAAACCTTGAAAAACAGCGCAAAGCTCGATTTCATCAAGCTTCCGACCTCCGGCTTCGCAGTCAGCTACTCCGGTACCAGCCAAGAACTGTCGAATATCGTTGGCATCTCAGAGGGCACCACCGGTACTGGTGTGGTTGCGTCAATCGGTTCGTATTTCGGCCGCGCGCCAACACATATCTGGGACTGGATGAAGTCGCGGTGGGAGGCGTAATGGCTAAACATCGGCGTGAGGATGACACGACACCATCATCACCAATATCAACACCTCCAAGATCTGGCCCTGATTGGGCTATGCAGGCCTTTACCGACTTGAAGGTTTCCGTAGTCTCAATGGAAGCAAGCATCAAAGCGCTCACAGACACAGTAAAAGAGCTAAAGGACGAGCATGCTAAGGTCAAAGGCAAACTCTCGACCGTTGAGAAGCAGATTTATGCAGCCTTAGCTGTGCTGGCAATAGTCGGCTATGTCGGCAATAAAGCGATCGATTTCGGCATGGATATGGCTAAGCGATCGGTGTACAGCCAGACAGTGCCTGCTACTGCACTGCCTCAACTTATTCAGCAGCCGGTTCAGCAGGTGCAGCCGGTGCAACCGCAACAAGCACCGCAAACACGCTAGAGTCCCTCTCTAATTCGCAAGACTGTAGTAGTTGAGCAGTTAGCGTGCCTAGCTGTTGCTCGGATACCTAGCCCAGCGCTTAGCAACTCCCTCACGCGCTTGTGCAGATCGACGTCCACAGGGCGTCCCTGGTATTTGCCTGCGGCCTTCGCTTTTTCAATACCCTGGGCCTGGCGATTGCGGCGCTGCTCGTAATCCTTGCGCGCGATTGCGGCCATCATTTCCACCAGCATTGAGTTGATTGCTCCCAGCATCCGCCCGGTGAACTCATCGCCCTTGGTGTCCTGCATTCCCTGGTGGCTGGTCGGCAGGTCAAGCGCGACGATGCGCAGGCCCTTGGAGTCGATCGCAGCCTTCAGCTTTTGCCAGTCCTCCACCGGTAAGCGGGAGAGGCGGTCTATCGACTCCACCAGCAACACGTCACCCTTGCGGGCATCCTTGAGCAGGCGCATTAGCTCAGGCCGGTCGGCTGTGGCGCCGCTGGCGTTCTCCAGGTACACGCTTGCAATGACCTTGTTATGGTCGCTGGCGAACTGCTCGAGCGACGCCCGGGCACGGCCGGCGTCTTGCTCTTCGGTGGAGGCTCGGAGGTATGCGCGCATGAACATGATGGGTGCCTGTATCAGTTAGGGCGTTCTACTAATAATGTTGCACTATGGGTGTTACTTATCAAGCGAAAAGCACGGAAAAGGCAAAATAAGCCTGTATCTGGATAGGCATACCCTAAAGGATGGCACTCTGATATCTTTCGTTTTCAATTGGAAAGTAGGTTATGGAGTGACTTAGATGGCTAGCTCGAAATGCGTAAAATGCGACGGTACAAGCTTTGAGATGAAGGAGGCCAAAATTGCAGGGTCTAATTTCAGAATGATGTTTGTTCAGTGCTCGCGTTGCGGTGGGGTGGTCGGCGTCACCGAGTTTATGAATGCGGGCTCTATGCTGGAGCGCATAGCTAGAAAGCTTGGAGCCTAAGGCTTAGGGCTGGAACAGACTGGCGAAAGCCACACAGTGTGTAGGTTTCAACACACTGTGTTGTTTTCGCCACGATGGTAGGTCAATGCGAGCTGGGGCGAATATCCGTTCCGTTCTGCGTGCCAGAGATTCGGTACTTCTGAACCTCACCCGCCCCCACCACTGATGCCGTTTCCTTGACTGGCTGGCCGATCTGCATCGCGCCAAGGCCGTTGCCCTCATAATCACCACCGATGCCGATAATATGACGGCCCGGCTCGATCTGAAGTTTCACCACTTCGCCAGTGTTGATGCGCGCGACCTTTTTCCCGTCAATGAGTACGGTCGCGATACAGCCACCTGAAGCCCAAACCCCGTTATCCCGGCTTACCAGCAACGTAGCGCCCCCTGGGACGGCGGCCTGGTAGGCATAGACCCGATCGGCAGGCACGCGCTTGGGCAGTTAGGCCGCTTCGGATTGATCAGGAGACGCTTTTGCGGAGGTGCGTGTGGGCATTTTCGCCAGCCATTCGCGAAGTGCTTCGGAGCCCTCACAGCCCGATCGCCACTTCTCAAACCGGCCGGTGTACCCATTCGAATTGGCGACCATACCGCTCAGTGCGACACCAGCATTGGAGGCGGTGGCCAGCACGTCATCATAGATCGCTAGCATCTGCTTGAGCCCTTCTATGTCTTCGGCGCGGGACGCGGCAATACCTGCACGCGAAAGGCTGTCAGCCGCCTCTGGCGATAGCCCGGAGAGCATTGGGTTTGCCCTGAGCACCGCCTCTACAACGTCGGGATGACTACCTGCACGCGCCTCAGCGACCAGTCGCTGGCGCTCTTCCGGCTTAAGGCTCCGCACGATGGCTCGTAGCTCCTGATCAGCCAGGAAGCCAACAACGTCCGAGCTTGCGCGAGGCGTGACCGGAGCAAAGCCGTTGACCACTGTTTGGGCCAGCGTCAGCATATCCTTTGCCGCCTTTTCCATAGCCGGCATCAAGGCAGGAACGATCCCGTCGATCTGTTCCTTGCCCTTGCGCTCGATGGCTGCGGCGTTGAGGTCTTTGTTTCCCCGAATCGAGAGAATTTCTTCTCCAAGGTCCTTGAAAGTCTCCAGCGCCAAGCCCTGCAAATGGCGAACCGACTTCAGCAAGCCGCCGGCCTGCCATGTGCCTTTGGTGCCGTCGGGGCGCTGAATATTGAATGTTCGGGCCTCTACCCGGGAGTGCTCGTATTCGGAGTAATGGAGGTTGGCCAAGCCAACTTTGAGGACGGAGCGTTTGCCGATTTTCATTGAGTTACCTTTTGATTGTCTGGCCGCGGTTCGGCCGGCTTTGGTCTGAGGCTTCGCTCAGGATCTCGAGTAGGGAAGCGTTCTCCGGGGAGTCGCCGCCGGTTGCTGCTGCGTGCAACTCGTCCATAAGGGCGCTGATCTCTCGCACGTCACGATTGAACTGAGTGAGCCCGGATTGCTGGCGCAGTTTGGCCACCTGGTTACGGATGTTCATGGCGGGCCTCGATGATCAGTTGGTACTGTTCTGCGACGTGCTCTTTGATGTTTTGCCCATCAGCCAGCGGCGGGAAGATCCAGGCACTAGAGCTTGGGAATGGCCGCATATCCATCACGCCTACCGGAGCGGGACGGCGGAGGCTTTCAATTGCGCGGACGTGGAGAATGAACGCCTCTGCTAGATTGGCCGCGTCGTTGCTGTTCATGGTGCACAGTGGGAAGTGCATCACCGTTTGCACGCCCAGGACGGGATAGTTGAAGGAGTGGCCCACTGTCTTGGGGTAGTCCATCTCCTCCTCAACCGCGTCAACGCTGCAGTCCACTACCGTCAACATAACGAGCACTGTCTCTTCGTCTTCGGCGCCGATCTTTTCCGCAATTCGCTTGAGCTCGGCGCGCATCCACTTAATGCTCATTGCCGCATTCCCTCCATCTGTTCGCGAAGTTCTTCGACGGCCTTCTGTAGCTCGGCAACTTCGATTACCCGGGCAACAGCGCCTAGCCCTTCGATCAACGCTTTGCCCTGGTCGGGCGGTAGTTCGCCGGCGGCAACTGCGCGAAGGATTGATTTGGCTGCGCTGGGTAGGTCGGTGTCATCGAGTTCGAAGCACACGGTCTCGGCAGTTGGTTTGATTGGCGGTACCAGGCGCTCGAGGATCAGTCGGCAAGCCTGCATATCGCCCTTCTTGGCCGCTGTCAGAACCTTCTTTGTCACGGCATCTGCACCTTCCGCGAGGCGGGCGCGCAGCTCCTGCGTTTGGCCAGAACGACCACCGGGATTACCTGACTGCCCCGGCTTCCATTTGCCGGCTTTATCGCGATCAGTCATGCGGTGGGCGATTCCATAGCGATGACCGGTTTGTTTTCAGCGAGCGCTATCAGCAGCGCGGATGCTTGAACGCTTCCGTCTGCTGCGGCTTCGCGAAGGCGGCCCCAGGCGGCAGCAACTTCGGAGCGAGTTGGTTTGTGCTGGCGTCCTCGGGCGGGCTTAGCTGTGTTCATAGGTGCTGCCTCGAATGGGTTTTGAATGGCTCAAAAACTCACATTAGGCATGATCTGATCATTTATCCAGTGCTTTTTAGGTGTACTCTAGATGATACACGTAACCGGATTAAACGGGACTGAAATAGTTGGTTTTGGCAGGATTGGAGAGGGTGTTTTTGTTGCAGTAAGTCGAGGATAGGCAAAGTGATACAGGGCTGGAATTTCAGCTCAGTCCGGCCTCAGATTGAGGGTGGGGCGGGGGGGCTGAACTACCGTTTTGGGATGGCAGGTTTTGTCAGATTCTCGCGCCACGTTTTGCGAGATATGAAAACGTGGCGCGGATTTGATGCGTCCAGCTTTGGACGCATCTTCCACCAGTGGTGGTAAACCTACACTGCTACCAGGTATTCCGATTGGGCTTTGCGGGGACTGTCGAAAACTTATGCCCTTTTTTGGACAAGTAGCGATCCTGGGCTAACGTCATGGCCACAGGCCAGATAGCCGGCCTGCTCACGAGCTACCGTACAAAGGAAAGCTAATGGAGCGTTATAGGAACTTAGGGGGAGACTCAAATGTGGCCGCATTTGAGATAGGGAATGGTTCAATCACTGTCGAGTTTAACGACGGTGCGCAGTACCTCTATACCAATGAAAGCGCTGGGCCGGGATCTATTGCTGAAATGCACCGGCTGGCTAGGGCTGGCCAAGGGCTGAATAGCTATATTGGGCGCGTGGTCAAGAAAGGCTACGCGAGAAAAATCCGCTAAGAGGCAGATGCGGCACGCTTTCGCATTTTGAAGGCGTGCCCTGGTTTAAGTGGGCCAAGATCACCTTTATCTGAAGGTGATGCTGTCATCGCAACACCTGCTCCAGCCTGCTGTCAGGAGCGACGGCCGGCAAGCAGACCAAACGGTCCGAACCGGCTCATTTGGTCTGTCTCGACGGGGAGGCAGCGGCTCCATCCTGTGCCTTGCGGCGATGGTATGGTGATGTTGACCACCCCACCGTCTGTTGTTCGCCACACTCTGTGGCGTTTCCGCCACGCTGAGTGAGACCGAACCGTCTCAGTGAGATGAAATTGTCTTACAGAGCACGAGGCGTCACACTACGCATCAGTCCAATTTCAGCAGGGAAGCACCGCGCTGAGGACAATGCTTCATATTGTACGAGTAATTAACAGGGAGAGGGCGTGGAATTGCGTAAGGTTATAAACAGTCCTATTGGGACAGCACTTCTTGTTGTGCTAGTTGCTTTTATAGTTATCTTTACAATTAGTTCGGCTTGGGAGTTTATAAGTACTACTATTTTTCCAAATACTACTCTAGGTGCCTATAATAGAGGGTTCTGGGAAAATGTGCTTGTTGAGCTGCACGGGATGCTGATAGAGCTTGCCGTTGTCGGTGTGCTTTTATTGTGGCTGGATGGACGACGAGAGCATGCAAAATCTATATTGCAGAGTAAGGAGGAGCTTGCTGATTACGCGGATCTTGATTTTCCGGAGGCTCACTTGAGAAAGATTGGAGCTCTAAAAAGATTAAGTGTGGCCGGAAATACAAAATTCATTGTAAGAGATTTGCATTTGGTGGGGAGAGAGCTGAAAGGCCTGAAGTTAAAGGGTTGTGCTGTGATTGGCCTGAAGTTAACTGGTGGGAAGATAACTTCTACCACTTTTGATGATGTTGATATGAGGTCTTCAAATTTTGTTGATTGCACAATTAGAAATACGGATTTTATGTCCGTAAAGATGTATAAGTGCAACTTTCAGGGTGCCACTCTGGCTGGCGTTAAGTTTGAAGGCGTGGATATAAATCAGGCGGAATTTATTAATTGTACGATGCCTAATACGATTTTTAAAAAGGTTAGCTTGGCGGGCGTGAGGTTTGATGGTGCCGATTTGAGTCGATGCAGTTTCTTGGGTGCACGAGATATAGATGTGGCCCAATTGGCTAAAGCTAAGAAATTAGATTATATATCAATTTCGAAAGAGTTATTAACGGATTTAATAGTGCTGCGGCCAAATATTAAATTTCAACGTGATACTCGTCGGCCTTGAGGGAATTGAACCCTCTCACTAGTAAACTAGCTGACCCGCATCTGGCCACGAGCGTTGACAATACGTCAGCACTGCATTTTCGTCAAGCCAGCAGCATACGCCCGCGCGTAATAGCCGCAGGCAGTTCAGGTGGCTCGACTCTCGACTCATGGGGAATGTGCAGAGCAGGAATTTTTATCGGGATGACGAGCTACGTTGGCGGCCCTTATCTGTTCTCTGTCGTGAGGTTGAGGCAAGCAGACCTGATGAGTCGGCTCACTAGGTCTGTCTCGTCGATGTGAGAGCGATTACCGATCGGCCAGATAGACCAAAACGTCAAACTGTGAGGTATTCCACTGGTGAGATAATTGCCGCGCTCTGAATCTGCCGTAGAGGCGGCGTGATGTTAGCCCTGTTCGATTCATCAAAAACTATGCGCTGACTTCTCTTATTCAGAGAAGATCAGTACCTAGAGTAATTTCTAGAAATTTATATGAGGCTACCAACTAATATGATGGGCAATTGCTCTAAAATTTTTAGGGAATAGTTCGAAAAGATCTATATCCTTTCCTGCAAATCCTGCCTCCAACAGAATACTTTTAAATGGATCGGATTCAACTTCCGCCAAAATTCTGCTTGCGTTGCTAGAGTGCCATCCAGATCTGCCGACTACCATCCATGCCCAGCCATTGCGGGGATTCTTTGCTAAGGATTCTTGAATGGCATCTTTATTTTCAGCTTCGCTTTCAAAGAAAGCAAGAGATCCTAATATTTCGAAGCGCTCATAAAGTAGTTCAAAGTCAGATACGAGGCCCATAAAAGGCTTGCTATAATCAGAGAAAAGACTTAGTAGGTAGTCACTCAGCGCCGTTTTACGATCTTTGTAGCCCTCCATATTTTTCCATTGGTCATTTTCAGCTCCCTTCCACTTCCATAAGAAAAGGGTATCAATTATTCGGGCTGGGCCTCGATACGTTAAGTGCAGCTGAGCGGTGAATAGCTTGTGAAGAGTTCCCCATCGTTCACTTCGGGTTAATCCCAGTCCGTAGGCAGTAAAGATAAGTAAGGCTGGATATGAGCGTAAGCCAATATAGCCGGTATTTCCGCTTCCCACACTTTCAGCATGAGTGTGCAGTGCGCGAATAAGTTCAAGAACAAGAGGGAGTTCACTCCCTTCTTTGTCGCCCCACCTGCCAAGGACTCCGCATATTTTTATCAGTGCCTCGCTCACAGCTTCGTATCTTAAAGCATAGGACTGTAATTCTTTAGAAGTCCATTGGTACGGCTGTGAAAAGTCTGCACTTCCTATCTGTGATAAGAGTCGCTCGCTTTCTTGGTGTACTAAGTCGTCGAGCTGTATTCGATACTCTTGTTTTGCAAGGAAGCGCTTTGCGCTACTAACGAGAAGTTCGATGCTTAGAGGGTTTTGGCGCTGACTCTGTGCGAGCGTATCCACGTATTTCTGAAGTGTGGTGAATAAAGTGTCAGCATCTCCTGCTGAAACAACTCGTGCCTTACGGTGATCAACTAGCTCCTGCGCACCACTGCCGAGGCGGCCGCGAGATGCCCAGTAAGTGGTGTAACGACGGTTTGGGGCACGAATAAACGCTGCTCGGAGTGCATGATCCCATTCCCCTGACCATCCGCTAACAATAAGTCCGTGCTCATCCAGGATACGATCCAAGAGAACATTGTACTGTTCTGGATACCCGCTCAATTCAGTCTCTGTGTTGAGTATGCGGGCGTCTTTATAGTCTCCGTGGAGCTTCAAAATGTAGCAAGAGCTATGGGTAATAGGTTCCGCTCCCGCTAATACATCCACAGAAGAAACCACGGTCGGCTCAATGCCTTTCTCGCGTAAAGCATTTTCCATCAACCGGTCGAAGTTGGTGGTTATGATTACGCGTATGAAACCGCCTGCGACGAGGTTAGCAATAGCGTGATGAGCAGCAGTAGGTAATTTTTTGCCTGCTTCTCGGTCGTCAGCGTTTGGCTCGATGTAGCGGTGCATTATCGCGCGGCGCTCATCGGGGGATGATGCGAGCTTTTCCAGCAGTGTCGAGTAGTTGGGTTCTTCCCCAGTAGTCTCGCGATACCAGGCAGCCCAATCTGCCTGCTCCTCAATTCCTTGGGCTAAGGCGGCGCGTTTCACCAAGTCTAGGGTGATTTCCCAACCCGTCGGTATCTCGGCCGCCCGCGAGAGGCCTGAACCAAGCAAAAGCGCAAAGACACCTTTGCTTTCGTAAACAGAAAACGCGAGCTGAGTTACGTCATCCTTAAGTAGCGCCATAGCAATAGTCCCTATTCAATTTACATAGCCGCATGCTAAGCCATTAGCCACTATGAAGTCTTCGCCTCCCACCACTCATTCCAACCTCGTTTATGGCTGCCGCTCCTGTTGCCCACCGATAAAGCGACAGAGGTCTGCAAATATTTTTCTCGCCACAGTTGTGTTACCACTCACGATGACGCATGATTAGTGTCATCGTGAGTGGTAACGAGGTGCGACATGAAAGAGCTGGAAAAAACAAAGCCATTATCCGCAGCGGATCGACAAAGGCTCTTTAAGGAGCGTCAGCGCGAAGCAGGTTTCAGGCACACAACGGTATGGCTTCACACGGCGACGGAAGAGGAGGGCAAGCAGGCGGCTCGGGACGGGAAGCCACTCAAACCGATGGGCACGAGAGACCCGCTGAGCTGGGCAGCGGGATGGATCAGTGAGAAGGGTAAGCAGTAACCGGCGGAATATTTCGCCAATTGATCGGCAGAAATTAGCCGATCAGGCCGATGGTCCAGATTTTGGCCATCTCAGAAGGGGGGCCAAGCCGCTGCGCTAACAGCGGCTTGGCGATCACACGACGAAACTTGAAGGTCGACGTCATGCAACTTTACCAAAATATCAGTAACGCACTGGAAGGCCAAGATAAGTCCGAATTCGAGGGGGAGGGCTCGGTAGGCAATGAGTCGGGCGACTCTACCTCCGTACTTCTGCCTCTCTTCACCGACAAACAACGAACCTTAGTGGTTGAGCTCATCCTGGCAGAGCGTCGTCACTCTACTCGATGGTGGACGCACCTGAGCGAGATGCGGCGGCGTAGGGAGCTCCCTGAGTGGGTGGCGGCGGACATTGGCACTCATGATGAGCATGACCGTCTGCTTGAGAGTAGGAAGGCCGTCAATCAGGTTCTGTTCGGCTCAGATGACCTGGGCGGCGATCAGCAATACCGCGCGGTGGTGTTGGAGTAGGGCTGATAAGCAACGAAACCTTCGCGGCATCGAGGGCACTACCCCGAAATAGGGTGGTGCCCTTTTTCATTTGTTGGCGGTCGGTGCCTTCTCAGCAAAGTAGATCAGGTTGAGCTGTATGCCTCCAACCACTCATCAACACTCTGGTCCTGTGGTGGCTTAGGTGTGTGTATGGGGGAGTAAGGAAAGGTCTTGTAACCGTCCTCCCTTATTACCTTGTTTCCGTAGTTTGAAACACACGTAGTTGGAAACGGCTGTAACCCTCGTGTTTCATGGTCTGTAGGCATTTCCTTGTCCGGCACTTTTGTCCGGGAGTTGTCCGGCGCTTGTCCGGAAATTGTCCGGATGTTGTCCGGCAAAATGGCTGCTCTGAATTGCTCTGCGGTCAGACTGACAGGCACTAGACTGCCGACTTTGAAGCGGTCATCAGTCACCAATCCAGTCACCAGGACGCTACGTAGCTTCCCCATGTAATCGTGCATAGCCGCCAGCCGCCGAGGAAAAGGCAGGCCGGTCCCCATCCAGAACTTGTAGAAGTGGCTGCGCTTGCCGATGCGGAATTGTCCTTTTGGTAGCAGAGCGCCAGCCTTAGCCGTAGCGGTGTTCCGCTGACGCGTCAGATCGGCGTTGAACACTGCGTAGACAGATTGGCCGGACAGCATCGAGACAAACTGAAGCGTGATACCGGCGCTCCGGGTTTTGCCGTAGTGCCCGGTTGAATAGCCTACGTACTCGAATGCATCCAGGCCCACCGACATGAGCACTTCACGGCAAATTCTGGCCCGGTTGATACTGATCCACTCCGGCGGTACGGGCTTGCCGCTCGCCGGTTGAATGGCGAGCTGCCCACGCTCAATGCTAACCGCGTCGCCACGGCTAAGTAGTTTTGTCGCTAGGCATTCCACTGAATCGACCTCAGCGTAATTCGGCTGGATAACCAACGGGCCGAAGCCCACCGGCAGCTCACAGGCAGGCGCAAGAGGTCGCCGCAAAACTGCGGAGACCTCTACGACCTCTGGATTACGACGCTTCGCGCATCAGAATGTACTTGGCCACGCGGTGAGGTGGCCGGCCTGGCTCGGTGGACTGGTGCGTCCAATAGGTGCGGATCTCATGACCCTTTTTCCTGAGGCGGCGGATGGTGTTGGGGGGCTGGACGATATCCAGTTCCTTGGCGGCTTCGATGGTCGATACCGGCCCGTTTCGCAGGGCCTCCATCATCTTGCAGTCTTGCTCTGTTGAAGAATGACGTGTCATAGTTTGCCCTTCACGTTGGTGCTATCCAGTGTGTTTTCGCTAAGGCGGTGTTCGAGCACCGCCTTGGCAACCTCTCGCGCAGCCATGCGCAACCCCCAATCCTTATTCCTTTCGCACTTCACCGTGCGCCGACCTTTGCTGCGCGCTCGATAAAAGCCTTCAGCTCGGATGCCAGTGCCAGGCGTCGGCGGCCGATTTTGAAAGTTTTGAGTTCACCTTGAGCGATCAGCTCGTAGGTGGCCGAGCGCGAGATACCTAAAATGCGGGCAGATTCTTCGACGCTCACCGACAGCGGCGCCATTTGTTGCTGTGCTTGTTCCATGGTGGTCTCCCAAAAAACGAAGCCAGAGAGGCGTCGTGTTTCGCTAGCCTACATCGTGCAAAACTATATTTGCAAGCAAAAGCTAAATTGACTTGTACGCGCATGGATTGACAGGGGTTTGCGCGTCGCGCAAGCTGTGGCAATCAGGTCGGTTAGGCTGACCTAATCAGAGCAGATGGAATGTATGGCCACTAAGACAAGTAAGCGGACTGGCGAATCGAGCACCACGGTCGCCGTGGGCATTAGGATTGACCCAAAAATTAAATTTGCTCTGGATATAATGGGCCGACTGCAGAAGCGCTCTCTAACCGCAGTGATTGAATGGGCGATTTCCCAGGCAATCGCGCATCAAAATGTGGACGGTTCGAAAGCTGCGCTTGGTGAGGTAATTGACGGGATTTGGTCTACTGATGAGTCGATCAGGTTTGTGAAGCTTTGTTTTGATTTGCCCCAGGCGCTGACTTACGACGAGCTGAGGACATGGGAAACGATAAAAGTAAGCCCGGTTTTTTGGATTGCGGATGAGGTGGGTTGCTATGAGGTCAACCGTGAATCTATATCGTTGGATGCGGTAAGTATGGGATGGAGCTCTTTGCTTGCTCATGTTGAAAAACATAAAACGAGTTCTACCGTCGTCCCCATGCGCGATCTCGATTACGTTCCTTTTAAATAAGCTCCACCGCGGCGGCCTTGGTCCCTGGCGCAAGGTGCGCATAGCGCAGCGTCATTTTTATATCGGCGTGCCCCAGCAGATCCCGTACTGTGTTGAGCGGTACGCCGGCCATTACCAGGCGTGAAGCGAAGTCGTGCCGCATGTCGTGCCAGCGGAATTCGTCGATCTGCGCCCGCTCAAGCAACTTGAGCCAGGCGCTTTTGACGTCCTCAAAGCGACCGCCGCCCTGACCTGGGAAGACATACGGCGACTTGCTCACCTGCTCCTTCCAGGCTTCCAGCACACCAATGGTCTCCTTGTTCATCGGGATGTGGCGCGTATCGCTTGTTTTGGTGGTGGCCCCGGCGACTGTGATTGTCTTCGTGTCGAAGTTCACCGCTGACCATTTCAGGTCGAATAGCTCCCCGCGCCTCATGCCGGTATTCAACGATACCAACACCATTGGCTTCAGATGATCGGTGAAGGGTAGTTGCAGGAGGCTTGGCAGTGGTTCTCTGTGGCGGTCGGTCCGCCAGGTGTTTGCACTCTCACGCTCGGCCCTCATTTCATCCTGTCGAGCGTCCAGGGCATCGCGTAGACGCTTGGTCTCGTCAGCAGCGAGGTAGCGAATCACCCCCTTTGAATCGACTTTGAGCTGTTTCAGCTTGGCCAGCGGGTGTGTGTCGATGTACTCCCACTCAACGGCACGACTGAAAACACCACTGATCGAGCCCATTTTTCTATTCACCGTCGATGCTTTGTTGCCGGCTTGCATCCAGGCGGTACGGATTTGCTCCAGGTCTCGCCCGGTGATCGCGTCCAGGCGCTGGGACATGATTGCTTCAAAGTTATTGCTGAGGGTGTGTTGTGTCTTCTCGTGGCCTTTGTGATGAGCCTTGAACCACGGCATATAGGTGTCGTCGATGAAATCGCGCAGCGAGGGCAGGGCTGACCCCTTGCGCCCCTGGGCGATGGCCAGGGGCTCGCCGTGGGCGTGCGCATCGGCTAAGTACTGGGCGGCCTCGGTTCGGGCTTGGTCAAGGGTAAGCACGCCGACACGCCCGAGGGTGGCGTTCTTGTTTCGGCCCCAAGTGACCATGTAGGACTTGTGACCGCTGGGCAGCACGCGAATGAAGAAGCCGGGTTGCACTGTGTCATGCACGCGGTATGCTTTCGCCTCGGCGGCTAGGCTGCCAATTAGCTTCTGAGTGATTTTGGATTTCAAGGGTTCGTCCGTGACAGCAGGGTGGCAGCAAAACGCACTATGCCGCTCGATGTTCACGGACTCAATGGGACTAAAAGGCCCAGTAATACTGGGCTTGTGGCTGTGCCTGCTGGGTCGAAATTGACCCTCCTAAGGGGAAGGTTGGCCGTTCGAACCGGCCCTGGGACACCATCTGCAGTTGCGCCGCCTAACCGGCCGTGACGTAAAAGAACCCCGACCAGATCGCTCTGGCGGGGTTTTTTTGTGGGGATCAGTTTTCTTAGCCGTCTGGCCAGTGCCTTCGGGCGGGTTGGCGAGATATATTGTCAAAACCTTGTACCTCGCCCCCTGCCTGGATGCGTCTGACACGTATCTGAACAGCGAAGGAACTGTTGGGTCTCGAGTTCATCGAAGGCTGCATGCTTCGACGATCGTGAGGTTTGCCGGATCAAAATACCCCTGGGTGCCGATGTAGTTGGGTGCCTGGGTTTAACGACGCTTCGCCCTCAGGCTAGTCTGAATAGCCTGACACCCACTGCAAGGAGCCGCTCGGACCGCCGATGCGCCAGATCTGGAAATCTTTTCGAGCCCTTTATTTCGCTTCCTTGATGATGCTGATCGGCTCCGGCCTGCTCAGTACTTACCTGGCCCTGCGCCTGGCGGCGGATAACGTCGACAGCCTGTGGGTCGGTGCGCTGATGGCCGCCAACTATTTTGGCCTGGTGCTGGGTGGCAAGATCGGGCATCGCCTGATCGCCCGGGTCGGGCATATCCGTGCCTATGCCACTTGCGCCGGGATCGTCGGCGCGGCAGTGCTCGGTCATGGTCTGGTGGATTGGCTGCCGGCCTGGATCGTCCTGCGGATCATTGTCGGCCTGGGCATGATGTGCCAGTACATGGTCATCGAGAGCTGGCTCAACGAGCAGGCGGATGCCAAGCAGCGCGGCGTGGTGTTCAGCGGTTATATGATCGCGTCGTACCTGGGCCTGGTGCTGGGCCAGTTGATTCTGGTCATGCACCCTCAGTTGGGGCTTGAGCTGCTGATGCTGGTGGCATTGTGTTTTGCGCTGTGCCTGGTGCCGGTCGCCATGACCCGGCGTATTCACCCTGCGCCTTTGCATCCGGCGCCGATGGAGCCGCGCTTCTTTATCAAGCGCGTGCCGCAGTCCCTGAGTACGGTGTTGGGGGCAGGTCTGATCGTCGGTTCCTTCTACGGCCTGGCGCCACTGTATGCGGCTCAGCAGGGGCTGAGTACCGAGCAGGTCGGTCTGTTCATGGGTAGCTGCATTTTTGCCGGCCTGTTGGTGCAATGGCCGTTGGGCTGGCTGTCGGATCGCTATGACCGTGCGTTGCTGATTCGCTGTTTCGCCCTGGCCCTGGCGGTGGCTGCGTTGCCGCTGGCGATCATGACCCAGGTGCCGCTGGAAGTACTGTTTATCGCCGGCTTCCTATGTTCATTGGTGCAGTTCTGCCTCTATCCACTGGCCGTGGCGTTTTCCAACGACCATGTCGAAGGTGATCGCCGGGTGTCCCTCACGGCAATGTTGCTGGTGACCTACGGTGTGGGGGCGAGTATCGGGCCGTTGCTGGCGGGTGTGGTCATGAAGCTGTTTGGCAACCAGATGCTCTATGCGTTCTTCAGCTTGTGCGCATTGATCCTGGTCTGGCGCATTCGACCCAAGGCTGTGACCAACCTGCATCAGGTGGACGACGCGCCGCTGCATCACGTGGCGATGCCCGACAGCATGTCCAGCTCGCCATTGGTAGCCGCCCTCGACCCGCGTGTCGATGAACAGGTGGTCCAGGACCAGATGCAAACCGCCGTGCCTGAGCCTGAGCCCGAGGCTGAGCCTGAAGTTGCGCCGCAACCCGAGCCCGAGCCGCCGGAGCATCCCGACCCGGATGATCACCCGCATGACCTGAGCCGCGCCCGCCCTTGAAGCAAAAAAAACGGGCAGTTCCCAAAGGAGCTGCCCGTTTTTTATGCCGATGGTTCGACGTTTACATGTCGTCGTCTTTATCGAACCGTCGCGCCTCGCGCTGCAGTTGGTAGACAAAACGCTCGACCTGGCGCTGCACCAGGCCGCTCATGTTGTGGAAGCGCACGCCGGCAAAGGTGGTGTTGATCCTTTCTTCAAAGTGCAGGTAGCGCAACTCCACCGCCGTGGTCATGCTGCCAAAGGGCAGGGCGGCGATGAAACGGTCGTAGACCTGGCCCAGTTGCAGGCGCTCGGAGATGTCGCCTTCAAAGCGCAGCTTGCAGCCGGTGGCGGAGATATCCAGCAACTTGCCGCTGATGGGCGCCTTGAGTTTCTCGCCGCCCAATTCGATATTCACCAGTTGTGCCAGCTTCAATGCCGCACGAAAGGCATTGCGCCGCTGATGGTAGACCACTTCTTCCGGCAGGCTGCCCTTGTAGATGCGGTGGCCGTCCTTTGCGCCAATGGTCAGGGTGCCATTGCTGTCCCAGGCCACGCGTACACCTTCATGGAAGCCTTCGATACGAAACGCTTCGCCATTCTCCAGGTAGCGTTCACCTTCGGGCGGGATCATTTCGTCCAGGCTCAGGGTCTTGCTGTCCTTGTCGACATCCACCAGGTAGCTCTGGAAGCGCTGGTTGCGTTCGTGGAAGGTAATGATCAGCGGGTCGTGGCTCTCTTGCAGCAGCCGCAGGGTGCTGGCAATTTCCAGAGGAGTGGTGAGGACCTTGGGTGGCTGCGGAGCATCTTCCGCGCTAAGGGTGTTGAACACGGTTCTTCCATCTCCAGACAAAATACGACTACACGCAAGAACCGGCATTTTGCCAGCATGTGGCGTGCCTTGATAGGGCGCGCGATAAACCGGCGTCAGGCTTGGCTGAGGGTGCTGGGCTTGACCAGCCGTGAGGTGGAGCCTTGGGCGTTATACAGTGCTGGAGGTTCGCCACCATGCAGGATGCGCAACTGGTTGGCGGTGGTAGCTTGCTGCAGTTGGATCGACTGGCCATTGAGCACATTGGCCTCTTGGCAACTGATCAACAACTGATTGAGCGCTGCGCTCTGGGCCAGCAACTGGTCGCCGACCGACGAATGGCTGGCCAACTGTTCCAGGCCGCTGTGGTCAGCGGGCAGGCCCAGGCTGAGCAGGATCTGGCTGCGCTTCTGGCCGTGCTGTTCGAGCAGGATGATCAGCGATTGCTTGCGTGCCAGGATATCTTCCAGCAGGCGCATATCGCGGCCATAGAGGGCCACGAATTCTTCTTGAAGCAGCTCCAGCAGGTGTTGCGCCGGAGCCAGGTCTTCGTTGATCAGTTGCAGCAGATTTTCGTCGTGCATGGCTGGCCTTGGGGTTTAAGCGTCCAAAAGCCTGGCGCAGGCCTTGGCCTAGCGCTCGGCTTTGATGATTTTGCCGGCTAAACGGTCGTTGTCGATCTGATAGCTGCCATCAGCAATCGCCTGTTTCAATTCGGCCACGCGGGCTTTATTGACAACCGGCTGATCGCGCAGCGAGTCCGTGATCTTCTGCAACTGTTGAGCCTCGTTGCTCAAATGCACCGATTCGCCACTTTGGGTCGAAGCGGTTTGTTCTGCCTTGGCAGGCAGTGCCGGGGCCTTGGCTTCAACGCTGTCCTTGGCCGCGTTGGTACGCGTGCCGCCGGGCGTTGCCTGGGCGCCGTTCAATCGGCTGAAATCAATGACCATGTTAAAAAACCTCTGGGTATTTGGACGCTTGCCATGTTTTCGGCCATACCCGGACAAACTTTAGGCTCGATCGACAATAAACCTGTGCATAGCGAGATCATGCGCACAGTGTAGGAAAAGCCAGCGTCCCACGCCAGTGATCTATAAAGCCACCTCCACCTGGCCAGGGGCTGTCACCCGGGCCTTGATCACGCGCTTGGAGTTGAGGTTCTTCACGCGAATCTGTTCGCTCATCCCGCCGTTGGCCAGGGCTTCCCCCGGCATTTTCACGTTCAGGCCGCCGCTGCTGGCGGATATCACCACATGGTCACCCTTGCGCACCACTTCGGCCTGTTCCAGGTGAACCAGGGTAATGACCTGGTCGGTGACCATTGGTCGGGTCAGTCTCTGCCCAACGGCCTGGTCCACGGAGGTGAGGTAACCCTGGCTGATCTGGCTGATGTCCCGCTCACGCAGGGCTACGTCTTCAAAACCGATGATGCCGGTACGCTTGAGCGGGCGTGTGACGGTCACTACGTCGCGAAACAGGCGGACCTGGGCCGGCACAAACACCGTCCAGGGCGAGCTGCCGTCGCAGCGCACGCGCACGGTCACGCGGCCGATGGGCTGGGCGGGGCTTTCCAGGGAGCCTGTCAATTCCTTGTCGCACATGGGCATGCGCAAACGCGGGTCCAACTGGTTGACCTGGATTTCATAACGGCCCGGTGTCTGGGTGGTCGCCAGATAATCTTCTACAGTGAACTCAAGAAAGCCTTGAGTGACGCCGATAAGCAGATCAGGCAAGGTGACGTTGTCGGCACGGGCCTGATGGCCTGCGCCCAAGGCAAGCAACGCCATCCAGGCACAGAGCAATCTGCGGTACTGTGGCGAGCGAAGGCGTCGGGAAACTGTCGTTTTGATGTCCATGGCCAATAAAAAGCAAAGCGCGTGCCGTTTCGTGTTGGGTGCGCGTCGTACCCGTAAGTTTTGTAGCGTAGGAGTCTGGGCATGGCGGGTGTAATGGATTCAGTGAACCAGCGCACACAGCTGGTAGGGCAGAATCGCCTGGAGTTGTTGCTGTTTCGACTCGATGGCAAGCAGCTATATGGCATCAACGTCTTCAAGGTGCGGGAGGTGCTGCAATGCCCCAAACTCACCATAATGCCCAAGTCCAACCCGGTGGTGTGTGGCGTGGCCAACATCCGTGGCTCGACGATTCCGATTCTTGACCTGGCGATGGCTACCGGTTCTGCCGGTTTGCAGGACCGCGAGAGTCCGTTTGTGATCATCACCGAGTACAACACCAAGACCCAGGGTTTCCTGGTGCGCTCGGTGGAACGTATCGTCAACATGAACTGGGAAGAGATCCATCCACCACCCAAGGGCACCGGGCGTGATCACTACCTCACGGCAGTGACGCGGGTCGATAACCAGTTGGTGGAAATCATCGACGTGGAGAAGATCCTCGCAGAGGTGGCGCCGACTTCGGAGCATATTTCGGTGGGTGTGGTGGATGAGCAGACCCAGCAGAAGGCCGTGTCCCTGCGGGTGTTGACGGTGGATGACTCCTCTGTGGCACGCAAGCAGGTGTCCCGTTGCCTGCAGACCGTTGGTGTCGAAGTAGTGGCACTCAATGACGGCCGCCAGGCCCTGGACTATCTGCGCAAGCTGGTGGACGAAGGCAAGAAGCCGGAAGAAGAATTCCTGATGATGATTTCCGACATCGAGATGCCGGAAATGGACGGCTACACCCTCACGGCCGAGATACGTAACGACCCACGCATGCAAAAATTGCATATCATCCTGCATACTTCATTGTCCGGTGTATTCAACCAGGCAATGGTCAAGAAGGTCGGTGCCGATGACTTCCTGGCCAAATTCCGTCCTGATGACCTGGCTTCCCGGGTCGTCGAACGGATCAAATCTGCAGATCACGGCTAGGGGCTTTCTCCCTGGCGGTCACACGAGTTAAGAGGCGGTTTCATTGTCTACGGGTAATTTGGATTTCGAACAGTTCCGGGTATTCCTGGAAAAAGCCTGTGGCATATTGCTCGGTGAAAACAAGCAATACCTGGTATCAAGCCGTCTCAACAAATTGATGGAACAGCAGGGCATCAAGTCCCTGGGCGAGTTGGTGCAGCGCATCCAGGGTCAACCGCGCAGCGGGTTGAAGGAGATGGTGGTCGATGCCATGACCACCAACGAAACCCTGTGGTTTCGTGATACCTACCCCTTCGAGGTGCTCAAGAACAAGGTATTGCCCGAGGCCATCAAGGCCAGCCCCGGCCAGCGCTTGCGCATCTGGTCGGCGGCGTGTTCATCGGGGCAGGAACCCTATTCGCTGTCGATGTCCATCGATGAGTTCGAGCGGACCAACATGGGCCAGTTGAAAGCAGGTGTGCAAATTGTTGCCACTGATTTGTCCGGCACCATGCTGACCAACTGCAAGACCGGCGAATACGACAGCCTCGCCCTGGGTCGCGGCCTGTCCCAGGAGCGCCTGCAGCGTTACTTCGACCCCAAGGGCGCCGGGCGCTGGGCGGTCAAGGCGCCGATCAAGAGCCGTGTGGAGTTCCGCTCGTTCAACCTGCTGGACAGCTACGCCAGCCTCGGCAAGTTCGACATCGTGTTTTGCCGCAACGTATTGATCTACTTCTCGGCTGAAGTGAAGAAGGACATCCTGCTGCGCATCCACGGCACGCTCAAGCGCGGTGGCTATCTGTTCCTCGGCGCGTCCGAAGCGTTGAACGGCTTGCCGGACCATTACCAGATGGTGCAGTGCAGCCCCGGTATTATCTACCAGGCTAAATAACACCTCACCCAACATTTGGAGTGGGGCTTGTGTGGGAGCGGGCTTGCTCGCGAAGGCGGTAGTGAAGTTGGTTGATAGCTGACTGACACACTGAAGTGCGCCCTTCGCGAGCAAGTCGAACCGTCGCACCGCCGCTCCCACATTTTTTTGTGTCAGACCTTGGAAAGCGGCAACTCCCCATTGCCGCTTTCCTGACGTTTCGCGGAAAGCGCTTGCCGCTTTTCCGCCATTGCCGGCGGCAACCTCTACCTAACCCCTTGATTTATTGGGCTTGATAAACCTGGCATGGCGCTTGCTATATCCCTGTTACGAAAAGCAGGTCAGCCCCTAAAGGTTTCCGCCATGAGCATCAGCTTCGATAAAGCGCTCGGTATCCACGAACAGGCCCTGGGCTTCCGCGCCCAGCGTGCCGAAGTCCTGGCTAACAACATCGCCAACGCCGACACCCCGAACTACAAGGCTCGGGACCTGGACTTTGCCGCCGTGCTCGCCGCACAGAGCGACAAGACCAAGAACGGCTCCTTCGCCTTGAACATGACCAATAACCGTCATATCGAAGCGCAGGGCCTGAGCAGTGGCGATGAGTCGCTGATGTATCGCACGCCGATGCAGCCGTCGATCGACCAGAACACCGTCGATGCGCAGTTGGAGCAATCGAACTACGCCGAGAACTCGGTGAACTTCCAGGCCAGCTTCACCCTGCTCAACAGCAAATTCAAAGGGCTGATGTCAGCCCTGCGCGGAGAGTAAGCCATGTCTCTATCCAGTGTTTTCAATATTGCCGGTAGTGGCATGAGCGCCCAGACCACGCGTCTGAACACGGTCGCCAGTAACATTGCCAACGCCGAGACGGTCTCGTCGAGCATCGACCAGACCTACCGCGCCCGGCATCCGGTGTTCGCCACCATGTTCCAGGCCGGTCAGAACGGCGGCAGCGACTCGTTGTTCCAGAGCCAGGATGCTGCCGGCCAGGGCGTACAGGTGTTGGGTGTGGTCGAAGACCAGAGCAACCTCGATGCGCGCTACGAACCCAATCATCCTGCCGCGAACGAAAAGGGCTACGTGTACTACCCCAACGTCAACGTGGTCGAGGAAATGGCAGACATGATTTCCGCCAGTCGTTCGTTCCAGACCAACGCGGAAATGATGAACACCGCCAAAGCCATGATGCAGAAGGTCCTGACCCTCGGTCAGTGATAAGGGGCGCTAAAGAATGTCCGTCACTAACGATGTGTCGAGTCAATCGACGATCCAGAGTCTGTTCGACTCCAAGGTCAAGGATGCCAAGTCCAGCCAGGGCAACCTGGCCGATACCGCCAAGGCGGCCTCGGGCAACCAGTCCCTGGGCAAGGATGCATTCCTGCAACTGCTGGTCACCCAGCTGAAGAACCAGAACCCGCTGTCGCCCCAGGACAACGG
The DNA here is from genome assembly GCF_001855215.1 of Pseudomonas sp. 06C 126. NCBI lineage: Bacteria > Pseudomonadati > Pseudomonadota > Gammaproteobacteria > Pseudomonadales > Pseudomonadaceae > Pseudomonas > Pseudomonas sp. 06C 126. The sequence continues at coordinate 68,159 of NZ_MIFU01000066.1, read as the reverse complement.
CGCGTTCGTGGCGCAACTGGCGCAGTTCAGCAGCCTGGAAGGCATCAACACCTTGAACGATTCGGTGAACACCATCACCGGTAACTACAAGTCGTCGCAGGCGCTGCAAGCCTCGTCGCTGGTGGGGCGTTCGGTAATTATTGAAACCAACAAGGCCATGGTCGACACCAGCAAGAGCTTTACCGGCTCGGTCGCCGTGGGTGCGTCGGTGGGCAACGTTACCGTCAAGGTCACCGACAAGGACGGCAACCTGGTCAAGACCATCGATCTGGGCGCCCAGAGCGCCGGCAAGTCGGACTTTATCTGGGACGGCAAGAACGAAGCGGGCGAGCAGCTTGATTCTGGCACCTACACCTTCGCGGCCAGCACCAAGAATGACGCCGGTGATCCGGTGGCCTTGAAAACCTCGCTGCCGGCCACGGTCACCAGCGTGACCTTGAGCCAGACCGGCGGCGAAATGCTGCTCAATCTTTCTGGCGGCATGGGCAGCATCAAGCTGTCGCAAATTCAGACTATCGGTACATAGAGCCGGCTAAATACGGCAAGAGGAGAGAAACATGTCTTTTAATATCGGCCTTAGCGGCCTCTATGCGGCCAACAAACAACTGGACGTGACCGGCAACAACATCGCCAACGTCGCGACCACCGGCTTCAAGTCGTCCCGCGCAGAGTTCGGCGACATTTATGCGGCGTCCCGCCTAGGCACAGGCAATAAGACCATCGGTACCGGCGTGAACCTGGCGGCGGTTTCCCAGCAATTCACCCAGGGTGAAGTCAACGGCAGCGGTGGCGTGTTGGACATGGGCATCCAGGGCGGCGGCTTCTTCGTACAGAAGGGCAGCGACGGTTCGCTGGAGTACACCCGTAATGGCTCGTTCCAGGCCAACAAAGACGGTTACATCACCAACAACACCGGCACCTCGCGCCTGCAGGGTTATGCAGCCGATGAAGATGGCAAGATCTCCAAGAGCGGCCTGACCGACCTGCGGATCAACCTGTCCAACTTGCCGCCTAAAGCGTCGACCAAGGTTGACTCCAGCAGCAACCTGAACTCCTCCAAGCCGGTGATCGACCAGGCGACCAGCCCGTTTGATCCGACGGTAGCGAGCTCGTTTACCGAGCAGTACGGCACCACTTTGTATGACACTCAAGGCAATGCCCATGAGATGGTGCAGTACATGGTGAAAACCGGCTCCAATACCTGGAAGTCCTACACCCTGATCGATGGGCGTAACCCTGACGGTACGCCGGTCAAGGGAACGGGCGCGGTTGCCCCGGTGGCCTCCACGGTGACATTCGATACATCAGGCACCCTGAAGGGGATCATCACCCCGCCGAGCACTGTATCCAATACCACCCTGACCATCAGCAACTGGAAGCCGGGCGTCATGGACAACGGCGTGTGGAACCCTGACAACGGGGCGGCGGCCAACCCGGGCGGTATCGCGATCAACATGTCCGATATCACTCAGTACAACTCGGCCAGCTACCGCAACCCGCCGATCACCGATGGCTACGCCACCGGCGAAATCACCGGGCTGAAAATCGACGGCAGCGGTGTACTGTTCGCCACCTTCAGCAACCAGCAGAGCAAGGCCATTGGCCAGATCTCCCTGGCCAGCTTCAACAACGAGCAAGGCTTGCAGCCGGCCGGTGGCACCACCTGGAAAGAAACCTTCGCTTCGGGCCAGCCTGGCTACGATGCACCAGAAGCCGGGACCCTGGGTTCGATCGTGGCCAACTCCCTGGAGAACTCCAACGTCAACCTGACCAACGAGCTGGTGGACCTGATCAAGGCCCAGAGCAACTACCAGGCAAACGCCAAGACCATCTCCACCCAGAGCACCATCATGCAGACCATCATTCAGATGACCTGATGCGTTAGCGCTGCACAAGAAGCCCCTCGTCAGAGGGGCTTTTTTGTGGGCGTAGGAAAAGCACCGGTGCCGCATTGGGTTACGCACTGAAATGCTTGGGAAAGGAACGCTTCAATCGGCCCGCACCACTGATCGGGGCAAGAGCCCAGGGGGCTCATCGATCAATGGGAGCTGAAAATGTGGAACTCCGGGGTGTCCGCGCCAGGTAATGGGCGCATGGCTTTGGTGCCGACTGTTACGCGTCGGGAGCCTGCTCCCATCGAACCCGTCAGTGACGTGTCGGCGGTCAAGACGTTGTTCAACCAGTTGTTCGAGGCCGAGCAAACCTCCAAGACCCAATTGGCTCGCGATCTGCGTGACAAGCTCAATGCAAAGCGCGAGGAGATCAGTGATGAAAAACTCAAGGATATTCTCAATCAAATGATTGAGTCGGATGAAACGCCTCTGTCGTTTCTTGAGTTTCTCAGGCGCCTGCGGGATGAGTGGTTCCCAGCATCTGATTCAGCCTTGGGAAATGGTGGTACTGGGAATGCCGGTGGGGGCTCGGGTGTCGGTGGAGGAAGGAGAGGGGGAGGAGGGGGAGGAGGGGGTGGTGGCGGCAATGCCAATGTAGGTGGCGGCCAAAGAAGTGCTGAGCGTATGAGCGACAAGCCTCTGTCAGTAGGGGCGGGTTATACCGATTATCGACCTGACTCCAGTGCCGAAAACGCAGGAAAAAAGCCCAAAAATATCTGGAGTGGATTCAGTCAGGGACAGGAGGGTAATTGTGGAACAGTCTCTGCGATCAAAGCGTCAATGATGCATTTTGGCCAGAAGCCAACTGACATTTATAAGGAGGTCAAGGAGGCGGGTAACGGTTATGACGTGACAATGCGCGATGGATATAAGCTTCACCTTAGTCGAGATGAGTTGAAGCAGGCGGCCAGGGGAGCAAACTTTAAGGGTGACGATCCGGAAATGATGACGGATGCCAACTTTATGTTTGCTGTAAGTGCCAAGCGTGCACAGGAAGAAAATAACGACGGCAGGGTGGGGATGAGTTACGGACAGGCTATTGATTCGTTAAATGATGGCGAGTGGAGTAAGGAGGCCTTTGACCGCCTGGGTTTGAAGAATCATGTTAAACAGGTGAGTTTAAGTGACTTGGCGAGGGGAGCAGTCGGTACGGCGGATACGAATATTCATTCGGTGGCCGTGGTTAATGGCAGGAAGGAACTTTGGGGAGGGCGTGGTGGCTATCCAACAGAGGGTATAGCTTTTGGCTTTGTTTAACCTTTGGTTCTACGGCAAAAGAAAACCCCCGATACACCATAGGCCTATCGGGGGCTTTTCATCCTTGGGGGGTTAAACCCAAGGTGCTGTCAGCTTACTGGCAGGCTTCGCAATCCGGCTCGTCGATCGCGCAGGCTTTAGGCACTGGCGCTGGGCCGGCCGGCGCTGCGAGAACCGAATCATCACCGTGGTTACCGCTGGATACAGCGTTCAGCTTGCCGGTGTTGATGGTCGACTTCTCGGTGCTGGTCGCGGCCAGGGCACGGAGGTAGTAAGTGGTTTTCAGGCCACGGTACCAAGCCATGCGGTAGGTCACGTCGAGCTTCTTGCCCGATGCGCCGGCGATGTACAGGTTCAGGGACTGCGCCTGGTCGATCCACTTCTGACGACGGCTGGCGGCGTCAACGATCCACTTGGTGTCCACTTCGAACGCGGTCGCGTAGAGTTCTTTGAGTTCTTGCGGGATGCGCTCGATCTGCTGTACCGAACCGTCGTAGTACTTAAGGTCGTTGATCATCACCGAGTCCCACAGGCCGCGGGCTTTCAGGTCGCGGACCAGGTACGGGTTGATCACGGTGAATTCGCCCGACAGGTTCGATTTCACATACAGGTTCTGGTAGGTCGGTTCGATCGACTGCGACACGCCAGTGATGTTGGCGATGGTCGCGGTCGGTGCGATGGCCATGATGTTGGAGTTACGAATGCCTTTCTGCACACGGGCACGTACCGGCGCCCAGTCCAGGGATTCGTTGAGGTCAACATCGATGTACTTCTGGCCACGGGCTTCGATCAGGATCTGTTGCGAGTCCAGCGGCAGGATGCCCTTGGACCACAGCGAACCCTGGAACGTCTCGTAGGCGCCGCGCTCGTCGGCCAGGTCGCAGGAAGCCTGGATCGCGTAGTAGCTGACCGCTTCCATGGACTTGTCGGCGAACTCGACCGCAGCATCCGAACCGTAGGGAATGTGCTGCAGGTACAAAGCGTCCTGGAAGCCCATGATGCCCAGGCCGACCGGACGGTGCTTGAAGTTGGAGTTCTGCGCCTGTGGCACCGAGTAGTAGTTGATGTCGATAACGTTATCGAGCATGCGAACGGCGGTGTTGACAGTGCGTTCCAGCTTGGCGGTGTCCAGCTTGCCGTTGACGATGTGGTTCGGCAGGTTGATCGAGCCCAGGTTGCAAACGGCGATCTCGTCCTTGTTGGTGTTCAAGGTGATCTCGGTGCACAGGTTCGAGCTGTGGACCACGCCCACGTGCTGCTGCGGGCTGCGCAGGTTGCACGGGTCCTTGAAGGTCAGCCATGGGTGGCCGGTTTCAAACAGCATGGACAGCATTTTGCGCCACAGGTCTTTGGCCTGGATGGTCTTGAACAGCTTGATCTTGCCTGGGTACTGGGACAGGGCTTCGTAGTACTCGTAGCGCTCTTCGAAGGCCTTGCCGGTCAGGTCGTGCAGGTCTGGCACTTCCGATGGCGAGAACAGGGTCCACGGGCCGTCATCGAAGACGCGCTTCATGAACAGGTCAGGGATCCAGTTGGCGGTGTTCATGTCGTGGGTACGACGACGGTCATCACCGGTGTTCTTGCGCAGCTCGATGAACTCTTCAATGTCCATGTGCCAGGTTTCCAGGTAGGCACACACAGCGCCTTTGCGCTTGCCACCCTGGTTGACCGCGACAGCGGTGTCGTTCACGACTTTGAGGAACGGCACAACGCCCTGGGACTTGCCGTTGGTGCCCTTGATGTACGAACCCAGTGCACGGACCGGCGTCCAGTCGTTGCCCAGGCCGCCAGCGAATTTGGACAGCATGGCGTTGTCGTGGATCGCGTGGTAGATGCCCGACAGGTCATCCGGCACGGTGGTCAGGTAGCAGCTCGACAGCTGTGGACGCAGGGTGCCGGCGTTGAACAGGGTCGGAGTCGACGACATGTAGTCGAAGGACGACAGCAGGTTGTAGAACTCGATGGCACGGTCTTCTTTGTGCTTCTCTTCGATCGCCAGGCCCATGGCCACACGCATGAAGAACACCTGCGGCAGTTCGAAACGGATCCCGTCCTTGTGGATGAAGTAACGGTCGTACAGGGTCTGCAGGCCCAGGTAGGTGAACTGCTGGTCACGCTCGTGGTTGATCGCCTTGCCGAGTTTTTCCAGGTCGAAGGTGGCCAGGATCGGGTTCAGCAATTCGAATTCGATACCCTTGGCGATGTAGGCAGGCAGGGCCTTGGCGTACAGGTCGGCCATTTCGTGGTGGGTGGCGCTATCGGCCACGCCCAGGAACCCCAGGCCTTCGGCACGCAGGGTGTCCATCAGTAGGCGCGCGGTCACGAACGAGTAGTTCGGCTCACGCTCAACCAGGGTACGGGCGGTCATCACCAGGGCGGTGTTGACGTCGGTCAGGGCCACGCCGTCGTACAGGTTCTTCAGGGTTTCACGCTGGATCAGGTCGCCGTCGACTTCTTCCAGGCCTTCGCAGGCTTCGGTGATGATGGTGTTCAGGCGGCCCAGGTCCAGCGGCGCGAACGAACCATCAGCCAAGGTAATGCGGATCGACGGGTGGGCTTGCACGGCTTCGGCGGACGGTGCGTGTACGGCACGTTCCTTGGCGCGCGAGTCGCGGTAGATCACGTAGTCGCGGGCCACTTTCTGCTCGCCGGCGCGCATCAGGGCCAGTTCGACCTGGTCCTGGATTTCTTCGATGTGGATGGTGCCGCCCGAAGGCATGCGACGCTTGAAGGTCGCGGTGACTTGTTCGGTCAGGCGGGCAACGGTGTCGTGGATACGCGACGAAGCGGCAGCGGTGCCGCCTTCAACTGCAAGAAACGCTTTGGTGATAGCGACGGTGATTTTGTCGTCGGTGTAAGGAACGACAGTGCCGTTACGCTTGATCACGCGCAATTGGCCGGGCGCGGTGGCGGACAGATCCATATTCGAATCAGCGCCCTGCGGCACGGAGCCTTGCGGGTTCTCGCGAGTTGTGTCGGTTTGCATGGGGGGTTGTCTCCACATTCTATATTTATTTGGGCACCATCACGGTGCCCACCGTTCCGTCCTGAAGCACTTACAACAGGCCTTGGCCTGGCATAACAACCTCGGGACAGGAGGAAGGGAGCTGTTCGCGCCGCTTCCATGCCGAAGTCTTCGGTTCCAAGCCCTGGGCTCTTTACCGTATTCCTGTGTGGGTGTCGTTTGTATTGCAACACCCGTACCGCTTTCTCCCGATGGGGCTTGAAAACAGCAGCCATCCGCGTGCGCGGTTTGGGCTTTCGAAAAAGGTTTAAGTTCCACCAAACAGGAGCAAGAAAGCACTTGAGTTTCTTGTCTGATTTGTGTTTGGTCTTGTCGCTTGAAACCCTACATGTAGGGTTTTTTTTGCGACGAGGTACAAGATAATGCGTTTTGGGGGGCTTAGCAACGCACTACCTGTGGATAACGCTGTGGGTAAAATGTGTATGAAAGGTGGAACCGCCGTGTAGGCCGCAGTACTGCTGCATCGCACCGTTTGTCACCGAATATTCCAAGCTGAAAACACCCGGTTGGATTTTTGCGGGCGCGAACCCTATCACAAAAAATCGCGATCACCGAATGCATTTCCTGGCTTGTGTTGCAGGGTCAGGCCATGGCTACAATCGGCCTTTATTCCTACACTGTTATGCCCTTTATGCATGACAAATTTGGTACGGCTGGCGAAGATCAAAATGTGGGAGCGGGCTTGCCCGCGATAACGGTGGATCAGCAGTAGGTATGTTGCCTGACACACTGCTATCGCGGGCAAGCCCGCTCCAACATTTGAACCTGCGCAGTCCTGACAAATCCCTTATAAAAACGAGGACCACCCGTGGAGCAAGAAGCCTGGCAGGTACTGATTGTCGAGGACGACCAGCGGCTGGCTGAGTTGACCCGTGACTACCTGGAAAGCAACGGCCTGCGGGTCTCCATCGAGGGCGACGGAGCCCTGGCGGTGGCGCGGATCATTGCCGAGCAGCCGGACCTGGTAATCCTCGACCTGATGCTGCCCGGCGAAGACGGCCTGAGCATCTGCCGCAAGGTGCGCGAGCGCTACGACGGGGTAATCCTGATGCTCACCGCGCGTACCGACGACATGGACCAGGTTCTGGGCCTGGACATGGGGGCCGATGACTATGTGTGCAAGCCGGTGCGCCCGCGCCTGCTGCTGGCGCGGATCCAGGCGCTGTTGCGGCGCAGCGAAAGCGCCGAGCCTGCCGCCCCGGAAAAACAGCGGCGCCTGCAATTCGGCCCCCTGGTGGTCGACAACGCCTTGCGCGAAGCCTGGCTGCACGATGGCGGCATCGAACTGACCAGCGCCGAATTCGATCTGTTGTGGCTCTTGGTGGCCAATGCCGGGCGCATCCTGTCCCGGGAAGAGATCTTCACCGCCTTGCGCGGTATCGGCTACGACGGCCAGGACCGCTCCATTGACGTACGCATCTCGCGGATCCGCCCGAAAATCGGCGACGACCCCATCCACCCGCGCCTGATCAAGACCATTCGCAGCAAAGGCTACCTGTTCGTCCCCGAAGCCGCCGCCGATATGCTGTCGTGAACTCGATCTTCCTGCGTATCTATGGCGGCATGTGCGCGGCGCTGATCCTCGTGGCCCTGCTTGGCGTATTGGCGCTGCACCTGCTCAATGAGGTGCGCAGCGGCCAGTACCGCGAGCGGCTGGCCCACGGCACCTTTGCCCTGATGGGCGACAACCTGCAGCCGATGAGCAGCATCGAGCGCCAGCGCGCCCTGGCGGTGTGGGAGCGATTGCTGGGGATTCCCTTGCAATTGCAGACGGTGGCGGATGCCCGCCTGGACCTGAGCCAGCGCAATCGCCTGCAGCGCGGCCAGGTCCTGGTGGAGCAGACCGGGCCCCATGCGGCCCGGGTGTTGCGCCTGGTCAGTGAGAAGGAGCAACTGCTGCTCACCGGCGAAGTGCAGCAGATCAGCGAGCAGTTGGCCCGGGCCACCATTTATTTACTGGCCGACGAACTGGTGCGGTTTCCAGTGGCCGAGCAGCCGCAGCGGTTGGCCGACCTGAAAGACGCCAAGGGCTTCGGCTTTGAAATGCACCTGCTCAAGCTCGACGAAGCGGACATGGACGAGGACCAGCGGCGTCGCGTGGCCGAAGGCGACACGGTGATGGCCCTGGGCAAGGGCGGCGACTCGATCCGTGTGTTTGCCGGCATGGTCGGCACGCCGTGGGTCCTGGAAATCGGCCCGCTGTACCAGATGAATCCTTACCCGGCGCAATGGCTGGTGCTGATTGCATTGATTGGTCTGACCCTGATCGGCTTGATCGTGTATTTGCTGGTACGCCAACTGGAGCGCCGCCTACGCGGGCTCGAAGCGGCCGCCACGCGCATCGCCAAGGGCAACCTGGAAGCGCGGGTGCCGGCGCGCGGTGCCGACTCGGTAGGGCGCCTGGCGGCGGCCTTCAACGGCATGGCCGAGCACTTGCAGCGCCTGTTGGCGATTCAGCGTGAACTGGTGCGCGCGGTGTCCCATGAGTTACGCACCCCGGTGGCCCGCCTGCGTTTTGGCCTGGAGATGATCGGCGACGCCGCGACGCCCGAAGCCCGGCGCAAATACATGGAAGGCATGGACAGTGATATCCAGGACCTCGACGGCCTGGTGGATGAAATGCTCACCTATGCGCGCCTGGAGCAGGGTTCGCCGGCCCTGAGTTTCCAGCGGGTCGACCTCAGTGCCTTGCTCGACCAGGTGATCGGCGAGCTGGCACCCTTGCGGCCAGAGATCGAGGTGGCGCGGGGCGTGTGTCTGTCATCGGCGCACCTGGATGCGGCCTGGGTCGACGCCGAGCCGCGCTACCTGCACCGCGCCCTGCAAAACCTGGTGAGCAATGCCATGCGCCATGCGCAGTCGCGGGTGCTGATCAGTTACCAGGTGGGGCAGGTGCGTTGCCGTATCGACGTCGAAGACGATGGCCCAGGCGTGCCGGAAAGCGCCTGGGAGCGGATCTTTACCCCATTCCTGCGCCTTGATGACAGCCGTACACGCGCCTCGGGTGGGCATGGCCTGGGTTTGTCGATTGTGCGGCGGATTATCTACTGGCACGGCGGCCGGGCATTGATCAGCAAGAGCAACAACCTGGGCGGGGCGTGTTTCAGCCTGAGCTGGCCGCGGGATCAGGACAAGACTTGAGGTGGTCATCGCAGGCAAGCCAGCTCCCACAGTTGACTGCATTCCAAAGGATGTACTCGGTCAACTGTAGGAGCTGGCTTGCCGGCGATAGCGCTATATCAGGCACCGATGGCCACGAGGCTCAACAACTGCCCGTCATCCACCGCAAACTGCCCCTCCAGCTCCTTGCCATAACACCACTCACTGGACAAATCCGTCAGCAATCGCAAGCGCAAAAATCCCGAATCGGACCACTCCACCACCTCGGCATGCTCAAAGTAGAAACGCTTCTGCACAATCGGGTAGAGCGCCTTGAACAGACTCTCCTTGGCCGAAAACGTCAGGGTCACCAGTTGCGCAACCTGCTCCCTTGGCCCTGTGGCCATGCGTTGCATCTCATCCGGAGTAAGGATTTCCCCGGCCAGGCGCTCGGCCCGCTCAAGGGGCAATAGGTTTTCCAGGTCCATGCCCAGCCCGCGCCACTGGGCCTTGTGGCCGACGATGGCGGCGGCATGCCCGGTGCTATGGGTGATCGAGCCGCTGATATGCGAGGGCCACACCGGGGCGCGGTCCTCACCGATGGCGGGGATAAAGTCCAGGCCTTCTAGCTGTTGCAAGGCGCTGCGGGCGCACAGCCGGCCCGCCAGAAACTCCGCCTGCCGCTTGGCCACCGAGCGTTGGATACTGGCCGGCGGCGGCACGGCGCAGCGCTGGAAGTCGCCGGGTTCGAGTAATTTGGGCTCGAAACGGGTGCTCAGGAACACCGTGCCGGGCAAGGTGGCGGGCAGCGGCCAATGGTCATCAAGTGGGGTGCAGCAGGCGGGTATCGGGTTCATGCCGGCTATTCTGCACGGGGCGGGACCTGCCTGGGTAGCCCGCCGGTTCAGACTGTGTTCAGTTCAACCGCCGTAAACTGCGCAAGCATACCTTCAGGGCCGCTATGATGGTTCCCTGCGGGACGGTGGATTGGCCTTGGAGAGTGTTATGAAATTGCTGGTTGTCGAAGATGAGGCGTTGTTGCGCCATCACCTGCTGACCCGTCTTGGCGACAGCGGCCACGTGGTCGAAGCCGTGGCTAACGCCGAAGAAGCGCTGTACCAGACCGGGCAATTCAATCATGACCTGGCGATCATCGACCTGGGCCTGCCGGGCATGGGCGGCCTGGACCTGATCCGCCAACTGCGGGCCCAGGCCAAGACCTTCCCGATCCTGATCCTCACCGCGCGCGGCAACTGGCAGGACAAGGTCGAAGGCCTGGCCGCTGGGGCCGATGACTATGTGGTCAAGCCGTTCCAGTTCGAAGAGCTGGAGGCGCGGATGAACGCCCTGTTGCGCCGCTCCAGCGGTTTTACCCAATCGACCATCGTCGCCGGCCCCTTGCTGCTGGACCTCAACCGCAAGCAGGCGTCCCTGGACGAGCAGCCCCTGGCGCTGACGGCCTATGAGTACCGGATCCTCGAATACCTGATGCGTCATCACCAGCAAGTGGTGGCCAAGGATCGGTTGATGGAACAACTCTATCCCGATGATGACGAGCGTGATCCGAACGTGATCGAAGTGCTGGTCGGCCGCCTGCGTCGCAAGCTCGAAGGCCCGGCCGGGTTCAAGCCCATCGACACCGTGCGTGGCCTGGGCTACATGTTTAACGAGCGCTGCCGTTGATTCGTTCGCTGCGTGTGCGCCTGATGCTGGCGGCCACCACCTTGGCCGTATTGTTCATGCTCGGGCTGTTACCGGCGATGCAGGGCGCGTTCAGCCTGGCGTTGCAGGATTCCATCGAGCAGCGCCTGGCGTCCGATGTGACCACCCTGATCTCTGCCGCGCGGGTCGATAACAACCGCTTGCTGATGCCGGCGCAGTTGCCGGACGAGCGCTTCAACCTGACCGATAGCCGCCTGCTGGGCTATATCTACGACCGTGAAGGCCATCTGGTTTGGCGTTCGCGGGCGACCAGGGAAGAAAACATCAACTACCGGCCGCGCTACGACGGGCGCGGCAACGAGTTTGCGAAGATCCGCGAAGCCAACGGCCAGGAATTCTTCGTCTATGACGTCGAGGTCAAGCTGCTGGGGGGCAAGAGCGCGGCGTTCAGTATTGTCGCCCTGCAACCGGTGCGCGAATACCAAGTGACCCTTGAAGGCCTGCGGGAGAACCTCTACCTGGGGTTTGGCGCCGCCTTGCTGGTGCTGCTGAGCCTGCTGTGGATCGGCCTGACCTGGGGCTTGCAGGCCTTGCGCCGGCTGAGCCAGGAGCTGGATGAAATCGAAGGCGGCACCCGGGAAAGCCTCAGCGAGCAACACCCGCGGGAGCTGCTGCGCCTGACCGGTTCCCTCAACCGCCTGCTCCATAGCGAGCGCGAGCAGCGCACCCGTTACCGCGACTCCCTGGACGACCTGGCCCACAGCCTGAAAACCCCGCTGGCGGTGTTGCAGGGGGTGAGTGAAGACATGGCCCAGCGCCCCCAGGACCTTGAACAGGCACGGGTCCTGCAGTCGCAGATCGAACGCATGAGCCAGCAGATCAGCTATCAGTTGCAGCGCGCCAGCCTGCGTAAAAGCGGCCTGGTACGCCACCAGGTGCGCCTGCGCCCGGTGCTGCAAAGCCTGTGCGACACCCTCGACAAGGTCTACCGCGACAAGCGCGTGCGCGTGTCTTTCGCGCTACCAGAGCAGTGCGACGTGCCCATCGAGCAAGGCGCCTTGCTGGAGTTGCTCGGCAACCTGCTGGAAAACGCCTACCGCCTGTGCCTGAGTGAGGTGCGCGTGACCCTGGATGAAAGTGCCGATGGCGTGCGCTTGTGCATCGAAGACGACGGCCCCGGTGTGCCTCCCGACCAACGTGCGCGGATCCTGCAGCGCGGTGAGCGGTTGGACCGCCAGCATCCGGGGCAGGGGATCGGGTTGGCGGTGGTCAAGGACATTATTGAAAGCTACGGCGCACGGTTGACCCTGGGGGATTCGCCTCTAGGGGGCGCGGCGTTCAGGATTCATTTTCCGGCTGTTTGATCTTTATTGGATTGACCGGCCGCATCGCAGGCAAGCCAGCTCCCACATTTTGATTGGTGAATACAGTCAAATGTGGGAGCTGGCTTGCCTGCGATGGCGCCCGTCCAAACAATACATCCTCAACTCTCCTGCGCTCGATAAGCCCCCGGCGTCACCCCCGTCCACTTCTTGAACGCTCGGTGAAACGCCGACGGCTCGGAAAACCCCAACTGCTCGGCAATCTCCTGCAACGACAGATCCGCCCGCCCCAAATGAAAAATCGCAATATCCCGCCGCAGCTCATCCTTGAGTGCCTGGAAGCTGGTGCCTTCCTCACGCAAATGCCGGCGCAGGGTCTGTGGGCTGATGTGCAGGTGCTGCGCCACGGCTTCCAGGTCGGGCCAGGGTGTGCGGTCGCGGCTTAACAGGCGCCGCAACTGGCTGCTCAGGCTGTCGCCTTCGTCCGGTCGCGACAGCAGGTCGGCGGGGGAGCGTTCGAGGAAATGCTTGAGGGTGCGCTCGTCCTGCAGCAGCGGCAGGCTCAGGTAGCGGCTATGGAACACCAGGCTGCTGCGGGCTGCGCTGAACACCAGGGGGCAAGGGAACAGCAGGTCGTACTCACTGGCATGGGCCGGCGCCGGGTAGCTGAACGTCGCTTGCTCCAGGCGGATACGCTGGCCAATCAACCAACTGCCGAGGCGATGCCAGATCACCAGCAGGGACTCGCTCAGAAAGTGATCCGGGTCCCACAGTTGCGAGTCATCCAGGCTCAGGCAGGCCATATCGCCTTCGCGGCTCAGGCGCCAGCGCGGCCCCTGGGGGAACAGGCTATAGAACAACAGGCCGCGCTCCAGCGCCTTCTCCAGGGTGCGGCAGTGAATCAGCGCGTGGCACATCATGGCGAAGGTCCCACGCTTGCTCGGCCCATCGGCGAAACCCAGGTACTCGTCATCCAGGGCCAGCCACAGCCTCTGCAACAGCTGCGTGAACTGCTCCGGCGCGATGCGTGCGCGGGGCTCTGCCAGCAATTGCGGGGTAATGCCCAGTTGCTGCAGCAGCGTCGAGCAGTCGTACCCGGCCCGGTGCGCACCGCCCAAGGCAGCGCGGGCGTAATGACTGGCGATGGTGCGTTCGCGCATGCAGGGGCCTCGTCCATTGAGTGGCCGATGGTAGCCATCATGTCTGGGCTGGACAAGGCGGATATCCGCCAAATTGTAGGACGAGATTGGGCGGGTGGGCGGATATCCGCCACCTGCGGCCCCCTCTGAAACAGCCATGAATTTCCGTCAGCCCCCATGAGCCAAGGGTTACAGGGTTTTTCAGGAAAGTGGCACGCGGTTTGCGATAAGGAGTACAGACCTGCCAGCCAGCAGATCGCCAAAACAAATCCCTCCAGTGCAGGAGGGTTCGCAATTCAAGTGTCGTGGGCAATGGCGGATATTTGCCCCACGGGACTCTTGAGGAAACTTTGCAATGACGACTCGTCAGCCGTTCTACAAAACCCTGTACTTCCAGGTAATCGTTGCCATCGTTATCGGTATCCTGCTCGGTCACTTCTACCCGCAGACCGGTGTGGCCCTCAAGCCATTGGGTGACGGCTTTATCAAGCTGATCAAAATGGTCATCGCCCCGATCATCTTCTGTACCGTTGTCAGCGGCATCGCCGGCATGCAGAGCATGAAGTCGGTGGGCAAGACCGGCGGCTACGCGCTGCTGTACTTCGAAATCGTCTCCACCATCGCCCTGTTGATCGGCCTGGTCGTGGTCAACGTGGTACAGCCAGGTGCTGGCATGCACATCGACGTCGCCACCCTGGACGCTTCGAAAGTGGCTGCTTATGTCACCGCCGGTAAAGACCAGAGCATCGTCGGCTTTATCCTCAACGTGATCCCGAACACCATCGTCGGCGCCTTCGCCAACGGCGATATCCTGCAAGTGCTGATGTTCTCGGTGATCTTCGGTTTCGCCCTGCACCGCCTGGGTGCCTATGGCAAGCCGGTGCTGGACTTCATCGATCGCTTCGCCCACGTGATGTTCAACATCATCAACATGATCATGAAGCTCGCGCCAATCGGTGCCCTGGGCGCCATGGCGTTCACCATCGGTGCCTACGGTGTTGGCTCGCTGGTGCAACTGGGCCAGTTGATGATCTGCTTCTACATCACCTGCATCCTGTTCGTGCTGGTAGTACTGGGTGGCATCTGCCGCGCCCACGGCTTCAGCGTCCTGAAACTGGTGCGCTACATCCGTGAAGAACTGCTGATCGTACTGGGTACTTCCTCCTCTGAATCCGCACTGCCGCGCATGCTGATCAAGATGGAACGCCTGGGCGCGAAGAAGTCGGTGGTTGGCCTGGTTATCCCGACTGGCTACTCCTTCAACCTCGACGGTACTTCGATCTACCTGACCATGGCTGCCGTGTTCATCGCCCAGGCGACTGACACCCACATGGACATCACCCACCAGATCACCCTGTTGCTGGTGCTGTTGCTGTCCTCCAAAGGCGCTGCAGGCGTGACCGGCAGTGGTTTCATCGTACTGGCCGCAACCTTGTCGGCTGTTGGCCACCTGCCGGTTGCCGGCCTGGCGCTGATCCTCGGCATCGACCGCTTCATGTCCGAAGCCCGCGCCCTGACCAACCTGGTGGGTAACGCCGTAGCAACCATCGTCGTTGCCAAGTGGGTCAAGGAACTGGACACCGACAAGCTGCAAAGCGAGCTGGCTTCCGGCGGTACCGGTATCTCCGAAACCCGCGAACTGGATGACCTGGGCGTAGCCGAAGGCCCGGCGCCAGCGATCAAGTAAACGCTGAGGCACACTAAAAAACCCATCTTCGGATGGGTTTTTTTATGGGCGCACGAGCACAACGGTCACTGTCGATGATGGTTACGGTAATTGCCGCTGGCGCCCAAGGCTGACTACTCTGTGCCCCATCGAACTGGAATCGGAGCTCCCATGTCAGGCCCCTTGGCGTCCCTCAAAGTGCTGGATTTCTCGACCTTGTTGCCGGGGCCTTTTGCCTCGTTGCTGTTGGCGGACATGGGCGCCGAGGTACTGCGCATCGAATCCCCGACGCGCATGGACCTGTTGCGCGTGTTGCCGCCCCACGACCGTGGCGTGTCGGCCAGCCATGCCTACCTCAACCGCAACAAGCGCAGCCTGGCCCTGGACCTCAAGCAGCCCGAGGCGCTGGAGATCGTGCGGCAACTGGTGGCCGACTACGACATCGTGCTGGAGCAGTTCCGCCCCGGGGTCATGGAGCGCCTGGGCTTGGGTTATGAGGCGCTGAAGGCGATCAACCCGAAGCTGATCTATGTGTCCATCACCGGCTACGGCCAGACGGGCCCCTACAAGGATCGCGCCGGGCATGACATCAATTACCTGGCACTGTCTGGCGTCGCCAGCTACACCGGGCGTGAGGACAGCGGCCCGCTGCCCCTCGGCGTGCAATTGGCCGATGTGGGCGGTGGCTCGTTGCACGCCGTGGTCGGCCTGCTCGCGGCGGTGATTGCCCGGCAGCACAGCGGGGTGGGCCAGTACCTGGATGTGAGCATGACCGACTGCGCCTTCAGCCTCAACGCCATGGCCGGCGCGGCCTACCTGGCCTGTGGCGTGGAGCCCGGGCGCGAAGACCAGGTGCTCAATGGCGGCAGCTTCTACGATTACTACCGCTCGCGGGACGGCCGCTGGCTGTCGGTGGGCAGCCTGGAACCAGGGTTTATGCAGCAACTGTGTGGCGCGCTGGGGCGCCCGGAACTGGCGGCCCTGGGGTTGTCGCCCAAGCCCGAGCAGCAAAAGGCACTCAAGCAGGCATTGCAGGTCGAGTTTGAACGGCACAGTTTTGAGGCGCTGTGTGCGTTGTTCGCTGGGGTGGATGCCTGCGTGGAACCGGTCCTCAGTTTGGGCGAAGCCCTTGAACACCCGCAGTTACAGGCCCGGGAGCTGGTGAGCCAGGTGCCCCGCGGGGATGGTTCGTTCCAGGCGCAGATGGCGTGCCCGCTGAAGTTTTCCGAGGGGTTGCCGGCGCCGAGGCATATTGGGGGGGCGGTGGGGGCGCACAGTGATGAGGTGTTGGGGGAGTTGGGTTTCAGTCTTCAGCGGATTGCCGAACTGCGGGGGGCCAAGGTGGTGGGGTAGTGGCTGTTCTGGCCCCATCGCGGGCAAGCCCGCTCTCACATTTTGATTTGTGAATACATTCAGAATGTGGGAGCGGGCTTGCCCGCGATGGGGCCAGAACAGGCACCCCAAAACCTCACTCCACCCGCGTCTCCCCAGTAAACACCAACGTCTCTCGACAGCGCCGGCACAAATACCGCCGCCCCTGGTTCACCAACCCATGGCGCTGGGCCGAGAACGCAAAGTCACTGTCGGCACACGGGCACCGGTAGATATAACGGGTCACGCGCCGTCGCTGGATCTCATAGGTGTGGCACCGATCAGGCGGCAGTTCGTAGACCCCGCGCATGATCAGTTGCCATTCCTCGCCATGGGGCTGGATGCGCTCGCCGAACAATTGGTGGGCGATCAGGTGCGCCACTTCGTGGGCCACCGTCTGTTTGAGGAAGTGTTGGCTGTTTTCTCGGTACAACTGGGGGTTGAAGCGCAGCAGGTTCTCGTGCAAATGCGCGACACCGGCTTTCTGCCCACGCAGCTTGAGGCTGACCTGGGGGCGTTTGAAACTTCGTTTGAAAAAGGATTCGGCTTGCAGGAAACAATCTTCGACGCGGGTATTGAGTTGCTCGGGCATGCTGTACATATCTCCAGAGACGTCCAGTATGCCGCATCCAAGGGTATTTCCGAATCTGTCAGGCGCCGAATGGTCATGCATAACGCACAAAGCCACCTTGCGGTGGCTTTTCCTGCGGTTGAAAGCGCGTCAGTTGGTGTAGATCGGCCCCACGCCCAGGCCCCAGACAATCACGG
This sequence comes from Pseudomonas sp. 06C 126, assembly GCF_001855215.1. Lineage (NCBI taxonomy): Bacteria > Pseudomonadati > Pseudomonadota > Gammaproteobacteria > Pseudomonadales > Pseudomonadaceae > Pseudomonas > Pseudomonas sp. 06C 126. The sequence continues at coordinate 50,958 of NZ_MIFU01000066.1, read as the reverse complement.
TAAAGGCCATGATCGCCACCAGTACCACCAGGCCTACCGCGAGCACCGAGCTGGAAAACAGGAAGCCTTCGTCCGGGTCGATGCTCATGAAGGTCGGCAACCCCACGTACAGCAGGTAGACGGTGTAGCAAATCGCCGCCGTGCCCACCACCATGCCCAGCCACATATGTGGATACAACGCCGCCAGCCCGCCGATAAATAGCGGCGTGGCGGTGTAGGTGGCGAACGCGACGCAGCGCGCCATGCTTGGATTGGCGTCATAGGTGCGCGCCATCCAGTGAATGAAGGCGCCCATCACCGCGACGCCGCCGAGCATCGCCAGGTACGACATGATGGTCATCCACAACGCACTGTCCTGGGTCAGCATGACCGGGGAGCGATTGCCGATGACCCAGCCAACCTGGGTGGTGCCGATAAAAGCCGATATGGCGGGGATCGCCGCGAGAATCAGCGTGTGAGTGAGGTACATGTGGCCGATGCTTTCTTCTTTATCGCCACGAATTTCCCGCCATTCCTGGTCGGGATGGGTGAAAAGCCCCACGACGTGATGGATCATGCCAGTCACTCCTGTCGTTATTACCATCGCCCCCCAAGCGGAGCGCCCGCCGGCCAAGTGGCCTGAAAGGTCTGGATATATGTGCGACCTCAAGTCGCAGTATAGGAAGTGATGACCGGAAAAAGTGTGTGGCTTTAGAGCAAATTGCACTGTAAACACTGGGCTTAATCGCGCCTGGGTCTGTGACGTGGAATGCAGTCCCCTGTGGGAGCGGGCTTGCCCGCGATAGCGGTAGGTCAGGCAGCGGATTTATTGATCGATCCACCGCCATCGGGAGCAAGCCCCCTCCCACATTGGAACTCGGTGCTCCATACCGCTAAAATACCCGGCTTTTCGTCACACACCTTTTCGCGGATCCAAGCGCCATGGGCACCCTTACCGTCAATCAGAACAAACTGCAAAAACGCCTGCGGCGCCTGGCCGGTGAGGCTGTCGCTGACTTCAACATGATCGAGGAGGGCGACAAGGTCATGGTCTGCCTGTCTGGCGGCAAAGACAGCTACACCATGCTGGACGTGCTGATACACCTGCAGAAGGTCGCGCCGATCAAGTTCGACATCGTTGCCGTCAACATGGACCAGAAACAACCCGGGTTCCCCGAGGATGTGCTGCCGGCCTACCTCAAGACTCTCGGCATCGAATACCACATCGTCGAGAAAGACACCTATTCGGTGGTCAAGGAACTGATCCCGGAAGGCAAGACCACCTGCTCGCTGTGCTCGCGCCTGCGTCGTGGCACCCTGTACACCTTTGCCGATGAAATCGGCGCGACCAAGATGGCCTTGGGTCATCATCGTGATGACATCGTCGAGACCTTCTTCCTCAATATGTTCTTCAACGGCTCCCTCAAGGCCATGCCGCCCAAGCTGCGTGCCGATGACGGGCGCAACGTGGTGATCCGCCCGCTGGCGTATTGCAACGAGAAGGACATCCAGGCCTACTCCGACTTCAAGCAGTTCCCGATCATCCCCTGCAACCTCTGCGGCTCCCAAGAGAACCTGCAGCGCCAGGTGGTCAAGGACATGCTCCAGGAGTGGGAGCGCAAGACGCCGGGGCGCACCGAAAGCATCTTCCGCAGCCTGCAGAATGTGATCCCGTCGCAGTTGGCCGACCGCAACCTGTTCGACTTCACCAGCCTGCGCATCGATGAAACCGCCGCTTCGCGCTTCGTCAACATTGTGAACCTCTGAGCCTTTTCCAGGCTCTGACAGACGGCGCTCATGGGCGCCGTTTTCATTTCAACCCGTAGGAGAGGGCATGCGCGATTACAAATGGCTGCACGAATACTGTCTGAACCGCTTTGGTTCGGCGGCCGAGCTGGAAGCCCACCTGCCGGTGCCCAAGACGCCAGCGCAATTGCGCCAGATCAGCGATGACCGCTACCTGTCGACCCTGTCGCTGCGGGTATTCCGCGCCGGGCTCAAGCACAGTGTGGTGGACGCCAAGTGGCCGGCGTTCGAGCAGGTGTTCTTTGGTTTTGATCCAGAAAAAGTCGTGTTGATGGGCGCCGAGCACCTTGAGCGCCTCATGCAGGACACGCGGATCATCCGCCACCTGGGCAAACTCAAGAGCGTGCCACGCAATGCGCAGATGATTCTCGACGTCGCGCAGGAAAAGGGCAGCTTCGGCGCACTGATCGCCGATTGGCCGGTGACCGATATCGTTGGACTGTGGAAATACCTGAGCAAACACGGCCACCAGTTGGGCGGGTTGTCCGCGCCGCGCTTCTTGCGCATGGTAGGCAAGGACACTTTTGTGCCGAGCTATGACGTGGTCGCGGCGCTCAATGCGCAGAAGATTGTCGACAAGGCCCCCACCAGCCTGCGGGACCTGGCGACGGTGCAGGCGGCGTTCAACCAGTGGCACGCCGAGAGCGGGCGGCCGATGTGCCAGTTGTCGATGATGCTGGCCTATACCGTCAACCATTGACCTGTAGGAGCGAGCTTGCTCGCGAAAAACCTGAGGGCGCCGCGTGCATTCTGAATGCCCGCGTCATCGTTAACGTTTTCCGCGAGCAAGCTCGCTCCTACATGGCCAACCGCCGATTGAGCTGGAACCGCCAACGCACATACAGCAGCGCCGTGCAGAACACTGCCACGCTCGCCAGCATCTCCAGCACGCCAAACCACTGGCGGTTGGGGTCATAGGCCGCCAGGGCGCCCTTGATGAAATACAGGTTCACCACAAAACACATCCACGAATGCCCGCGCGCACTGCCCATGAGCATGCCTGGCGCGAGGATCAGCAGCGGCACCAGTTCGATCAGCAGGATCACCCAGGGCCGGGCGCCATGCAGGTCGGCGACCAGCAGGTAGTAAACGCAGAGCAGGCCTACCAGGCCAAAAAACGCCAGCAGGCTCAAGGCCCGTGCCACCTTGACCCGGGGTTCGAGCCAGGCCTGGGGCGGCAGGACTTTAGGCTTCTTGGCCACGGCCACTCTCCAGTTTCGCTGCCGTCTTCGCCAGCCGCAGGCCGAGGGCGCGGCACAGGGCGATTTCATGGGGGTCCAGGGCACGCTTGCCGTCAGCGCCGGAATGGTGGCTGGCGCCGTAGGGCGTACCGCCGCCCTGGGTGTCGAGCAACGCCTGTTCGCTGTAGGGCAGGCCGGTGATCAGCATGCCGTGGTGCAGCAGTGGCAGCAGCATCGACATCAAGGTGGTTTCCTGGCCGCCGTGCAGGCTGGCGGTCGAGGTGAACACCCCGGCTGGCTTGCCGACCAGGGCGCCGGTCAGCCACAGGTTGCTGGTGCCGTCGAGAAAATACTTCAACGGCGCGGCCATGTTGCCAAAGCGCGTCGGGCTGCCCAGGGCCAGGCCCGCGCAGTTCTTCAGGTCGTCGAGGCTGGCGTACAACGCACCTTCGGCCGGGATGCTCGGCGCTACGGCCTCACACTCGCTGGAGATTGCCGGTACCGTGCGCAGGCGCGCCTCCAGGCCGCCTTGCTCGATGCCTCGGGCAATCTGCCGGGCCATTTCGCTGACCGAGCCGTTGCGGCTGTAATACAACACCAGGACGTAGGGCGCGCTCACGGCAGGATCTCCAGGATATTTTCCGGCGGGCGGCCAATCACGGCCTTGTCGGCGGTGGCCAGGATCGGCCGTTCCATCAACTTGGGGTGGGCGGCGATGGCAGCAATCAATTGCGCCTCGCTGAGGCTGGCGTCGGCCAGGTTGAGGGTCTTGTATTCGTCTTCGCCGGTGCGCAGCAGTTGCCGGGCGCTGATCCCCAGTTTGCCGAGCAGGGCTTCAAGTTGCGCGGCGTCCAGCGGGGTTTCCAGGTAACGCACGACGTTGGGCGCCAGGCCACGGGCTTGCAGCAGTTCGAGCGCACCGCGGGATTTCGAGCAGCGCGGGTTGTGATAAAGCGTCAGATCGGTCATGTGCGGGTCGCATCTTGCGTAAGGTGGCGGGTATTCTACCTGCGCTGCGGCTTGTGCTTAAACCGTAAGAGGCGATCGGCCGCAGCCCACGTTCATTTTTGCTAAGGATTACCCCATGACACGGCGACTGATAGGCGCACTGGCAGTTATCACCACCCTCCTGCTCAGTGGCTGCGGCAATGATTATGGCGTCGACCAATACGGTCAGAAAGTCGCGTCCGAACGCGTCGACAAGCAATGGCTGGTGGTCAATTACTGGGCCGAGTGGTGTGGTCCGTGCCGCATCGAAATCCCTGAGCTCAACGCCCTGGCCGAGCAGCTCAAGGGCCAGCCGGTGAGTGTGTTCGGCGTCAACTTCGACAACGTGCAGGGTGAAGAACTCAAGAGCGCGAGCGAGAAGCTGGGCATCAAGTTCACCGTGTTGGCACAGAACCCCGAGGCGATTTTTGATATCCCGCGCAGCGAAGCGTTGCCGGTGACCTACATCATCGATGACAAGGGCAAGGTGCGGGCGCAGATGTTGGGTGAGCAGACGGCGGAAGGTGTACTGGCCAAGCTCAAAGAGTTGCGCGGCTGAAGCTTCGCGATCTCTGTAGGAGCGAGCTCGCTCGCGAAGCACTCACAGGCACCGCGTTCATCCTGGATGCACGGGTTTTTGTTGACGTTCTTCGCGAGCAAGCTCGCTCCTACAGGCGTTGGGTCAGCCTTCTTCCAGCCACAGGCGCAGAGGCTTGCCCTCGGCAGGCCAGAAGCGGGTTTGCTCGATGGGCGAGATATCCCAGCGCTGCACGGTTTCCAGGGCCTTGAAGAAGCGCTGCTCCTGCTCCATCAGGGCTTCGGCACACAGCTTGCGGGTACTGCCGATCTTGCCGAAGCTGAGCTTGTCACCGTCCAGGCTGTAGGGCGCGAACCAGTGGTTGCAGCCGCCATTGCCATAGGCCCGGCCATCGGCGCCGAGGGTCACGGTCAGGTGGGCGTAATCCATCAGCGGCCGTTCGCCGATCCATTCGACGATGTAGCTGTGATCCTGCTTGAGCTTGACCTCATCGCTAGCGCAGCCGGCGAGGCCGACGCCCAGCGCGGCGAGCACCAGCAGGCGCTTCATTGCGCGGCCTTCTGGCATTTCGGGCAACGGTGTTTATCACCGACAGTGGCCCAGCCCAGCTCGGCAATGCGCGCGGTGGCCGCCGGTTGCAGTGGCTCCTTGGTCAGCTTGGTCTCCACCGAGAACTCAAACTCCAGCACCGCGTCGCAGCTGTCGCAGTTGACCTTCCAGGTGTGAATTTCCAGCTCGCCGAACTTCGGCCCTTGCGCCATGGCGACCCATTGCCCGGCCGGGCGGATGGAGTAGCGCGCATCGCCTTCGACGGTCAGGCGCATCGACAGGGTCTTGCTGCCGCGCAAGGTGACGATCAGCACGTCGCCATGCTTGATCGAGCCACCATTGCCGGTGACTTGGTAACGACCCGGCACCAGGGCGCGGCATTCGATCAGGGTGTGTTGTGGGCTCAGCAAACTGAAGCGGAAATCGTGTTCGGCCATGGATCCTCCAAATAGGCGCGGCATCCTATCACGCTCGCCTGTTTACCATGCGCGCGGTATGTGACCGTTGATCATCCGTGCACCAGGTTTTGCGGTTGACCGCTGGCCCAGGCCTGGATATTGGCCAGGGTGGTCCCGGCAATCGCCGCCAGCGCTTCGCGTGTCAGGAATGCCTGGTGCGCGGTGATGATTACATTGGGGAAGGTCAGCAAGCGCGCCAGCACGTCGTCCTGCAACGGCAGGTCCGAGCGGTCCTCAAAAAACAGTTGGGCTTCTTCCTCGTACACATCCAGGCCCAGGTAGCCCAATTGCCCGTCCTTGAGCGCTTCGATCAGCGCCGGGGTATCCACCAGGCCGCCGCGCCCGGTATTGATCAGCATCGCCCCGGGCTGCATATGGGCCAGGGATTGGGCATTGATCAAGTGCTTGCTGTCGGCGGTCAGCGGGCAGTGCAGGCTGATGATCTGCGCCTGGGCCAATAACTGGGGCAGGTCGACATAGCGCGCGCCAAGGGCTTCGACCTGCGGGTTGGGATAGGGGTCGTAGGCCAGCAAGGTGCAGCCAAAACCGGCCATGATCTTGGCAAAGGTCGCGCCGATCTGCCCGGTGCCCACTACGCCAACGGTCTTGCCTACCAGGTCGAAACCGGTCAGGCCGTGCAGGCTGAAGTCGCCGTCGCGGGTGCGGTTGTAGGCGCGGTGCAGGCGACGATTGAGGGCCAGCACCAGGGCCACGGCATGTTCGGCCACCGCGTGGGGCGAGTAGGCAGGCACCCGCACGATGGTCAGGCCCAGGCGTTTGGCGGCGGCCAGGTCCACATGGTTGTAGCCGGCCGAGCGCAGGGCGATCAGGCGCGTGCCACCGGCGGCGAGGTGTTCGAGCACCGCTGTACTGAGGTCGTCGTTGATAAAGGCACAGACCACTTCGTGTTTGTCGGCCAGGGCCACGGTATCGAGGTTCAGGCGTGCCGGTTGGAATTGCAGCTCCATGCCTGCGGGCAGCGGTTCGGCGAGAAAGCTGTCGCGGTCATAGGTCTGGCTGCTGAATACAATGATGCGCATCAAAGGGCTCCCTGCAAGATAGCGTGTGGTACCTGTAGGCGCCGGCAAGCCGGTTCCTACAGGTATGTTGCCCGTCATGGGGGGTTGGCGTGTTGTTCTGTGTCAGGCGTTGACCCGGGCTTCGCTGGCAAGGCGGGCAATCGCCATGTCCAACTCATCAAGGGCGGCGATGGCCTTGGCGTCATCTTGCTTGAGCAAGGTTTCGGCGCGCTGGCAGGCGGCGCGTAATTGCGGCACGCCGCAGTAGCGGGTGGCGCCGTGCAGGCGGTGGACCCGTTCGATCAGCGCGTTATTGTCGTTGGCTTCGCGGGCGATGCACACCGCCTCGCGGTCGGCTTCCAGGGACGCCAGCAGCATGGCCAGCATGTCGGCGGCCAAGTCTGCCTTGCCGGCCGCCAGGCGCAGGCCTTCCTCATGGTCCAGCACTGGCAGTTGGGCGGCGGGGCCGTGGCCTTCGACGGCGCGCTCCGGGCCTTGATTGCGCAAGGCCAGGCCGGTCCATTTCAGCACCACTTGGGCCAGTTGCCGCTCGCTGATGGGTTTGGTCAGGTAGTCATCCATGCCGCTTTGCAGCAGGGCGCGTTTTTCATTGGCCATGGCATGGGCCGTCAGCGCGACGATAGGCAGCGGTGTGCCATGGCGCTCGCTTTCCCACTGGCGAATCGCCTCGGTGCTCTGGCGCCCGTCCATACCGGGCATCTGCACATCCATCAGCACCAGGTCGAAGGCTTCTTTTTTCACCGCTTCGATGGCGGTATAGCCGCTTTCCACGGCCTGGACCTTGGCGCCCATGTCTTCGAGCAGGGTCTGCACCAGCAGCAGGTTGGCCGGGTTGTCATCGACACACAGCACCCGTGGTGCGCGGCTGGACAACGGTTCGCCGGGCTCGCTGCGCAACGGCCGCGGGCTGATCAGGTCGGACAGTGCCCGGCGCAATTTGCGGGTGCAGGCCGGTTTGGCCTGCAGCTGGCTGTTGGGGTTGGGCACCGACAGGTTGAACAGCAATTGCTCGGTGGTCGGGCACAGCACCAGGACTTTGCAGCCCAGGTGTTCGAGGTCCCACAGGTGTTGGTTGAGGCGTTCCGGCGGAATGTCATTGGCGGTGATGCCCAACACCGCCAGATCGATGGCATGTTCGGTCTGGTGCGCGCTGGTGATGCCGTTGGTGAGGTTCTCCAGGCTGTTGAACGGCGTGACCTCCAGGCCACAGTCTTCCAACTGGTGTTGCAGGGCCTGGCGCGCCAGTTCGTGATTCTCCAGCACCGCCACGCGCCGGCCCAGCAGCGGCGGGGAGGGCAGGTCTTCGATATCGTCGCGGGTCTTGGGCAGGTTGAGGCTGATCCAGAACTCCGAACCCTGGCCCGGCGTGCTGTCGACGCCGATTTCACCGCCCATCTGCTCGATCAGGCGCTTGGAGATCACCAGGCCCAACCCCGTGCCGCCGGGCTGGCGGGACAGTGAGTTATCGGCCTGGCTGAAGGCCTGGAACAGGGCGCGTACATCCTGGTTGGACAGGCCGATGCCGGTGTCCTGCACGCTGATGCGCAGTTGTACGCTGTCTTCCTGCTCGTCTTCAAGCATGGCCCGGGCCACGATAGTGCCCTCGCGGGTGAACTTGATGGCATTGCTCACCAGGTTGGTGAGGATCTGCTTGAGACGCAACGGGTCGCCCACCAGGGACAGGGGCGTATCGCGGTAGACCAGGCTCACCAGCTCCAGCTGTTTGGCGTGGGCGGCCGGGGCGAGAATGGTCAGGGTGTCTTGCAGCAGGTCGCGCAGGTTGAACGGAATATTGTCGAGTACCAGCTTGCCGGCTTCGATTTTCGAGAAGTCGAGAATTTCGTTGATGATACCCAGCAGGTTGTCGGCGGATTTTTCGATGGTGCCCAGGTAATCCAACTGACGGGGCGACAGTTCGCTTTTCTGCAGCAGGTGGGTAAAACCGAGGATGCCGTTGAGCGGCGTGCGGATTTCATGGCTCATATTGGCCAGGAACTCCGACTTGATGCGGCTGGCTTCCAGGGCCTCCTTGCGGGCCAGGTCCAGCTCGATGTTCTGGATCTCGATGGTTTCCAGGTTCTGGCGCACATCTTCGGTGGCCTGGTCGATACTGTGTTGCAGTTCTTCCTGGGCGTTTTGCAGGGTTTCGGCCATGCGGTTGATACCGGACGCCAGTTGATCCAGCTCCTGGCTGCCCAAGGGCGGCAAACGGGTTTCCAGGTTGCCATCCTTGAGCTGCGCCACCGCTTGCTTGATCTGCCCGATGGGTGAGTTGATCGTGCGGCTGATGCGCAGTGCCAGGGCTGCGTTGCAGATCAGGCCGACGGCGATCAACAGGAGGCTGGCGAACAGGCTGCGATAGCCGCGTAGCAACATGCCGTTGTGCGACAGTTCCAGCTCGACCCAGCCCAGCAGGCGGTCGGCTTCGTCGGGAATCAGCTCGCCGGCGAGGTTGCGATGGCGGCCGAACACGGGCAGCAGGTAGCGGGTGGCGTCATTGTCGGTGCGTTGCAACAGGTGGGAGCTGTTGCCGATGGGCGGTGGGTTGAGCATGGTCGGGCCGGCATGGGCCAGGGACGAGCGGTCGGGCGCCAGGAAGGACACGGCCCGCACATCGACTTGTTCCAGGGACTGGGTAGCGATGCGCTCCAGCAGATCGATGTTCTTGCTGCCCAGTGCCGGTGCCACCAGCGGCGCCAACTGTTCGGCGATCATCTCGCCGCGATTGAGCAGCTGGGTTTGCAGGTCCGAAAGCTGCATCCAGGTGAAATAACCGCCCAGCAGCAACGCCATCAGGCTGGTAGGCAACAAGGTCAGCAACAGTACGCGGCCTTTTATCCCCATTCTTCTTAGCACGCCACTCTCCCGCTACCACACTGATGTCGACATTCTACGCAGGCATCCGGCCCGCGCTACCTGCGCAGTGTAGCCATATGAGGGGCTTGGAATCTTGCAAAAAATGCTTGAGAGGGCGATGGCGGGATTATTGAGCGGCAGTAACGGCGGGTATCGCTGCCTCCCTGATCGTCAAAGCGTACGCGTACTTCGGTAGGCGCTGGCTTGCTCGCGATGGCGCCCGCCGGGACATCTCTGCTCCTGAACTGAGGGGCCGCCTTCTATCGATTACGCTGCTGGCGCTTTTTCCATTGATGACCCACCCACCACCGCCAGTACACCATCGTCAGGCAGTACGCCAGCGCGCCCAAGACCAGCCCCATCACCACCGAGCCCAGCAGGAACGGCTGCCACATGGTCGACAGTTGCCCACTAATCCATTCCCAGGTCAGTTCGTCGGGCAGGGTGCGCGGTGGGATGTTCATCAGCCAGGTGCCGGTCATGTAGGTGCAGAAGAACACCACCGGCATGGTGATTGGGTTGGTTAGCCATACCAGGCTCACGGCAATGGGCATATTGCCGCGCACGCAGATGGCGAGGACGGCCGCCAGCAGCATCTGCAAGGGGATGGGAATGAAGGCGGCAAACAGGCCGACAGCCATGGCCCGGGCAACCGAGTGCCGGTTGAGGTGCCAAAGGTTGGGGTCATGGAGCAGCGTCCCGAGAAAGCGTAAGGACTTGTGTTCCCGAATGCTGGTCGGATCGGGCATGTACCGTTTGAATAAGCGCCGTGGCATAGGGGGTCCAGGTCAGTTCGAGGGGCAAGTATGCCCGTATTCTACGAACGGGAAATTCAGACTTTGTGACAAAAAATCATAGTCCGCCCGGAACCACTCGGCTAACACTCAATGGGTCACTTTCAAGGAATGATCCATGCGTACAGGGATGTTTGCGCTGGCGTTGGGGCTGCTGGCGTTGCGCCTGCTGCCTGCCTTGCCGCCGGTCGGTTGGTTGCTGGTGTTGCCGGTGGTGGCGTTGATGCTGCTGCCATTTCGAACTTATCCGCTGGCATTTTTCCTGTTGGGCCTGGGGTGGGCCTGTTTCAGCGCGCAACGAGCCCTCGACGATCGGCTCAGCCCCGCGCTGGACGGCCAGACCCGCTGGCTGGAAGGGCGCGTCAGCGGGCTGGCGCAGCAGGCCAATGGGGTGGTGCGCTTCGAGTTGAGCGACAGCCGGTCACGTCAGGACCGGCTGCCCCAGCGTATCCGCGTGAGCTGGCAGGGTGGCCCCGCAGTGCGCAGCGGTGAGCGCTGGCGTTTGGCGGTGACCCTCAAGCGTCCCGCCGGCCTACTGAATTTCCATGGCTTCGACCAGGAGGCCTGGCTGTTGGCCCAGCGTGTGGGGGCGATCGGTTCGGTCAAGGATGGCCAGCGCCTGGCGCCGGCCCGGCATGCCTGGCGCGATGGGATCCGCCAGCAGTTGTTGGCAGTCGATGCCCAGGGCCGCGAAGCCGGGCTGGCTGCACTGGTGCTGGGCGACGGCTCCGGTCTGGCCGCCGAGGACTGGCGCATTTTGCAGGCCACTGGCACCGTGCATCTATTGGTCATCTCCGGTCAACATATCGGCCTGTTGTCGGGCTTGATCTACGCCCTGGTGGCCGGGCTGGCCCGCTACGGCGGCTGGCCCAGGCGCTTGCCCTGGCTGCCTTGGGCCTGCGGCCTGGCATTTGCCGGGGCGCTGGCCTATGGCGTGCTGGCCGGTTTTGAAGTGCCGGTGCAGCGGGCCTGTGTAATGGTGGGGCTGGTGCTGCTGTGGCGCTTGCGGTTTCGCCATCTGGGGATCTGGTGGCCACTACTGCTGGCCCTGAATGCGGTGTTGGTCATCGAGCCGCTGGCCAGCCTGCAACCGGGGTTTTGGCTGTCGTTTGCCGCCGTGGCCGTGTTGGTGCTGGCCTTCGGCGGCCGCCTGGGGCCATGGCGCGCCTGGCTTGCCTGGACCCGTGCCCAATGGCTGATCGCTATTGGTCTGTTCCCGCTGCTGCTGATCCTCGGCCTGCCCATCAGCTTGAGCGCGCCGCTGGCCAATCTGTTTGCCGTGCCGTGGATCAGCCTGCTGGTGCTGCCGTTGGCGCTGGCGGGCACGCTGTTGCTGGCGCTGCCGTGGCTGGGCGGCGGCCTGCTGTGGCTGGCGGGTGGCGCACTGGATTGGCTGTTCATGGCCCTGGCCATGCTGGCCGAGCGCGTACCGGCCTGGATGCCTGCCGAGGTGCCCGTTGGCTACTGGTTGCTGAGCCTGCTGGGGGCACTGCTGTTATTGATGCCCAAGGGCATTCCCTTTCGCCTGCTGGGTTGGCCCATGTTGCTGCTGGCGGTGTTCCCGCCCCGCGAATCGATCCCGTTGGGGCAGGTAGCGGTGGAGCAACTGGATGTCGGCCAGGGCCTGTCGATAGTGCTGCGCACCCGCAACCACGTGCTTTTGTATGACGCCGGTCCGCGGCTTGGGGAGTTCGACCTCGGTGAGCGCGTGGTACTGCCGGCGCTGCGCAAGCTGGGGGTTGGCCAAGTGGACTTGATGCTGCTCAGTCACGCCGACGCCGACCATGCCGGGGGCGCTGCGGCGGTGGCGCGGGGGTTGCCGGTCAAACGGGTGGTGGGCGGGGAAACCCAGGGCCTGCCAGCGTTCCTCCAGACCCAGGCCTGTGTCAGCGGTGAGCAATGGGAATGGGACGGTGTGGCGTTCCAACTGTGGCAATGGGCGGATGCCAGCAGCGGCAATGCGAAGTCCTGCGTGCTGCAAGTCCAGGCCAATGGTGAGCGCCTGCTGCTGACCGGCGATATAGACCGCGAGGCCGAGCGGGCCTTGCTCGGCACGCCCCTGGCGGTCGCCACCGATTGGCTGCAAGCGCCCCATCATGGCAGTCGCAGTTCCTCGTCATGGCCGTTCGTCCAGCGAGTCGCCCCCAAGGCCGTGCTGATCTCCCGCGGGCGTGGCAACTCCTTTGGCCATCCGCACCCGCAAGTACTGGCGCGTTACCGGTATTTGCGCAGCGCCATTTATGACAGCGCCGAGCAGGGCGCCATCCGCCTGCGCCTGGGGGCTTTCCAGGCGCCGGTCATGGCACGCAGCCAGCGTCGTTTCTGGCGCGCGCCTGTCATTGACAGTTACCAAAGGCCGGTGCCTGCGACATGATGGCTGTCGGCGGGCAGGCCCTTCCTCGTCAGCCTATATGCTAAAGTGGCGCACTTTTTCGAGGGGACATTCACTGTGTGGGAATTGGTCAAATCCGGCGGCTGGATGATGTTGCCGATCATTCTGAGCTCCATCGCCGCACTCGGCATCGTTGCCGAACGCCTGTGGACCCTGCGTGCCAGCCGCGTGACCCCTGATCATCTGCTGGGGCAGGTCTGGCGCTGGATCAAGGACAAGCAACTGGACAAGGAAAAACTCAAGGAATTGCGGGCCAATTCCCCCCTGGGCGAGATCCTCGCCGCCGGCCTTGCCAACTCCAAGCACGGTCGCGAGATCATGAAGGAATGCATTGAAGAAGCCGCCGCCCGGGTCATCCACGAGCTGGAGCGCTATATCAATGCCCTGGGCACCATCGCCGCGATGGCACCGTTGCTCGGCTTGCTTGGCACGGTGCTGGGCATGATCGATATCTTCAGCGCCTTTACCGGTTCGGGCATGACCACCAACGCCTCGGTATTGGCCGGGGGGATTTCCAAGGCCTTGATCACCACGGCTGCGGGCTTGATGGTGGGTATCCCGGCGGTATTCTTCCACCGCTTCCTGCAGCGCCGCATCGATGAACTGGTGGTGGGTATGGAGCAGGAGGCGATCAAGCTGGTGGAAGTGGTCCAGGGCGACCGTGACGTCGACCTGGTCGAGGGCAAAGCGTGAAATTTCGCCGCAAGCCTCGGGAAACCGTCGATATCAACCTGGCGTCGTTGATCGATGTGGTGTTTATCCTGTTGTTGTTTTTTGTCGTCACCACCACCTTTACCCGGGAAACCCAACTGCGGGTCGAACTGCCGGAAGCCGTCAGCGGCTCGCCGGCCGAAGACCAGCAGCTCAAGCAGTTGGAGATCACCATCAGCGCCGAAGGGGTGTTTTCGGTGAACAACCAGTTGCTTGAGAAGAACGACGTGGCCAGCGTAATGGACGCGCTGCAGAAGGAGTCCGGCGGTGATACGCAAATGCCGCTGTCCATCAGCGCCGATGGCAAGACCCCGCACCAGGCCGTGATCACCGCAATGGATGCTGCCGGCAAGCTCGGTTTCAGCCATTTGCGCATGACCACCGTCGAGGCGGCGGGGCAGCCTTGATGGCCTTGTCCGATCGTTTGCTCAAGGCCTGGTACGAGGGCCATCCGGCGCTCAAGCTTCTGCAACCGTTGGAGGCGCTCTATCGCCGGGTGGTCAAGCGCAAGCGCGACCGGTTCCTGGCGGGCGAGGGGACGATCTACCAATCACCGGTGCCCATCGTCGTGGTCGGCAATATCACCGTGGGCGGCACGGGCAAGACGCCGTTGATCCTGTGGTTGATCGACCATTGCCAGCGCAGTGGCCTGCGGGTTGGCGTGGTCAGCCGTGGCTACGGGGCCAAGCCGCCGCAGTTGCCCTGGCGGGTGCGAGCCAGCGATAGCGCGCAAGTGGCCGGTGACGAGCCCTTGCTGATCGTGCAGCGCAGTGGCGTCCCCCTGGTGATCGACCCTGATCGCAGCCGTGCGGTGCAGGCCCTGCTCGCCAGCGACACCCTGGACCTGATCCTGTCCGACGATGGCCTGCAGCATTACCGCCTGGCCCGTGACCTTGAACTGGTGCTGATCGACAACGCCCGCGGCCTGGGCAATCGCCGCTGCCTGCCCGCCGGGCCGCTGCGCGAGCCGGTCGAGCGCCTGCGCAGCGTCGATGCGCTGCTCTACAACGGCGCCGGGGCTGATCGCGAGGATGGCTTTGCCTTCCGCCTGCTACCCACCACCCTGGTCAACCTGCTGACCGGCGAGCGCCAGCCACTGGACCATTTTCCGCAGGGGCAGCGGGTGCATGCGGTCGCCGGCATCGGCAACCCGCAACGTTTCTTCAATACCCTTGAAACGCTACACTGGCTGCCGATACCCCATGCGTTTGCCGACCATGCGCCCTACAGCGCCGAGGTCCTGAATTTTACGCCGTCACTGCCGCTGGTCATGACCGAAAAGGACGCGGTGAAGTGCCGCGCCTTTGCCCAGGCACACTGGTGGTACCTTGCAGTCGATGCGGCACCGTCACCGGCGTTTATCGCCTGGTTCGACACGCAACTGATGCGCCTGCTGCCGGCTCGACTTTTGCCTTAAAACGCTTTTATCCAGGAAACCCCCATGGACACCAAACTGCTCGATATCCTCGCTTGCCCGATCTGCAAAGGCCCGCTCAAGCTCAGCGCCGACAAGACCGAGCTGATCAGCAAAGGCGCAGGCCTTGCGTACCCGATCCGCGACGGCATCCCGGTGATGCTGGAAAGCGAAGCCCGTACCCTGACGACCGACGAGCGCCTGGATAAATGACCACTGCCTTCACTGTTGTCATCCCGTCGCGCTATGCCTCCACCCGCCTGCCCGGCAAACCTTTGCAGATGATCGGCGGCAAGCCGATGATCCAACTGGTCTGGGAACAGGCCTGCAAAAGCAGCGCCCAGCGCGTTGTGGTGGCCACTGATGACCTGCGGATCATCGAGGCCTGCAAGGGTTTTGGCGCCGAAGCGGTGCTGACCCGTGAAGACCACAACTCCGGCACCGACCGCCTGGCGGAAGTCGCCACGCACCTGGGCCTGGCGCCGGACGCCATCGTGGTCAACGTGCAAGGCGACGAGCCGCTGATCCCGCCGTGTGTCATCGACCAGGTCGCCGCCAACCTGGCCGCCCATGCCGAAGCGCGCATGGCGACCCTGGCCGAACCGATCGAAGACATTGAGACCTTGTTCAACCCCAATGTGGTCAAGGTGGTCAGTGACATCAATGGCCTGGCCTTGACCTTCAGCCGTTCGACCCTGCCCTGGGCGCGCGATGAATTCGCCAGGCAACGTGACGTCTTGCCGGCCGGCGTGCCGTATCGCCGCCATATCGGCATCTACGCCTACCGCGCCGGTTTCCTGCATGACTTCGTCAGTTGGGGCCCATGCTGGCTGGAAAACACCGAGGCCCTGGAGCAACTGCGGGCCCTGTGGCACGGCGTGCGCATTCATGTCGACGATGCCATGGAAGCCCCGCCGGCCGGCGTCGATACGCCGGAAGACCTTGAGCGCGTGCGTCGGTTGCTGGGGGCTTGATGGAAGTCCTGTTTGTTTGCCTGGGCAATATCTGCCGCTCACCCACCGCCGAAGGCGTCCTGCGCCATAAATTGCGGGCTGCCGGGCTGGCCGACCAGGTCGAGGTGGCCTCCGCCGGCACCGGCGAATGGCATATCGGCAAGGCGCCGGACAAGCGCAGCCAGCAAGCGGCGCTGCGCCGTGGCTACGACTTGTCGGCCCAGCGTGCCCAGCAGGTGTCGCGCGCCGACTTTGCGCGTTATGACCTGATCCTGGCCATGGACCAGAGCAACCTGCGTAACCTCAAGGCCATGCAACCGGCCCAGGGCAAGGCAGAGTTGGACCTGTTCCTGCGCCGCTACGACTCGGCGGTGGATGAAGTGCCGGATCCGTATTACGACGGCGAGCAAGGTTTTGAGCAGGTCCTGGACCTGATCGAGGCCGCCTGTGATTTGCTGGTGATCGAATTGAAGGGGCGTTTATGAGCCTGGATGTACAGCCCCAGGTTTCCCTGAAGGCCTTCAACAGTTTTGGCATTGATGTGCGTGCGCAGTTGTTCGCCGAAGCCCATAACGATGCCGATGTGCGTGAGGCCCTGGCCTATGCGGCGGCGCAACAGCTGCCGTTGCTGGTGATCGGGGGCGGCAGCAACCTGCTGCTGACCCAGGACATCCCGGCGTTGGTATTGCGCATGGCAACCCAGGGTATCCGGGTGCTGCACGACGACGGCCAGCAGGTTGTGGTGGAAGCCGAGGCGGGGGAGGCCTGGCATCCCTTTGTGCTGTGGACCCTTGCACAAGGGTTCTCTGGCCTGGAAAACCTCAGCCTGATTCCCGGTACGGTCGGTGCGGCACCGATGCAGAACATTGGCGCCTACGGGGTCGAGATCAAGGATGTGTTCGCCGGCCTGACCGCCCTCGACCGCCAGACCGGCGAGTTGCGGGATTTCAGCCTGGCAGAATGCAACTTCGCCTACCGCGACAGCCTGTTCAAGCACGAAGTGGGGCGCTGGCTGATCCTGCGCGTACGCTTTACCTTGAGCCGCGTGGCGCACTTGCAACTCGGCTATGGCCCGGTGCAACAACGCCTGGCTGAGCAGGGCATTACCCAGGCGACACCGAGCGATGTCAGCCGGGCCATTTGCAGCATTCGCAGTGAGAAACTGCCAGACCCTGCGGTCTTGGGCAACGCCGGTAGTTTCTTCAAGAACCCGCTGGTGCCCCAGGTGCTGGCGGCGCAATTGAAGCTGCAGTATCCCGATCTGGTGGCTTACCCCCAGGCCGATGGCCAAGTGAAACTGGCGGCCGGCTGGTTGATTGAAAAGGCCGGCTGGAAAGGCTTTCGCGACGGTGATGCTGGTGTGCATCGCTTGCAGGCGCTGGTGCTGGTCAACTACGGCGCGGCCACGGGCCTGGAGATTTCCAGCCTGGCCCAACGCATCCAGCGCGATATCGCCGAGCGCTTCAAGGTCGATCTGGAAATGGAGCCCAATCGTTATTGAGCTACGCTTCTAGCGTGTTGAACAAAGCCCTGCATTGCAGGGCTTTTTTGTTAATGCTGGGTTAACTTAGCAGGCTAACGATGCCTGTTTATCGTTTTATAGATACTGTTTATCAAAGGCCCGGTGAAAGGTCGGTGTTGTTCGTGCAGGGAATGGTAGGAGCGAGCTTGCTCGCGAAGATCGTCAACGATGACGTGGGCGCTCTGAATCAACGTGGTGTCCTGGCGTTTTTCGTGAGCAGGCTCGCTCCTACAGTGATGCACATTCCCTGACGCAACACCTGTCTTCACAAGAGAGCCCGATTAGCCTGAGCCATCTGCGTGAACCAACTCCGCTCCCCTGAAAGCGGCAGATAGCTCGACCCCATAATCCAATCACTATGCGGGCGTGCCCATGATTACTCTCAAACTCAACGGTCAAGATCATCCGCTGGATGTCACCGAGGACATGCCCCTGTTGTGGGCGATCCGCGATGTGGCGGGTTACAACGGCACCAAATTCGGTTGCGGCATGGGCCTGTGCGGCGCCTGCACTATCCATATCGATGGCTCGCCGGCCCGCAGTTGCATCACGCCTATTGGCTCGGTCAAAGGGCAGAACGTCAGCACCATCGATAACCTGCACAATGACCCGGTTGGCCAGGTTGTGCAGCAAGCGTGGCTGGACACGGCAGTGGCCCAGTGTGGTTACTGCCAGGGTGGGCAGATCATGTCGGCTACGGCACTGCTGAAAACCAACCCCAATCCCAGCGATGCGCAGATTGAAGAGGCCATGGTCGGCAACATCTGCCGCTGCGGCACGTACAACCGTATCAAGACAGCGATCCGCCAGGCCGCGACGCATCTGCAGGGGGACAAGGCATGAGCCAGTTGCCAAGCAATTTCGCCCTGAACAACCTGAGCCGTCGTGGTTTCCTCAAGGGCGTCGGTGCGACCGGTGCGCTGGTGGTGGCCGCCAGTTGGGGCCTGCCCCAGGCTTTTGCCGAGGAGGTGAAGCAATACGGCGGGGCAGCCATGCCCAACGGCGTGATCGATGACCCCAAGGTGTATGTCAGCATCGCCACCGATGGCACTGTCACCGTGATCTGCAACCGCTCCGAAATGGGACAAGGCGTGCGCACCAGCCTGACCATGGTGGTGGCCGACGAGTTGGAGGCCGATTGGGCGCTGGTGAAGGTTGCGCAGGCCCCGGGCGATGAAGTGCGTTTTGGCAACCAGGATACCGACGGTTCGCGCAGCATGCGCCACTGGTATGAACCGATGCGCCGTTGCGGCGCAGCCGTGCGCAGCATGCTGGAACAGGCCGCCGCCGAGCAGTGGAAAGTGCCGCTGGGCGAGTGCCGTGCGCAGTTGCATAAAGTGATTCACCAGCCCAGCGGCCGTGAGCTGGGCTATGGCGCCCTGGCTGCAGCCGCCGGTGCGCTGGCGGTGCCGGCGCGGGACAGCCTACGGCTCAAGCAGCCATCGGAGTTTCGCTATATCGGCAAGGAGGCCACCAAGGCCATCGACGGTGCCGATATCGTCAACGGCCGGGCGGTGTACGGCGCCGATGTGCATTTTGACGGCATGTTGTTTGCGACCATTGCGCGGCCCAAGGTGTATGGCGGCAAGGTCAAGTCGTTCGATGCCAGCGCGGCGTTGAAAGTCCCCGGGGTGATCAAGGTCCTGCAAATCGAAAGCCGGCCCGTGCCCTCGGAGTTCCAGCCCTTGGGCGGTGTAGCGGTGGTTGCCAGCAATACCTGGGCGGCGATCAAGGGGCGTGAAGCGCTGCAGATTGTCTGGGAGGACGGCGTCAATGCCGGCTACAACTCCATCGACTACCGCAAGACCCTGGAAGCCGCGGCCCTTGAGCCCGGCAAAGTGGTGCGCAATACCGGCAGCATCGACCAGGCCCTGAGCGATGCCGACAGCACCCTGGAAGCCGCGTATTACTTGCCACACCTGGCGCAGTCGCCCATGGAGCCGATGGTTGCCGTGGCCCGTTATCAAGACGGGCAATGCGAGGCCTGGGCGCCGAGCCAGGCGCCGCAGGTCACGCGGGAGCGGGTCGCCGAGCGCCTTGGTTTGCCATTCGATAACGTCACGATCCACGTCACCCTGTTGGGCGGCGGCTTTGGGCGCAAGTCCAAGCCGGACTTCATCATTGAAGCTGCGGTGCTGGCCAAGGAGTTTCCCGGCAAGGCCGTGCGCGTGCAGTGGACCCGTGAAGACGATATCCATAACTCCTACTTTCACACCGTGTCTGCCGAGTACCTCAAGGCCGGCCTGAACAAGGACGGCATGCCCTCCGCCTGGCTGCACCGCACCGTGGCGCCGAGCATCACCGCGCTGTTTGCGCCGGGCATGAACCATGAGGCCGCGTTTGAATTGGGCATGGGCTTTACCAACATGGCCTACGCCATTCCCAATGTGCGCCTGGAAAACCCCGAGGCCGCCGCCCACACCCGTGTGGGTTGGTACCGTTCGGTGTCGAACATCCCCCATGGTTTTGCCATCCAGAGCTTTGTCGATGAGCTGGCGCACAAGGCTGGCCAGGATCCGCTGAAATATCAGCTCAAGCTGCTGGGCCCGGATCGTCAGATCGATCCACGCACTTTGAGTGAAGAGTGGAACTACGGCGAGTCACCCGAGCGTTACCCGATTGATACGGCGCGCATGCGTGGCGTGCTCGAGACCGCGGCCAAGGCTGCCGGCTGGGGGCGCACGCTGCCCAAGGGGCGCGGCCTGGGGCTGGCGGTGCACTACAGCTTTGTGACGTATGTGGCGGCGGTGATCGAGGTGGAGGTCAAGGGCGATGGCACGTTGATCGTGCACAAGGCGGATATCGCCGTGGATTGCGGCCCGCAAATCAACCCGGAGCGCATCCGCTCGCAGTTCGAGGGCGCTTGCGTCATGGGCTTGGGGAATGCGGTCCTGGGAGAAATCAGCTTCAAGGATGGCAAGGTCCAGCAGGACAACTTCCATATGTACGAAGTGGCGCGCATGTCCCTGGCTCCCCGGGAAATTGCCATACATTTGGTCACACCGGCAGGCGAGGTCCCCCTCGGCGGTGTGGGTGAGCCGGGCGTGCCGCCGATTGCGCCGGCGCTGTGCAATGCGATATTTGCCGCCACCGGCAAGCGCATCCGTAACCTGCCGGTGCGTTATCAGTTGCAGGGTTGGCAGCAGGAGGCGCAGGCCTGATGGACAGCGTGGATCTGAATGTCCTGCGCAGCGTGCTGGAGTGGCGCCGCGCAGGGCAACAGGTGGTGCTGTACAGCGTGGTCCAGACCTGGGGCAGCGCACCACGGCCGCCGGGGGCGATGCTGGCCCTGCGTGGCGACGGGGTGGTGATCGGCTCGGTATCCGGTGGCTGCATCGAAGATGACCTGATCGCCCGTCTGCACGATGGCCGCCTGCCAGACAATGGGCCGCCGGTGCAGTTGGTGACCTACGGCGTCACCCGCGACGAAGCGGCGCGCTTTGGTCTGCCATGCGGCGGTACCTTGCGCCTGACGGAGGAGCGGGTGGAGGAATATGCCTGGGTGGCGGAGTTGCTGGCGCGTTGTGAGGCCCATGAAATTGTGGCGCGGGAGCTGGATTTGGCGACGGGCAGTGTGCGCTTGAGCGTGGCGAGCAAGTCCGACATCGTCAGTTTTGACGGTGAGCGTTTGCGGGCCATCTACGGTCCGCGCTGGCGCCTGCTGCTGATCGGTGCGGGCCAGTTGTCGCGTTATGTGGCAGAAATAGCGCGGCTGTTGGATTTTGAAGTACTGATCTGCGATCCCCGTGCGGAGTTTGTGCATGGCTGGGAAGAACAGCACGGGCGCTTTGTGCCGGGAATGCCCGATGAGGCGGTGCTCAATATCCAGACGGACGAGCGCACGGCCATTGTTGCCCTGACCCACGATCCGCGCCTGGACGATATGGCGCTACTGACCGCGTTGAACTCCCGGGCGTTCTACATCGGTGCCCTGGGTTCACAGCTCAATAGCCGCAAGCGTCGGGAAAACCTCGCGTTACTGGGCCTGGGGGCCGAGGCAATTGCGCGGCTGCACGGCCCGATCGGTCTTCATATTGGCAGTCATACGCCGGCAGAGATCGCCTTGTCCCTGATGGCGCACATCGTCGCGATCAAGAACGGTGTGGAAGTGTTGCAAGCCAAACCCGTACGGGAGGCGGTCAGTTGACGAGTGCGATCACCGCAATCGTCCTGGCGGCGGGGCAGGGCAGCCGGTTCCGTGCGCAAAGCGGGCAGGACAAACTGCTGGTTCATTGTGTGGGGCGTGATGGAGTGACACGGCCGGTCTTCGAGCATGTGCTGCTCAATCTGCCGGCCAGCATCACTCGGCGGTGGGTCGTTACATCGCCAGCGTGCAGCGAGGTCATCCGTCTGGCCACGGATCATGGCTGCGAAGTGTTGCTGCTGGAGTCGGCAGGCATGGGGGACAGCATCGCGGCAGCGGTGGCGGCCAGTGCCCCGGCAGCGGGTTGGCTGGTGGTGTTGGGGGATATGCCGTTTATTCAGGCGTCGAGCATTGAGCGGGTGATAGAGCGGGTGGATGGGATCAGTGTGCCGGTGCACGCCGGCCGGCAGGGCCATCCCGTTGCATTTGGCCAGGCATTGGGGCTCGCCTTGATGGAACTGACGGGGGATCGTGGTGCCAAGGCCCTGTTTGCCCAGGCTGATGTTCGGCAGGTGCCGGTGGATGATCCCGGGGTGTTGTGGGATGTGGATGTGCCGCAAGCACTGGAATTCAGGTAGGGGTTGGCTTGGCAGCGATGGCGGCCTCAAGCTCACCGCGCCTCTCTCTACCGCCATCGCGGGCAAGCCCGCTCCCACATTTGATTTCTGTCGTTGAATGGAACGCATAAAAAAGCCCCGCCTGATTGCTCAGGCGGGGCTTTTTAGTTGCCGTTGGAATCAGGCGAGGGGTTTAGGCTCGTGCTCTTCTTCCAGGGCTTTGGGGTTGTGCTCTACCACTTCTTCAACGGAACGCAGGTTCTCGTCGATGACCGGGGCAGTGTGCTCAACTTCAGCTTCGATGGCCGGTGCTTGCGCAACGGCCTCGACTACGGCCGGGGCCGCTGCCGCTGCTTCTTCGGCTTCTTTCTGCAGGCGCTCGGCTTCACGCTTGCGACGACGCACTTCACGCGGGTCGTTAGGCGCACGGCCGTTTTCGGTGAGGGCGCTGGCAGGGGCTTCGACCACTGGGGCGGCCACTTCGGCTACCACTGGGGTTTCCACCACCACCGGAGTCGGCTCGGCAACCACGACTGGTTCTGCAACCACCGCAGGTTCGGCGACAGGTGCTGGAGCTTCCTCTACCGGAGCCGGGGCTGGTGCTTCGGCGACGACGGCTGGCTCGGCAGTCCACTGGAAGGCGGTCTGTTCTTCGCGAACTTCATGCACTTCTGGGGTTGGCTCGGCAGCTGGCGCTTCGACAACCGCTTCAACCGCAGGCTGTGGCTCAACCACGACCGCAGGTGCGGCCACGACTTCGGCTTCAGCTTCAGGCTGGGCTTCGTGAACCGGCGCAACTTCCACTTCTGGAGCGGCAGGTGCTTCGACCACGGTGGTGGCTTCGACAACCGGTGCTTCGACGACGGCAGTTTCCTGCACGGCAGCGGTGGCACGTTCGGCCTGCTGGTTGGCTTCGGCTTCGGCAGGGGCGCTGATGATCGAGCTGGCAACCGCTGCGGTAACGGCCAGGCCGGCAGCCAGTTCGGTGCTGGTCGGCTCGTTGTTGGCTGCTTCTTCAGTGGCTTCGCCGGTCTCTTCCGAGCCTTCGATCACATTGCCGTTGGCATCACGTTGACGCTCACGACGGTTGCTGCGACGACGCTGGCCACGGGAGCGGCGGCGTGGACGATCGCCTTCGGCGTTGTCCTGGCCATCTTCCTGTGGTTGTTCGTCGTTGCTCAGCAGTTCTTCTTCACTGGCGGCGGCAGCTTGCTCGGCACGTGGTTGACGCTCTTCACGCGGTGGGCGTGGGGCGCGTTCTTCACGGGGCTGGCGGGCCGGACGTTCTTCGGTCGCGGTATCCACTGCAACAGCACCAGCGGCGGCCACGGCTGGAGCGGCGTCCAGTGGCTCGCGCAGTTCACGTACACGTTCTTCACGCTCGCCACGCGGCTTGCGATCTTCACGTGGGGCGCGAGGCGCGCGCGGTGCGCGTTCTTCACGTGGCGCACGCTCTTCACGCGGAGCACGTTCTTCACGGGCTACGGCCGGAGTTTCTTCACGGGCTTCGCGCGGTTGACGCTCTTCACGTGGTGCGCGTTCTTCACGCGGTGCACGCTCTTCGCGAGGCTTGCGTTCTTCGTCACGGCGACCGTTGCGGTTACGGCTCTGCTGGCGACCGTTGCGACGCTCTTCGTTGCGTGCAGGCCGTTCAGCAGCAGGCTTCTCGACCACGGCTGGAGCAGCAGGCTCTTCCTTGGTGGCGAACAGGCTGACCAGCGACTTCACCAGGCCCTTGAACAGGCTTGGTTCCGGCAGGGAAGCAGGCGCGGCAACCGGGGCAGCGGCTTCAGCCGGCACGGGTGCATTGGCACGGGCCGGCGCGGTCTTGACGGCAGCTTCCTGGCGAACCAGGGTGCGGGTCGCGGCGGCTGGCTGGACTTCTTCGACTTCGGCAGCCGCCGCGGCGATTTCGTAGCTGGACTGGCCGCTGTGGGCTTCCGGGCTGTCGTCACGCAGGCGCTGGACTTCGAAGTGCGGCGTCTCGAGGTGATCGTTCGGCAGGATCACGATGCGGGCACGGGTGCGCAGTTCGATCTTGGTGATCGAGTTGCGTTTTTCGTTGAGCAGGAACGCGGCGACCGGGATCGGCACTTGCGCGCGGACTTCGGCGGTGCGGTCTTTCAGGGCTTCTTCTTCGATCAGGCGCAGGATCGCCAGGGACAGCGATTCAACGTCACGGATGATGCCGGTGCCGTTGCAACGCGGGCAGACGATGCCGCTGCTCTCGCCCAGGGATGGACGCAGGCGCTGACGGGACATTTCCAGCAGGCCGAAGCGCGAGATGCGGCCAACTTGCACGCGGGCACGGTCGGCTTCCAGGCATTCGCGGACTTTTTCTTCCACGGCGCGCTGGTTCTTGGCTGGGGTCATGTCGATGAAGTCGATCACGATCAGGCCGCCGATATCACGCAGGCGCAGTTGGCGAGCGATCTCTTCGGCTGCTTCCAGGTTGGTCTGCAGGGCGGTTTCTTCGATGTCGCTGCCTTTGGTGGCGCGCGCCGAGTTGATGTCGATGGACACCAGGGCTTCGGTCGGATCGATGACGATGGAGCCACCGGAAGGCAGTTCGACTACGCGCTGGAAGGCGGTTTCGATCTGGCTTTCGATCTGGAAACGGTTGAACAGCGGTACGCTGTCTTCGTACAGCTTGATCTTGCTGGCGTACTGCGGCATCACCTGGCGGATGAAGGTCAGGGCTTCGTCCTGGGCTTCAACGCTGTCAATCAGCACTTCGCCGATGTCCTGGCGCAGGTAGTCGCGGATGGCGCGGATGATCACGTTGCTTTCCTGATAGATCAGGAATGGCGCGGAGCGGTCCAGGGATGCTTCTTTAATAGCAGTCCACAGTTGCAGCAGGTAATCGAGGTCCCACTGCATTTCTTCGCTGCTGCGGCCAAGGCCGGCAGTGCGCACGATCAGGCCCATGTCGGCCGGGGCGATCAGGCCGTTCAGCGCTTCACGCAGTTCGTTGCGCTCTTCGCCTTCGATGCGACGGGAGATGCCGCCGGCACGCGGGTTGTTCGGCATCAGGACCAGGTAACGGCCAGCCAGGCTGATGAAAGTGGTCAGGGCTGCGCCCTTGTTGCCACGTTCTTCTTTTTCGACCTGGACGATGACTTCCTGGCCTTCGCTCAGGACGTCCTTGATGTTCACGCGGCCTTCAGGGGCTTTCTTGAAGTATTCGCGGGAGATTTCCTTGAGGGGCAGGAAGCCATGGCGCTCAGAGCCAAAATCGACAAAGGCAGCCTCAAGGCTTGGCTCGATGCGAGTAATCCGGCCTTTATAGATGTTGGCCTTCTTCTGCTCGCGTGCACCGGACTCGATGTCCAGGTCGTAGAGGCGTTGGCCATCTACCAGTGCAACACGCAACTCTTCGGGTTGAGTTGCGTTAATCAGCATTCTTTTCATGTTGTACCGTCGGTTTCCGGGCTGCCGGAAACGGCGTTCGGCACACACGACTTCTCACGGTCGGTGTCAGGTGCGTCAAGAGTGGTTGGCCACTCCAGTGTCCAGCAATACCGGCCAATTGGGCTGGTATCGCGACTTACGCGTCCTGCTTGCTGTGGTGACTTAATAAGCACTCAGTCAGGAGGAGGAATCAACCGGCGACTGTGGACGAGATGAAGCGTCTAAATATAAGCCTAGTGCTACACAGTCCGACGGTTGTGCATCTCCACCCTACACGTATCCCTGATAATTCGGGTGCTGCCGCGCGCAGAATCCGCAGCGGGTTGGCATTTACCGTGTTCTCCAATGGGGAGTTCACGCTCATGGCTAATAACAGGCGTTGTTTCCGAAGCATTCGCCGTGGTCTGGTACAAGACTGACTGCACTTTGTGAACTGGCCGTAAATATCGGCGCAATAGGCGAGTAATCACTCTGCTTATCGCACTCGCTTCAGGCCTCATGTCACCTGCGCTTGTTACAATCTTGAGCCTTCCAGTGTGGCAAGAGCCCCGTAGGACGGCCTCGCGTCCTGATGAATTGCGATGGTCAGGGGCGGCAGTTTGCCGCGAGTCCT
This sequence comes from Pseudomonas sp. 06C 126, assembly GCF_001855215.1. Lineage (NCBI taxonomy): Bacteria > Pseudomonadati > Pseudomonadota > Gammaproteobacteria > Pseudomonadales > Pseudomonadaceae > Pseudomonas > Pseudomonas sp. 06C 126. The sequence goes on along the minus strand of NZ_MIFU01000066.1, from coordinate 25,053 downwards.
CTGTCCAGGCCGCTTTTGGCGGCGTTCGCGACTATAGCAGCAATGATTAAGTGCTTCAATTCCATAAAAAATTGTTATCATTCCCGCCATGACGACTACCACCCCCCCGACCCCCAGCGTCCAGCTGCTTGAGGTCTCGCCGGAATATGCCGGCCAACGCATCGACAATTTTCTTCTGGCCAGGCTCAAAGGCGTGCCCAAGACCTTGATTTATCGCATTTTGCGTAAAGGCGAAGTGCGGGTGAACAAGGGTCGGATCAAGCCCGAGTACAAGCTGCAGGCGGGCGATATCGTCCGGGTGCCGCCTGTGCGGGTGCCTGAGCGTGACGAGCCCGTGCCGCTGGCCCAGGGCCTGTTGCAACGCCTCGAAGCCTCGATTGTCTTCGAAGACAACAAGCTGATCGTGATCAACAAGCCGTGTGGCATTGCGGTTCATGGCGGCAGCGGCCTGAATTTCGGGGTGATCGAAGCCTTTCGTCAGTTGCGTCCGGATGCCAAGGAGTTGGAGTTGGTCCATCGCCTGGATCGCGATACCTCCGGCCTGCTGATGATCGCCAAGAAGCGCAGCATGTTGCGCCACCTGCATACCGCCTTGCGCGGCGATGGCGTGGACAAGCGGTATATGGCCCTGGTGCGTGGCAATTGGGCATCGTCGATCAAGAGCGTGCGTGCGCCGTTGCAGAAGAGCAACCTGCGCTCCGGCGAGCGTATGGTCGAGGTGGACGAGGAGGGCAAGGAGGCGCTGACCCTGTTCAAGGTGCTACGGCGTTTCGGCGACTTTGCGACCATGGTCGAGGCCAAGCCGGTGACCGGGCGTACCCACCAGATTCGCGTACATACCTTGCACGCCGGCCACTGTATTGCTGGTGATACCAAGTATGGCGACGAGGGGTTCTCCAAGGAAATCCGTGATCTGGGCGGTAAGCGCCTGTTCCTGCACGCCTACATGCTGACGGTGCCGTTGCCAGATGGTGGTGAATTGAAGTTACAGGCGCCCGTCGATGAGATGTGGGCCAAGACCGTGGAGCGCCTGAGTGTCGCGCCCTGACTATAAACTGCTGATTTTTGACTGGGATGGCACCCTGTGCGATTCCATTGGCCGGATTGTCGAGTCCATGCATATGGCCTCGACCCGCTCCGGCTTTGAGCTGTGCAGTGACCTGGCGGTCAAGGGCATCATTGGCCTGGGTTTGCCCGAAGCCATTCGTACCTTGTACCCGCAGATATCCGACAGTGAACTGGTAGCGTTCCGCGAGCACTACGCCGATCACTACATTGCCCTTGAGTCCGAACCTTCGCCTTTGTTCGATGGGGTGGTGCAGTTCCTGGCGGCATTGCGTGAGCAGGGCTATCACCTGGCAGTGGCGACCGGCAAGGCCCGGCGCGGGCTGGATCGGGTGCTCAAGGCCAATGGCTGGGAAGATTACTTCGACGTCACACGGGCCGCCGATGAAACCGCGAGCAAGCCTCATCCGTTGATGCTGGAGCAGATCATGGCCCATTGCGGCGTTTCTGCCCGTGAGTCGTTGATGGTCGGCGATGCCTCGTTTGACCTGCTGATGGCGCGCAATGCCGGCATGGACAGTGTTGCCGTCAGTTATGGCGCCCAGTCCCCGCAAGCGCTGCAGGCTTACGAGCCGCGCCTGACGATTGACAGGTTTTCCCAATTGCACGCCTGGCTCAACCAGGCCCGTTAAGTTTTTGCTGGGGTAGATGGCATGACCGATGAGTGGAAGGCGCCGACCAAGGCCGCTGCCGACAATGGCGATGATAAAAGCTGGAAACTGCTGGAAAAAACCCTGCTGGCGGGTGTCCAGGAGCAGCGTCGTGCGCGGCGCTGGGGGATCTTCTTCAAGCTCCTGACCTTTACCTACCTGATCGGCATGTTGGTGCTGTTCAGTCCCTTGGTGGATATGGAAAAAAGCGCCGGCCGCAGCGGCAGCTACACCGCGCTGATCGAGGTGCGCGGGGTGATTGCCGACAAGGAGTCTGCCAGCGCCGACAATATCGTCAGCAGCCTGCGCACCGCCTTCGAGGATCCCAAGGTCAAGGGTGTGGTGCTGCGCATCAATAGCCCGGGTGGCAGTCCGGTGCAATCGGGCTATGTCTATGACGAAATCCGCCGCCTGCGCGCGTTGCATCCTGAGATCAAGCTGTACGCGGTGATCTCTGATCTGGGGGCTTCGGGCGCCTATTACATTGCCAGTGCCGCCGACCAGATTTACGCCGACAAGGCCAGCCTGGTGGGTTCCATTGGCGTGACGGCGGCCGGCTACGGGTTTGTCGGGGCCATGGAGAAGCTGGGGGTTGAGCGGCGTACCTACACCTCGGGCGAGCATAAGTCGTTTCTCGACCCGTTCCAGCCGCAAAAGGCTGACGAAACCCAGTTCTGGCAGAGCGTGCTCGACACCACCCATCGCCAGTTCATTGCGAGCGTCAAGCAGGGGCGCGGTGAGCGGCTCAAGGATAAAGAACATCCGGAGTTGTTCTCCGGGCTGATCTGGTCTGGCGAACAGGCCTTGCCATTGGGCTTGATCGATGGCCTGGGCAGTGCCAGTTCGGTGGCGCGGGATGTGATTGGCGAGAAGGAGTTGGTGGACTTCACCGTCCAGGAATCGCCGTTCGATCGCTTCTCCAAGCGTCTGGGTGCCAGTGTGGCGGAGAAGCTGGCGCTGTATATGGGCTTCCAGGGCCCGACCCTGCGCTGATCTCAGGTTGGCATAGCTCAAAATGTGGTGCGGGCTTGCTCGCGAATGTGCAGTGTCAGTTACTGGCTGTGTATCTGACACGCCGCATTCGCGAGCAAGCCCGCTCCCACATAGGTTTTGTGGTGGTCTACGGTACCTGCACACCTTCGGCCAGCAGCATATCTACCAGGCGAATCAGCGGTAGGCCGATGAGGCTGGTGGCGTCCGGGCCTTCGGTGCTTTGAAACAGGCTCACCCCCAGCCCTTCAGCCTTGAAGCTGCCAGCGCAATCGTAGGGCTGTTCAATCCGCAGGTAGCGCTCGATCTGCGCCGGCTCCAGTTGGCGCATTGTGACGGTGAAGGGGACGCAGTCCACCTGGCAGCGCCCGGTCTCGCTATTGAGCAATGCCAGGCCGGTGAGGAAGCTGACCCGTCGGCCGCTGGCCGCCAGCAATTGTTCACGGGCCTTTTCAAAGGTGTGGGGCTTGCCGATGATCTGGCCATCCAGCGCCGCGACCTGGTCCGAGCCGATGATCAGGTGCCCTGGGTGGCTGTTGGCGAGGGCGCGGGCTTTCTCTTCGGCCAGGCGCTTGACCAGGTCGACCGCGGACTCATTTGCACGATGGTTTTCGTCGATATCCGGAGAGCTGCAGATGAACGGCAGCTGCAGGCGATTCAACAGTTCCCGGCGATAAACCGAGCTGGAAGCGAGTAATAAAGGCAACATGTGGCTCTCCTCAAGGCAGTCGCGGATTCTAGCGAGTGGGCAGTCTGGCGCACAGGGCTGAATTTCCTTTGACATGGGCGGGTGCATCCCTATAATGCTGCGCCTATGTTGAATGACCCGATTCCACCTCACGTTGACCCGCGCAAATTGGCTGATCGTGGCACCACCCTTCAAGGTGAAGTGTTGCTGGCCGATTTGGAGAGACTCTGCGACCCGCTTTCCGACAATGTCGGTACGGTGCAGGCTAAATTCGTTTTTGAACGAGATGAACGTAAATCTGTGGTAATTCACAGCTTTATCGACACCGAGGTCAAAATGGTTTGCCAGCGTTGTCTTGAGCTGGTCACCCTGCCGATCCACAGCGAATGCAGTTATGCTGTGGTGAAAGAGGGTGCGAATACCCAGTCGTTGCCGAAAGGTTATGACGTGCTGGAACTGGGCGAAGATCCTTTGGATCTGCATGCACTGATCGAGGAGGAGCTTCTGCTCGCCTTGCCCATTGTGCCTGCTCATCATCCGGAAGAATGCCAGCAGCCGGCGGGGCTCGATGACGAGTCCGAACCGAGCGAGGACGAGGTAACGCGGTCCAACCCGTTCAGTGTATTGGCGCAGTTAAAGCGTGACCCAAACGTTTAGGAGTTAATCAATTATGGCTGTTCAGCAGAACAAAAAATCCCGCTCTGCCCGTGACATGCGTCGTTCCCACGATGCCCTGACGGCAAGCACTCTGTCTGTAGAAAAAACCACCGGTGAAATTCACCTGCGTCACCACGTATCGCCAGAAGGCGTATACCGTGGCCGTAAAGTGATCGACAAGGGCGCTGACGAGTAATCACTTGTCTGCTCAAGTCATCGCGATTGACGCAATGGGCGGGGACTTCGGTCCCCGCAGCATTGTTCAGGCGTGCATTGCCAGCCTGTCCGCTACGCCCTCGCTGCACCTGACCCTTGTCGGTCAACCTTCCCTACTTGAAGAACTGATTGCCAGCCATCCGGCTGTGGATCGCGCGCGCCTGACGATAACGCCAGCCAGCGAAACCATCGGCATGGATGAAAAGCCAGCCCAGGCCCTGCGTGGCAAGCCCGATTCCTCCATGCGCGTAGCCCTTGAGTTGCTGCGTGATGGCAAGGTCCAGGCCTGTGTCAGTGCCGGCAACACCGGGGCCTTGATGGCCTTGTCCCGTCATGTGCTGAAAACCCTGCCGGGTATTGATCGGCCGGCGATGGTCGCGGCGATCCCGACACAGCGTGGCTACTGTCAGTTGCTGGACCTGGGAGCGAATGTCGATTGCAGCGCCGAGCACCTGTTGCACTTTGCCCTGATGGGGTCGGTTGCGGCCGAAGCGCTGGGTGTGGTGCGTCCGCGCGTGGCGTTGCTGAACATCGGTACCGAGGACATCAAGGGCAACCAGCAGGTCAAGTTGGCCGCCAGCCTGTTACAACAGGCGCGGGGCTTGAACTACATCGGGTTTGTCGAGGGCGATGGGTTGTATCGCGGCGAGGCCGATGTGGTGGTTTGTGACGGTTTTGTCGGAAATATTCTGCTCAAGTCCAGTGAAGGCCTGGCAACGATGATTGCCGCGCGGATCGAGGCGTTGTTCAAGCGCAACCTGGCTTCCCGGCTGGTGGGTGCCCTGGCGCTACCCTTGATGCGGCGCCTGCAGGCGGACCTGGCCCCGGCGCGGCATAATGGCGCAAGCTTCCTCGGGTTGCAGGGCATTGTGGTAAAAAGCCACGGTTCGGCAGGGGTCCAGGGCTTTCAGAGTGCCATTGCGCGCGCGCTGATCGAGATCCAGGAGAACCTGCCGCAGCGCTTGCATGGCCGTCTTGAGGATCTGTTGCCTTAGGCGAATCGGGCCGGGAATGCTTAAATGTGACCGGCCAGTTCAATTGACCATCCAATCTGTCAGTTTCTTGCGCTCCCAGCTGTGGGGCGTCAATTCACCGACGACCAGATCATTAGGGGCTTGTTACATGTCTACATCCCTCGCATTCGTCTTTCCAGGGCAGGGTTCGCAGTCCCTCGGCATGTTGGCCGAGCTGGGCGCGCAATACCCGCTCGTCCTGGAAACATTCAAGGAAGCTTCCGCTGCCTTGGGCTACGACCTTTGGGCATTGACCCAGGACGGGCCGGAAGAACTGCTCAACCAAACCGATAAAACCCAGCCGGCGATCCTGACGGCTTCTGTCGCGCTGTGGCGTGTCTGGCTAGCTGAAGGCGGCGCACGCCCGGCTTTTGTCGCCGGCCACAGCCTGGGCGAGTACAGCGCCTTGGTCGCCGCAGGCAGCCTGACCCTCGCTGAGGCGGTCAAGCTGGTAGAGCGCCGTGGTCAACTGATGCAAGAGGCTGTTCCGGCCGGGCAGGGCGGCATGGCCGCTATTTTGGGCCTGGACGACGCCGTGGTGATCGAAGCCTGTGCCGAAGCGGCCCAGGGCGACGTGGTCAGCGCGGTGAACTTCAACTCCCCTGGCCAGGTGGTGATCGCCGGTGCCAAGGCTGCGGTTGAGCGTGCCATCGAAGGTTGCAAGGCCCGCGGTGCCAAACGTGCATTGCCACTGCCGGTCAGCGTGCCATCCCATTGCGAGTTGATGCGCCCGGCGGCCGAGCGTTTCGCCGAGTCCATCGCAGCCATCAACTGGCAGGCGCCGCAGATCCCGTTGGTACAAAACGTCAGCGCCGACGTGGCTCCCGACCTCGAAACCCTCAAGCGTGACCTGCTGGAGCAACTGTACAAGCCGGTGCGCTGGGTTGAGTCGGTTCAGACCCTGGCTGCCAAGGGCGCTACTCAACTGGTTGAGTGTGGTCCGGGCAAAGTCCTGGCCGGCCTCAACAAGCGCTGCGCCGAAGGCGTGTCGACTTCCAATCTCAATACCCCGGATGGCTTCGCAGCCGCCCGCGCCGCACTGGCCTGAACTAAGGAGAAGCCTGCATGAGTCTGCAAGGTAAAGTTGCACTGGTTACCGGCGCAAGCCGTGGCATTGGCCAGGCGATTGCCCTGGAACTGGGCCGTCAGGGCGCGGTAGTGATCGGTACTGCGACCTCCGCCTCCGGCGCCGAGCGTATCGCGGCAACCCTCAAGGAAAACGGCGTGCAGGGCACTGGCCTGGAACTCAACGTGACTAGCGATGAGTCCGTGGCTGCCGTGCTGGCGCAGATCACTGCACAGTTCGGGACGCCAGCCATTCTGGTGAACAACGCCGGTATTACCCGCGACAACCTGATGATGCGCATGAAAGACGACGAGTGGTACGACGTGGTCGATACCAACTTGAACAGTCTGTTTCGCCTGTCCAAGGGTGTTTTGCGCGGCATGACCAAGGCGCGTTGGGGTCGAATTATCAATATTGGCTCCGTAGTGGGTGCCATGGGCAACGCAGGCCAAGTAAACTACGCCTCTGCCAAGGCCGGCCTGGAAGGTTTCAGCCGTGCCCTGGCGCGTGAAGTCGGCTCGCGGTCGATTACGGTCAACTCGGTGGCTCCAGGGTTTATCGATACCGATATGACCCGCGAATTGCCTGAAGCGCAGCGTGAAGCGTTGCTGACGCAAATTCCGCTGGGCCGTCTGGGCCAGGCCCAAGAGATCGCCAATGTGGTCTCTTTCCTGGCGTCTGACGGTGCGGCATACGTGACTGGGGCTACAATCCCGGTGAACGGCGGGATGTACATGAGTTAAATTGTGACGGATCGCTTCAAAAAAATGTCATACGAGCTGTCTAAAATCCGTTATAAAGCTGCAATCTATTTATAGACAGGTGGTCGGTAGGGTACGAGGGTGAAGCTTTCAGTTGAAAAGCTGAAAAGCCTTTCTATACACTTACCCACTGGCCAGCTGCCTGAATTTGTCCATTAGGAGTTAAACAAGGTATGAGCACCATCGAAGAGCGCGTCAAGAAAATCGTCGCCGAGCAACTGGGCGTTAAAGAAGAAGAAGTGACCAACACTGCTTCCTTCGTAGAAGACCTGGGTGCCGATTCCCTTGACACCGTTGAGCTGGTGATGGCTCTGGAAGAGGAATTCGAGACCGAAATCCCGGACGAAGAAGCTGAAAAAATCACTACTGTTCAAGCTGCTATCGACTACGTTACTAGCCACCAGGCGTAATAGTTTGTAATCGTCGCTTGCTGTTATGGAAAAACCGCACTGCTATAACGGCGTGCGGTTTTTTCATTAGCTCTGATGAAAAGTCAGCTCAAGTGTCGTCATCAAGAAAAAGGAGAGTGCTGTGTCGCGTAGACGCGTCGTAGTCACCGGTATGGGTATGTTGTCGCCACTGGGTACGGATGTGCCGAGCAGTTGGCAGGGCATTCTGGCTGGCCACAGTGGTATTGGTCTGATTGAACATACGGACCTTTCTGCCTATTCCACCCGTTTTGGCGGCTCGGTAAAGGGCTTCAATGTCGAGGAATATCTCTCGATCAAAGAATCCCGCAAACTCGACCTGTTCATTCAATACGGCCTGGCAGCCGGTTTTCAGGCGGTGCGTAACGCCGGCCTGGAAGTGACCGATGCCAACCGTGAGCGCATTGGCGTGGCCATGGGCTCGGGTATTGGCGGTTTGACCAATATCGAAGAAACCAGCCGTACCTTGCACGAATCCGGCCCTCGTCGAATTTCACCGTTCTTCGTCCCGGGCTCGATCATCAATATGATTTCCGGCTTCCTGTCCATCCATCTGGGTGCCCAGGGGCCTAACTACGCCATTTCCACGGCGTGCACCACGGGCACTCACTGCATCGGCATGGCGGCGCGCAATATCGCCTATGACGAGGCTGACGTGATGATCGCCGGTGGCGCCGAAATGGCCGCCTGCGGCCTGGGCATGGGTGGCTTCGGCGCGTCCCGTGCGCTGTCGACGCGCAATGAGGAGCCGACCCGCGCCAGTCGTCCGTGGGACAAGGGCCGTGATGGCTTTGTACTGTCCGACGGTGCCGGTGCCCTGGTCCTCGAAGAGCTGGAGCACGCCAAGGCCCGTGGCGCGACGATCTATGCCGAACTGATCGGTTTTGGCATGAGTGGCGATGCGTACCACATGACCTCGCCCCCTGCCGATGGTGCGGGCGCCGCGCGTTGCATCAGCAATGCCCTGCGCGACGCGAAGATCAACGTCGATCAAGTGCAGTACATCAACGCCCACGGCACCTCGACGCCGACGGGCGACCTGGCGGAAGCCCAGGCCATCAAGTCGGTATTCGGCGAGCACGCCTACAAGCTGGCGGTCAGCTCCACCAAGTCCATGACCGGTCACCTGTTGGGTGCGGCAGGTGCGGTCGAAGCGATTTTCAGCGTGCTGGCAATCAAGGATCAGGTCGCGCCGCCGACCATCAACCTTGATGAACCAGATGAGGGCTGCGACCTGAACTTCGTGCCTCACGAGCCGCAGAAAATGCCGATCGACGTGGTGTTGTCCAACTCGTTCGGCTTTGGCGGTACCAACGGTTCCCTGGTGTTCCGCCGGTTCGCCGAGTGATGCACAGCTGGGTCGACGGTCAGCCAGCGGACGCCGTGCCGCTGAAAGATCGCGGCCTGGCCTACGGCGATGGTCTGTTTGAAACCATCGCAGTCAAGGCCGGGCAGCCCGTGCTGCTTGATCGTCACCTGCAACGCCTCGACGAGGGTTGCAGGCGCCTTGCGCTTGCCGCAGACCAGGAACTGGTCCGCAGCGAAGTGCTGGCCTTTGCCGCAGCCCTGGGCGATGGCGTACTCAAGTTGATCCTCACCCGTGGCGATAGCCAGCGGGGTTATGGCATCAACGCTGGCGCCTCGGTGCGCCGTATTCTGCAAGGCAGCCCGCCTGCCACCTATCCCCAGGCTCATGGTTCTTCAGGCGTTCGCCTGTTCCCATGCGCTACCCGTTTGTCCGAGCAACCTTTGCTCGCAGGTCTCAAGCACCTAAACCGCCTCGAACAGGTCATGGCTCGCGCCGAGTGGCAAGATCCCGATCACGTGGAAGGATTGATGCTGGATATGTCCGGGCGCGTCATCGAAGGCGTGTTCAGCAACCTGTTCCTGGTGCATGACGGCCAGTTGCTGACGGCCGACCTGAGCCGTTGCGGCGTGGCCGGCGTCATGCGTGCCGAGCTGTTGGCCAGGGCCGAGGGGTTGGGCATTGTCACCACCGTTGCCGATATCAGCCTTGCGCAGTTGCAGCAGGCTGATGAAGTGTTCGTCTGCAACAGCGTATATGGCATTTGGCCGGTGCTTGGATGTGGGCCAATGAGCTGGTCGGCTGGGCCGCTCACCCGTAAACTGCAGGGCATTGTTCGCGCGCTATTGGGTGTTTGATTTGAGACGTAAAATTGTATTGCTGCTGGAGATCGGTCTGGTCCTGGCGGGTTTGCTGCTGGGCTTTTCGGCCTGGAAGCTGGACTCGGCCTTGAAGCAGCCGCTAAATCTGTCCCAGGAGCAATTGCTGGATGTAGCGGCTGGTGCGACCCCTACCGGTACTTTCAATCGTCTGGAAAACGACGGTGTACTTGAGGATGCCTTCTGGCTGCGCCTTTACTGGCGCTTCAATCTTGAGGGTCAGCCACTGCACAGTGGCGAGTACCGCATGACGCCAGGCCTGACGGCCCAGGGCCTGATCGGCCTGTGGCAACGCGGTGAAGTGGTGCAGTACAGCCTGACGCTGGTGGAGGGCTGGAACTTCCGCCAGGTGCGCAGTGCGCTGGCCAAGCACGAAAAGATCGAGCAGACCCTGACGGGCTTGAGTGACCGCGAGGTGATGGCAAAAATCGGCCATCCCGACGTCTTCCCGGAAGGGCGGTTCTTCCCTGATACCTACCGTTTCGTGCGCGGCATGACCGATGTCGAGTTCCTGAAGAAAGCCTACAACCGCCTGGACGATGTACTTGAGCAGGAATGGAGCCGACGTGCCCCGGATGCGCCCTATACCGACCCCTACCAGGCGCTGATCATGGCATCGCTGGTCGAGAAGGAAACCGGCGTGCCTGAAGAGCGTGGGCAGATTGCCGGGGTGTTTGTGCGGCGCCTGAAGATCGGCATGCTGCTGCAGACCGACCCCACCGTGATCTACGGCATGGGCGAGCGCTACAACGGCAAGTTGACGCGCGCGCACCTGAAAGAAGCCACGCCCTATAACACCTACATGATCAGCGGCTTGCCACCGACGCCGATTGCCATGGTCGGCCGCGAAGCGATCCATGCCGCGTTGAATCCGGTACCGGGCAGCAGCCTGTATTTCGTGGCGCGGGGCGATGGCAGCCATATTTTCTCCGATAGCCTGGATGCCCATAATGCGGCGGTGCGCGAGTACCAACTCAAGCGTCGCGCCGATTATCGCTCCAGCCCTGCGCCGGCCACACCTGCGACCGTTGAGCCTGTCGCGCCTGAAGCTGCGCCCGCGCAAAGCCCGCAATGACTCTGATTAAGGACTGCCTGTGACTGGCTTGTTTATTACCCTGGAAGGCCCGGAAGGCGCCGGCAAGAGTACCAACCGTGAATACCTGGCCGAGCGCTTGCGGGCCGCAGGGATCGAGGTGCTGCTGACCCGCGAGCCCGGCGGCACGCCCCTGGCGGAGAAGATCCGCGAGGTGTTGCTGGCCACTGGCGACGAGGTCATGAACCCGGACACCGAGTTGTTGCTGGTGTTTGCCGCGCGTGCCCAGCACCTGGCCGAAGTGATCCGGCCGGCGCTGGCCCGTGGTGCGGTGGTGATCTGCGACCGCTTTACCGATTCTACCTACGCCTACCAAGGCGCCGGCCGTGGCTTGTCCCTGGAGCGCATCGCGACCCTGGAGACCTTTGTCCAGGGCGATCTGCGCCCGCACCTGACCCTGGTCTTCGACCTGCCGGTGGACGTCGGCCTGGCGCGGGCCAGCGCCCGTGGTCGCCTGGACCGCTTCGAACTGGAAGGCCGGGAATTTTTTGAAGCGGTGCGCGCGGCGTACCTCCAGCGTGCCGAAGCTGCACCGTCGCGCTATTGCTTGCTGGATGCCGCGCAACCGCTGGAGCAAGTGCAACAGGCGATCGATGCGCTGCTCCCGAAACTGTTGGAGCTTTACCGTGGCTGAAGCCTATCCGTGGCAGGACAGCCTATGGCAGCAATTGGCCGGACGTGCCCAGCATGCCCATGCCTATCTGCTCCATGGGCCGGCAGGCATCGGCAAGCGCGCCTTGGCCGAGCGCTTGATGGCTCGCCTGCTGTGTCAGCAGCCAGCAGGGCTGGAGGCGTGCGGAAAATGCAAATCGTGCCTGCTGCTCAAGGCCGGCAGCCATCCGGACAACTACGTGCTGGAGCCTGAAGAGGCCGACAAGGCGATCAAGGTCGACCAGGTGCGTGACCTGGTGAGCTTCGTGGTGCAGACCGCGCAGATGGGCGGGCGCAAGGTGGTGCTGATCGAGCCGGTGGAGTCGATGAACATCAACGCCGCGAACGCCTTGCTCAAGAGCCTTGAGGAGCCCTCGGGCGACACCGTGCTGCTGCTGGTCAGTCATCAGTCCAGCCGTTTGCTGCCGACGATTCGCAGTCGTTGCGTGCAACAGGCCTGCCCGCTGCCGAGCGAGTCCATGAGTTTGCAATGGCTGGGCCAGGCCTTGCCGGAGTGCAGTGAGCAGGAACGGGTTGAATTGCTGACCCTGGCGGCCGGCTCACCCCTGGCGGCGGTCAGCCTGCAGGCCCAGGGCGTACGCGAGCAGCGTGCGCTGGTGGTCGATGGGGTGAAGAAGCTGCTCAAGCAAGAGCAGTCTGCCACGCAACTGGCCGAGGGCTGGAAAGACGTGCCGCTGTTGCTGCTGTTTGACTGGTTCTGTGATTGGTCCAGCTTGATCCTGCGCTATCAACTGACCCAGGACGAGAGCGGCCTGGGCTTGATGGACATGCGCAAGGTCGTGCAGTACCTGGCGCAGAAGAGCGCCCAGGACAAGGTTTTGAACATTCAGGACTGGATCCTCGCCCAGCGCCAGAAGGTCCTGGGCAAGGCCAACCTGAACCGGGTGCTGTTGCTTGAGGCACTGTTGGTGCAGTGGGTCGGGTTACTCGGCCGACGTTGATATTCTCGGGGCCGACGGATGTCTCGTTGGCCAGACACTTCCTGTGACGCAAGTTGTAACTTCTTATGCTCGTAGATTCCCATTGCCACCTTGATCGCCTCGACCTCGCCGCCCACGGCGGCTCCCTGGATGCCGCCCTCGACGCCGCACGCCAGCGTGGCGTCGGGCATTTCCTGTGCATCGGTGTCAGCGCCGAGAACGCCGCCGACGTCAAGGCCCTGGCTGAGCGCTATGCCGACGTGGATTGCTCGGTAGGCATCCATCCCCTGGACCTCAAGCCTGGCGAAGCCCCGGCCCTCGACTGGCTGCTGGGCGAACTCAATCACCCGCGAGTGGTGGCCATTGGCGAGACCGGCCTGGATTACCACTACGAGCCGCAAGCCGCCGATTTGCAGCAGGCCTCGTTCCGCCTGCACCTGCAAGCGGCGCAGCAGACCGGTAAACCAGTGATCGTCCATACCCGTGGCGCCCGTGCCGACACCCTGGCCTTGCTGCGCGAGGCGGCACTGCCCCAGGCGGGCGTGTTGCATTGTTTTACCGAAGACTGGGAGATGGCCAAGGCGGCGCTCGACCTGGGGTTCTATATTTCCCTGTCGGGGATTGTCACCTTCCGCAATGCTGATGCCCTGCGGGATGTGGCGCGCCAGGTGCCGGCGGATCGTTTGCTGGTGGAAACCGATTCGCCTTACCTCGCGCCAATCCCCCATCGCGGTAAACCGAACCTCCCGGAATATGTGCGGGATGTGGCGGATTACCTGGCGATGCTGCGCGGCGAGTCTGTCGAGCGTTTTGCCGAGCAGACCACCGAGAACTTCAAGCGCCTGTTCCCGTTGGCGCACGTTCGCTGAATCCAAGGCAAAAAAAACCCGGGTTCTGGGGGGTGAATCCGGGTTAAGACCATTAGGAGTAAATAAAGGTACGCGGTCCATTGGTACCCCTATCGGTGTTTCACTTGGGGGAGATGTCACACCGACAGATGAAGTATTGATCAGTATCCCGTGCAGTCCAGCCGCATCTGATCGTTTTTTAAACAGATTTGGAATACGTGCGCTTCGCTTGAGTTCTCATTGAGCGGCAATACATTGCGCGAACCTGTGTTTTATTTCTGACCCATATCGCTTGATTCGTTGGCGGGCTGTAAGTTTAGTGTATGGGTTGTTCATATAGACGTTGCCCAACGACCGCCCAGTCGGGATAATCCCTCGCACCGGGTAAAACGTTCCGTCATCGGGGCATTCAACCCTCCCAATACTGACCTCTGCAGACCTCTTTCTATGCACAAAGAACCCCGTAAGGTCCGTGAGTTTCGCCGCCGTGAGCAGGAAATTCTCGACACCGCGCTCAAATTGTTCCTCGAACAGGGTGAAGACAGCGTCACCGTCGAGATGATTGCGGATGCCGTGGGTATCGGCAAAGGCACGATCTACAAGCACTTCAAGTCCAAGGCCGAGATCTACTTGCGCCTGATGCTCGATTACGAGCGCGATTTGAACGAGCTGCTGCACTCGGCCGATGTCGACAAAGACAAGGAAGCGCTGTCCCGGGCTTACTTTGAGTTCCGCATGCGTGACCCGCAGCGCTACCGCCTGTTCGACCGCCTCGAAGAAAAGGTGGTCAAGGGCCACCAAGTGCCGGAAATGGTCGAGGAGTTGCACAAGATCCGTGCTTCGAACTTCGAGCGCCTGACCCTGCTGATCAAGGGCCGGATCAGTGAAGGCAAGCTGGAAGATGTGCCGCCTTACTTCCACTACTGCGCCGCCTGGGCGTTGGTGCATGGTGCCGTGGCGCTGTACCACTCGCCATTCTGGAGCAATGTGCTGGAAGATCAGGAAGGCTTCTTCCAGTTCCTGATGGACATCGGCGTACGCATGGGCAACAAGCGCAAGCACAGCACCGACCTGCCGAACCCCGAGACGCCTGCCACATAAGGCATTCATCCGGACAATGGCCGGTTGATTTACTGCCGTATGTAGTAACCCAGGAATATACTCAGGCAAGGACCTTGCTAAAATCTGATTTATGAGTCAGGTTTTAGCGCGCCCGAATTATCCGCTGCCGGAGTGATCCATGATCGTTGATCGTCAAGGCAGGCGTTTTCGCAATTTGCGGATCAGCCTGACCTCAGCCTGCAATTACGCCTGTACCTACTGCGTGCCCAACGGCAAGCGGTTGGTGGCTGCGCAGGACGAGCTCTCGGCCGAGGCCATGGCCCGTGGGGTGGCCTACCTGATCGAGGCTGCGGGCATCGATCGTCTGCGCATCACCGGCGGCGAGCCGCTGGTCAGTCCCAAGCTCGAAACCTTTATGCAGGCCGTCGGGCAGATGGGCTTGAGCGATATCAGCTTGACCACCAATGGCCAGTTACTAGCGCGCAAGTTGCCATTACTGGTCGATGCCGGTATTCGCCGTATCAATGTTTCCCTCGACACCCTCGATGCCGCTGCCTTTCGCGGGATCGCCAGGGGGGGCGACCTGGCCACGGTCCTCGATGGCATGGACCAGGCGCGTGCGGCGGGAATCAAGATCAAGGTCAATATGGTGCCGTTGCGCGGGCAGAACCTCGACCAGGTCATGCCCCTGCTGGAGTATTGCCTGGAGCGCGGCTATGAACTGCGTTTCATCGAGTTGATGCGCATGGGCCACCTTGCCAGTGACTCCAACGCGTTCCTGCAACAGTTCGTCAGCCTGCAGCAACTGTTGAGCCTGATTGGCGAACATCACGAATACCTGCAGGCTGACGCTCCGGTAGATGCCACGGCCGTGCGCTATGAAATTCCCGGTCAGGGCTTCTTCGGCGTGATCGCCAATGAAAGCGTGCCGTTTTGCCGTACCTGTTCGCGCCTGCGCCTCTCCTCGACCGGCTGGTTGCACGGCTGCCTGTCGTCGAGCAACCGCCACTATGTCGGCGACCTGTTGGACAAGCCGCGCCACCAGGCCCTGCCGGCGTTGCAGCGTCTGCTGGTCAAGGCCTTGGGCGACAAGCAGGAAGTGGCGTTTTCCGGCGGGGCGACCGTGATGAAGATCATTGGCGGGTAGCCAGGCAAGCTGGCGCAAAATCTGCATCTGGTGCCCATTCGCCGGTTTTCCGTCACCGGCTCCTGGAGGATAGGATGCGTAGTCTGGTTTTGTTGCTGGCGTCGTTCGCGCTGGGTGGCTGCATGACAGTCAGCGATATGGCCGAAGGCACTCGCTATCAGATGAGCGATGCCGGTTTGCTGGATCACAGCGACACCCGTCGTTCCAACTCGGTTCGCATACAGCCCGATTCGTTTGTATTCATCGCCCAGGGCGCGTTCACGCCGCCGGGCAGCGCCTATCCGCGTCCCAATGTGGTGGCCGAGGAAGCCTTCAATGGCTTTATCGAATACTTCCCCATGGTCCGCCGCGCCCGCGCCCCGCAAGGGCTGGAGCAGGCCATGGCCGAAGCCCGCGAGGTAGGCGCCCATTACCTGTTGTATACGCGGTTCGCCAAGGCCGATGATCGTATCGGCAATGCAGATGAGTGGGCCGATCAGGAAGCCCTGGACCGACTGGGCGTCGACAGCGGGGTCATCCAGATCATGTTGATCGAGACCAGCACCCAATATTTGATCGATACTGCACGGATTCGCAGTCGTGGCGGTTTACTGACGTTCCATGACAACAAACCCGAAGATCTGCTTGGCCCACCGCTGCGCCAGTACGCCCGCAGCCTGTTGGGCATGAGCGACCAGTAATTCAGAGGAGAACAGCATGACGGATTCGGCCAAGGCCAATGATTTGTTGGCGCAGTTGCCCAAGGGCAAGGGACCGGCGCCGGTTCATCTGTGGAACCCGGATTTCTGTGGCGATATCGACATGCGCATCGCCCGTGATGGCACCTGGTATTACCTGGGCACGCCTATCGGGCGCAAACCGATGGTCAAGCTGTTCTCCAACATCATCCGTCGCGATGGCGATGATTACTTCTTGATCACGCCGGTGGAAAAGGTCGGGATCAAGGTGGACGACGCGCCCTTTGTGGCCGTGTCGCTGGAGGTCGAGGGCGATGGCGAGAACCAGCTCCTACGGTTTACCTCCAATGTCGAGGACCTGATCGAAGCCGGCCCGGCGCATCCGTTGCGGGTGGTGATTGATCCAGACACTCAGGAGCCTTCGCCCTACGTGCTGGTGCGCAACAACCTTGAGGCGCTGGTCCACCGCAACGTGTTCTACCAGTTGGTGGAACTGGCAGTAACACGCCGGATCGACGGCGAGAGTTGGCTGGGCGTCTGGAGTGGCGGGGTGTTCTTCCCGATAGGCCTGGAGCCCAGGTACTGATACCGGCAAGCCGGCTCCTGCATAGGTTTGGAATGTTTATAGGAACTGGCTTGCCAGCGATGACGGCCTGCCTAGCGCTAGATCATCACCAGGTACACCGCTATCGCCGGCAAACCGTTTATTACGCGTCTTCGAGCTTGCGCGCCGCGTCCACGCCGGATGCTGTCAGTTTGATCGGCAGGTGCAATGCGTGTTCGCCGGCCTCGTTACAGGTCACATGGCCTTCCTTGATCAACCCGCGGTCCTGAAGAATCGCCAGGGTACTGGCCACGACTTTTTCGCCCCGGTAGTTATCCAGCACCTCCTTGCCCAAGCCATTCGGGTGCGCGTGCAGCAAGCGGGTAAGGACTTCTTTCTCAAGGTTTTTATCGACGTTCATGCATACCTCTTCAGGGTCAGTGGTGGGGTAGTGTTCGTCTGTCGGCCAGTGGCTCAAGGCTGTTTTGGCGCGCCGGGCAGGTTGTCATCGTTGCCGCTTGGGGTGGCATTCTTGCCGGGGCCGATCTTGCCGTTCTCGACATCGGTGCCCAGGCCCTGGCGGTTGCCGTCATTGCCTCGGGTGCGTGGGTCGGCGCCGTCCTGGATGATGGCTCCGCCATTGGTATCGAGCCCGGTGCCCATGGAGTTCTCGGTTTCTTGGGTGGCGGGGTTGGGCGGGCTGCCAATAGGGTCGGTCTTGCCGGTGGAAGGGTCGGTTGCCGCAACACTGGCCAGGGACACCGCAGACAGCAAGCCAGCGAACGCGAGGGCAGTCACTTTGGAAGTATTCATGGTGGAGCCTCCATAGGAATAAAGTCCTTACCTTAGGTTGGTCAGCCCACTCTTATTGTTGGTGCCTGGATCACGACGAACGGTGCTAGGTCACCTGTAAGATTTTGTGTTTCGACACCCGGCGCCAAATCAGGCGCAGCACTGTGATCAGCCAGTTGAGCAAGGCGATGCCCAATACACTGGCGAGCAGGGTTGGCACGCCATGCTCGACAATCAGCATGCCCGCCAGCAGCGGAAACCCGAACACCCCGATAAAGTACGACAGGCTGAACAGCAGCAAGGCTTGGGGCGTGCTGGCAGTTGGCGCTTCGTTGGCGGCCAGGCCGTTGATCACTGAATAGGTCAGGCCGTAACCCACTCCCAAGGTGATAGCCGCCAGCAAGTAGCTGAAGCTGTCATGCACGCCGAAGCTGAACATCAGGATCGACACCAGCATCAATCCGGATAACACACAGGCCGACCAGTACGCATCCCGCTTGACCACCACGCTGGCAATCAACAATCGACTGGTGATCGCCGCGCCCATGAAACCCAGGAAAAACAGCGAGTAATCCAGCCCCTGACTTGCCGCGTAGCTGGTCTGGAAACTCGACAGCCCGCCAAACACACAGCCGCCCAGGCCAACCATGATGATCGCGAATGCCGCCTTCGACCCCAGTACGCGCCGGGTGCTGGCCCAGGAGATTTTCGACACGGTGCCAGTCCCCAGCAAGTTGGGTTGCTGCTTGAGATAGCTGCCCAGGCGCCAGAACATCAGCACGCCCACCAGGCTGGCGAGAGCTGCAATATAAAATGCGCTTTCCAGAGGCAGGCCCATGGCGCTGGCCGCCCGCCCCAACAGGGGGCCCGAACCGATGCCGGTCATCATGCTTCCCGACAGCCAGGCGAAATACTTGGCCCTGTGGCTTGGCGCCACCAGCATCGCCACGATGATCGGGCCCAGGGTGTAGAACACGCCCCAGCCCAGCCCGAGGGTCAGGCCGAACAGCATCAGGCCCTGGCCAAAACCCGGCGTCAGGGCAAAGCCCAGGCAGGCCACCACCAGCAGGATCCCCAGGCAGGCAATTGAGCGCGCGGCACCCAGGGCATCGGCCAGGTGCCCGGATGCAATCACCGCGATAAACGTACTGAGCATCGCCATGGAAATCACGCTGCCGGCGTCGTGTTCATTGCCGCCTCTGGAATCGATCAGCAGCGACAACAAAAACGTCGAGCCATACGACAGTGACAGCAGGTAGCTGGCAAGGCAGAACAGGGCGAAGAGCGTTCCGCCAACTGGAGCAGTGGGGCGCATGGGCAAGCCTTGGGGTTTGTTGGATTTATGGCGGACTTTTTACCACGGGCCACCCCGTGCTTTGTTCTGTGGTTACTGGCGTCAGCATTGCTGCGCAGCGGAGTAATCGCGTGCATAAATCCCTGCAAGCGGTCATCAAAGCGCCTTAGTATGTGTCCTTTCTTTTTTAGCCGCAGGCCTGTTCATGACCATCGAGATCCGTCCCGCCGTACCCAGCGATGCTGCGCAGATCCTGACCTTTATTACTGAACTGGCCGAGTACGAAAAAGCCCGCCACGAAGTGATCGCCAGCGTGGTGGATATCGAGCGCAGCCTGTTCAGCGAAGGTGCCACCGCCCATGGCCTGATCTGCCTGCGCGATGGCTTGCCGATTGGTTTTGCGGTGTTCTTCTTCAGCTACTCCACATGGCTTGGCAGCAACTGCCTGTATCTGGAAGACCTGTACATCAACCCGGAGCAGCGCGGGGGTGGGGCGGGCAAGAAGTTGCTGCGCCACCTGGCGAAGATCGCCTACGACAATGGCTGTGGGCGCTTTGAGTGGAGCGTGCTGGACTGGAACGAACCGGCCATTGCGTTCTACAAATCCATCGGCGCCCAACCCCAGGAAGAGTGGGTGCGCTATCGCATGGAAGGCGATGCGTTGCGTGAGTTTGCCCAAGGCTGAGATCGGCCCTGTTATGAGGCCCGGCATTTGCCATAATGGCCGCCGCTTTCGCATTTCCAGATAGGCTCCGACATGCAGGAAAACCCACCGACGCCCGCCAAAGACTCCGCGCCCACGGGCACCCAGACCCTATTGCGCGGCCTGGGCGTGGTGCAGGCGGTGGCGTCCGGGGCGCGGGATCTCAAGGAGATTGCCCGGCGCATCGGCACCACTCGCAGCACCACGCATCGCCTGGCCAGTTGCCTGGTGGACGAGCGCTACCTGCGGGTAGTGCCGCAAGTCGGCTACCTGCTGGGCCCCAAGCTGATCGAGTTGGGCTTCCAGGCCCGGGAAGAACTGCCGCTGGTGACGCTGGCGATGCCTTATCTGGATGAGCTGTCGGCGCTGACTGGCGACACCATCCACCTGGCGATCCGTGAATACGACGATGTGCTGTACCTGCACAAGAATCCTGGGCGCAACGGCCCGGAAATGCGCTCGCGGGTCGGCCACCGCATGCCCCTGGCACGTACCGGGATCGGCAAGGCCTTGTTGCTCGATGATTCGCAAGAGGAATGGCAGCGCCTGTATCAGGCCAGCTTGCCGGTAGGCGGGAAAAACCTGCACTGGCCGCAGCACCCGGAACAATCCTGGGAGCAATTCGAGCAACGCATGCGCGAATATGTCGCGGGCGGCTATGCGTTCGACCTGGAAGACAACGAGCCGTCGATCCGCTGTGTGGCCGCGCCCGTGCGCGATGCCAGCCGGCGGATTGTCGCCGGCATCAGCATCGCCAGTACGGTGCCCTACATGCCGCTGGAAAAAATGGCCGAGCTGATTCCTGTGGTCAAACAGGTTGCAGCACGGCTGTCAGCGGAGTTGGGGGCGAAGGCCTGATCAAGCCTTCAGGGTGGTCATGTCGATCACGAAGCGGTACTTCACGTCACCAGCAATCATGCGTGCATAGGCTTCGTTGATCTGGCGGATATCGAGCATTTCGATGTCGCAGGTAATGCCATGCTCGGCGCAGAAATCCAGGACTTCCTGGGTTTCGGCAATGCCGCCGATCAGTGAGCCGGCCAGCACTTTACGGCCCAGCACCAGCTTGGCGGCGTTGACCGGAGGGTCTACCGGCTCGATCAAACCCACCAGGATATGCACGCCGTCAAAGCGCAGGGTATCGAGGTAGGGGTTGAGGTCGTGCTGCACCGGAATGGTGTCCAGCAGGAAATCGAAATGCCCGGCGGCGGCTTTCATCTGCTCGGCATCGGTTGACACGATCACGTGATCGGCGCCCTGGCGCCGGCCTTCTTCTGCCTTGCTCGCGGAGCGGGTGAACAGCGTCACTTCAGCGCCCATGGCCTTGGCGAACTTGATGCCCATATGGCCCAGGCCGCCCATGCCGAGAATCCCGACCTTGTCGCCGGCCTTGACGCCATAGTGCTTGAGCGGCGAGTAGGTAGTGATGCCTGCGCAGAGGATCGGTGCGGCGCTGGCCAGGTCGAGCTTGGCCGGAATCTTCACCACGAAGTGCTCGCTGACCACGATGCTATCGGAGTAGCCGCCCATGGTGTTGCTGCCGTCCACGCGATCCGGGGTGGCATAGGTCATGGTCGGGCCTTCGAGGCAGTATTGCTCCAGGTCCGATTTGCAGGCTTCGCAGTGGCGGCACGAGTCCACCATGCAGCCCACGCCGACCAGGTCGCCGACTTTATGCGCGCTGACGCTGGCGCCGACGGCCGTGACCTTGCCGACAATCTCATGGCCCGGCATCAGCGGGTAGACGGCGATGCCCCATTCGTTGCGAGCCTGGTGGATGTCGGAGTGGCAGACGCCGCAGTACAGAATCTCGATTGCCACGTCATCGGCCCGCGGGCTGCGGCGTTCGAAAGACATGGGGGCGAGGGGAGTGGTGGCCGACTGGGCGGCGTAACCGATGGCGGTGTACATGGTGAAAACCTCGCAAAAGCTTGGACGGGAAAGGTGGCGAATTCTGCGCGCGGACCCGGTGGGCGAACATGGCAAATGCTCCGAGTCTCATGCCTATTCGTCCGGGAGTGCCCCTGGATTGGATTCATTGGCCGCCAGACCTGCGATGATGTTCTCATCCCTTTTTCGCGAAGTTTTTGCCATGTTGTTGACTCGCCATCTTGATGCCAACGCCACGCTGGTTTCCTTGATTGAGGGGCTGACGCCCCGCGATGGTTTTTCCCCGACTCACCTGGCGGGTGTGAAGGTGTTGCGCGCCAGTTGCGACGTAGCACGCGGCCCGCAGATCTACGAGCCGAGCCTGATGTTCGTGGCCCAGGGTAGCAAGGTCGCCTACCTGGGCCCCAGGACGCTGGAGTACGGCGCCGGGCATTACCTGATCCAGGCAATGCCGGTGCCGTTCGAGTGCGAGACGTTTGCCATGGCCGCCGATGCCCCACTGTACGGGGTGACTGTGGGTATTGATCGGGTGGTGTTGGGCGAGTTGGTGATGGCCATGGGCATGCAGGCTGGCCCACCGCCGACGGCGCAGACCTTGGAGTCGATGAGCTCGGTGGTACTGGATGACGCGATGCGCGGTTGCGTCGAGCGCCTGTTGCAGTGCCTGCACGATCCATTGGAGGCCCGGATCATGGGGCCGGCGCGGGTGCGGGAGTTGTTGTTCACTGCGCTGCGTGGGCCTCAGGCCGACGTACTGCGCGCCCTGGTGGAGCAGCAGGGGCAGTTCTCGCGGATTGCCACGTCCTTGAACCACCTGCATGCCCATTACGCCGAACCCCTGAACATCGAGACCTTGGCCGGTTATGCGCATATGAGTGCGTCGACGTTCCATGAGCACTTCAAACGTTGCACCTTGTTGTCGCCGGTGCAGTACCTCAAGCGTCTGCGCCTGCTCAAGGCCCAACAGCTGTTGCTGGTGGACGGCATGGGCGTGGCGCAGGCGGCGCACAACGTGGGGTATCAGAGTACGTCGCAGTTCAGTCGGGAATATAAACGCTATTTCGAGCGTAACCCGGGTGAAGAACGCGCCGCATAAATCCCGTAGATGCCTCTATCTAAATGTGGGGGCTTGCTCGCTCCCACATTAGATTTGTGTCGGCCATAAAAAAAGGCTCTCCAGTGGAGAGCCTCATGTTCAAGCAGATGGCTTACATATTCGGGTATGTCGGCCCGCCCGCGCCTTCCGGTGTCACCCAGGTGATGTTCTGCGAAGGGTCCTTGATATCACAAGTCTTGCAGTGCACGCAGTTCTGGGCGTTGATCTGGAAGCGCTTCTCACCGTCTTCCTTGGTGATGACTTCGTACACGCCGGCCGGGCAGTAACGCTGCGCCGGTTCATCGTAAAGCGGCAGGTTGGTGCCGATCGGGATGCTCGGGTCCTTGAGTTTCAAGTGGCACGGCTGTTCTTCTTCATGGTTGGTGCTGGAGAGGAACACCGAGCTCAACTTGTCGAAGCTCAACTTGCCGTCGGGTTTTGGGTAGTCGATCTTTTGGCTGTCCTTGGCCAGCTTGAGGCAGGCGTAGTCCGGCTTGGTGTCATGCAGGGTGAACGGCATTTTGCCGCCGAGGATGTTCTGGTCGAACCAGTTGAAGCCAGCACCGATGATCGGGCCGAACTTGTGCATCGCCGGGCCGAAGTTGCGGGTGGCGAACAGTTCTTCGTAGAGCCAACTGGCTTTGAAGCTGTCGACGTAGGCGGTCAGTTCATCGCCGCCTTCAGACTCGGCGAACAGGCGATCAGCCACGGCGTCGGCGGCGAGCATGCCGGACTTCATTGCGGTATGGCTGCCCTTGATCTTGGCCACGTTCATGGTGCCCAGGTCACAACCGATCAAGGCGCCGCCTTTGAATATCATCTTCGGCAGCGAGTTGATGCCGCCCTTGGCCAGGGCGCGCGCGCCGTAGCTGATGCGCTTGCCGCCTTCCAGGTACTGGGCCAGCACCGGGTGATGCTTGAGGCGCTGGAACTCATCGAACGGCGACAGGAAGGTGTTGCTGTAGGACAGGTCGACGATCAGGCCTACGACCACCTGGTTGTTTTCCAGGTGATAGAGGAAAGAGCCACCGGTGTTCTCGTTGCTCATGATGTCCAGCGGCCAGCCGGCGGTGTGGACCACCAGGCCTGGCTGATGCTTGGCCGGGTCGATTTCCCAGATTTCCTTGAGGCCGATGCCGTAGTGCTGCACGTCAGCGTCGCTGTCCAGGTTGAAGCGCTGGATCAGTTGCTTGCCCAGGTGCCCACGGCAGCCTTCGGCGAACAGCGTGTACTTGCCGCGCAGTTCCATGCCGGGGGTGTACAGGCCGTCTTTTGGCTGGCCTTCACGGTCCACGCCAAGGTCGCCGGTGATGATCCCACGCACTACGCCGTTTTCGTCGAACAACACTTCCTGGGCGGCGAAGCCTGGGTAGATTTCCACGCCCAGGTTCTCGGCCTGCTGGGCCAGCCAGCGGCACAGGTTGCCCAGGGAGATGATGTAGTTGCCTTCGTTGTGCATGGTCTTGGGCACAAAGAAATCTGGAACCTTGGTGGAGCTGTCGCTGCTGCGCAGTACATAGATGTCGTCGCGCACGACTGGGGTATTGAGCGGGGCGCCCAGCTCTTTCCAGTCTGGGAACAATTCATTCAGGGCGCGTGGCTCAAACACGGCACCGGACAGGATGTGTGCGCCGACTTCGGAGCCTTTTTCGACCACGCAGACGCTGATTTCCTTACCGGCTTCGGCGGCCTTCTGCTTCAGTCGGCAGGCGGCAGACAGGCCCGACGGCCCTGCGCCGACGATGACCACGTCGAATTCCATGTATTCGCGTTCCACAGGCTATCTCCTACTCAAGGCTCAACAGTTTTTTTTCTAATGGGTGGAGGTTCGGTGTTTTATCTGTCGTCTTCTGCGCCAATTTCTTACAAAAGGGCAGGGGACGACCCACCTTTCTCTCTAGGTGGCGCATTATATCTACACCACTCTCAGCGTCCAATACAAACGTTTGTTTGAATTGCCCGCGAGCTAGGTAAATCAAAGCAACGCGGCTTATATCTGACCATTTTGCTGTATTGACCGGAAAAGGTGTTCCGGTCAATATACGGTCGGTTTTGCGCTTCTCGTAGGCGGACTGCCGGTTTCAAGGCCACGTCCAAAGACAAGGCACTGCTTCGACAGGTTGACGCGCACGTAATGCAGGCGCGCAGTTTACACGTTGCGACGATGAATGACTTGTCAGTCACCGCTGACGAACGGTCTTTATTATTGAGTACGTGCAACGTTACCTGTCATGACGGCCTGCGTTTTTAGAGGTGCCCTTGTGCGCCGTTGAGCATCTACCGCCAGGTTTATCCGGGCGGCTTCCTTTTCACCGGAGAGTAA
The DNA here is from genome assembly GCF_001855215.1 of Pseudomonas sp. 06C 126. Taxonomy (NCBI): domain Bacteria; kingdom Pseudomonadati; phylum Pseudomonadota; class Gammaproteobacteria; order Pseudomonadales; family Pseudomonadaceae; genus Pseudomonas; species Pseudomonas sp. 06C 126. The sequence goes on along the minus strand of NZ_MIFU01000066.1, from coordinate 274 downwards.
CGAGGAATCCATGAAGGTTCTTGTAGCTGTCAAACGCGTTGTCGATTACAACGTGAAAGTTCGCGTCAAGGCGGACAATTCCGGCGTCGATCTGGCTAACGTCAAAATGTCGATGAACCCTTTCTGCGAAATCGCCGTGGAAGAAGCCGTACGCCTGAAAGAAAAAGGCGTTGTGACTGAAATCGTCGTCGTTTCCGTAGGGCCATCCACTGCTCAAGAGCAGTTGCGTACTGCTCTGGCGCTGGGTGCTGATCGCGCCGTACTCGTCGAATCC
>NZ_MIFU01000065.1:0-284 GCF_001855215.1 Pseudomonas sp. 06C 126 | reverse complement strand
CGGACCAGTGGTATTGGTAACTGGCTTGCCGTCTTTATCAACCAAAGTCGCGGTGTAAACGATCTCGCCGCCTTCGCCGACAGTTTTGGTGGCAGTCAGGACCACATCGACTTTATCGATGGTGTCGTTGATCTGCGTAGTCGCGCCGTCGCCAGCAACCACAAGCTTCTCGAAGTTGCCACCCGCGGTGCCGGTGATCTGGACGGTCTGGGTGCTCTTGTCGATGAACACGTCATCGCCAGGGGCATCAACAATCACAGTACCAACGGTTTCGCCGGCCTTGA
>NZ_MIFU01000064.1:0-294 GCF_001855215.1 Pseudomonas sp. 06C 126 | reverse complement strand
ATTAGAATCGGCACCCTAACAAGCAGCCCTTTCTAAGGCGCTCAAGTACCACTTCGTGCCTAGTCGTGGCGAGGGGGCTTGTCGGAGCGCCGCATCGCCCCCGCTGGGCTGCGCAGCAGCCCCAAAGCCTGGCACCTCGGTGTATCTGATAAAAATGAGGTGTGCCTTATTGGGGCTGCTGCGCAGCCCAGCGGGGGCGATGCGGCGCTCCGACGAGCCCCCTCGCCACAACAGCCTGCTTGCCACAGTTGAGTGTTTGCGCTGCAAGTACAGGTCAGGCCAGTGCCTTATCCA
>NZ_MIFU01000063.1:0-295 GCF_001855215.1 Pseudomonas sp. 06C 126 | reverse complement strand
CCACATGTTCACCCGGCGCAGAGCGCCGAGGACAGCGAGGCCCAGGGCTGCAAACAGGAGAATCGGAAGAAGGGTGTTCAACATGGTGAAGCTCCCACAGACCACACAGCTCTAATGTGGGAGCGGGCTTGCTCGCGAAGGCGGTGCATCCGCCACCGGATGTATCGACTGACACACCGCTTTCGCGAGCAAGCCCGCTCCCACATTTTTGACCGAGTCCACATTGGTTCGGTGTTGGGTCAGAAATCCTTGCACAAACGCAGGGCGTCATAGATCGCGGCGTGGGTATTGCGCT
>NZ_MIFU01000062.1:0-295 GCF_001855215.1 Pseudomonas sp. 06C 126 | reverse complement strand
TCGCTAGGCATGGGGAAGTACCTTTGGTTCTTATTGTTTTATCCCGACTGACTTGAGCCGGATGAGATGCCGAGTATTTATGATGATTCAGTGTGGGAGCTGGCTTGCCTGCGATAGCGGTTTCACATTCAACATGAGTATTGGCTGTACTGGCCTCATCGCAGGCAAGCCAGCTCCCACACTTGATTGCATTTCAAGTGTGGGAGTGTGGTGCTGACGAAACTTAGAAGAAACCCAGTGGGTTGATGTCGTAGCTCACCAGCAGGTTCTTGGTCTGCTGATAGTGATCCAACAT
>NZ_MIFU01000061.1:0-296 GCF_001855215.1 Pseudomonas sp. 06C 126 | reverse complement strand
TTTATCGTGACCGAGGCGGGGGTGGGGTATCGGTTGTTGGGGGCTGAGGGCTGAGGGATTGTGGTGGCTGGACCGGCCTCATCGCGGGCAAGCCCGCTCCCACTTTTTGAATGCATTCACAAATCTGAATGTGGGAGCAGGCTTGCCCGCGATAGGCATAAGTATCTACACAACTTTCAGAAACTGACGAACTCCCCTGTGGCGAGCGGGCTTGCCCCGCGCTGGGCTGCGAAGCAGCCCCAATAAGCCGAATGCGTTGTACCAGATACACCGCAGCGGCTGGTTTTGGGGCTGCT
>NZ_MIFU01000060.1:0-300 GCF_001855215.1 Pseudomonas sp. 06C 126 | reverse complement strand
CCCCTTGTGGGAGCGGGCTTGCTCGCGAATGCGGTGGGTCAGTGATGGATATATTGACTGATACACCGCATTCGCGAGCAAGTCGCACCGCCGCTCCCACAGGGGAATGCAGCTTCGCGCTCTGGCGTTGCTGTTGCTCTGTTTTTGATCTGGCTTTTGATCTTAGGCGCCCCGTCAAACCACGATGGCCGCAGGCAGGTATTGCGTAGTGGGCACCCCGGCAGGATGCCGGGGTAGCCGCGACACGGCCATGGATGGCCGATCGCGGCGGGCCCACGGAGCAATGCCTGACTGCGGGCA
>NZ_MIFU01000059.1:0-309 GCF_001855215.1 Pseudomonas sp. 06C 126 | reverse complement strand
TGGCTTGCCTGCGATAGCGGTCGATCAGTCAATATATTTATCGGCTGATACACCGCTATCGCAGGCAAGCCAGCTCCCACAGGGGAATGCAGCTCCGCGCTCTGGCTTTGTTGTTGCTGTTGCTCTGCTTTTGATCTGGCTTTTGATCTTGGGCGCCCCGTCAAACCACGATGGCCGCAGGCAGGTATTGCGCAGTGGGCACCCCGGCAGGGATGCCGGGGTAGCCGCGACACGGCCATGGATGGCCGATCGCGGCGGGCCCACGGAGCAATGCCTGACTGCGGGCATGCCGAGCCTAGGCGAGGCACC
>NZ_MIFU01000058.1:0-311 GCF_001855215.1 Pseudomonas sp. 06C 126 | reverse complement strand
GCCGCAGCCTGAACCTGTCCAACACCGTGGCCGTCGCCGTCTACGAAGGCTGGCGCCAGCTCGGTTTCAAATAGCCCCCAAAACCAAATGTGGGAGCGGGCGTGTGTGGGAGCCGGGCTTGCCCGCGATGCAGGCACCTCGGTGTGTCAGTGACACAGAGGTGATGCTATCGCTGGCAAGCCAGCTCCCACACACGCCCGCTCCCACATTTAGAGCGGCGTCGGGTTCAGCTTACTGAACCGTCGGCGCGCCTTCCTGTTGCATGCGCTGCAGCTCTTGCGCATACAGGGCATCGAAGTTCACCGGGGCCA
>NZ_MIFU01000057.1:0-319 GCF_001855215.1 Pseudomonas sp. 06C 126 | reverse complement strand
TGAGGTGCAGTCGCTGCGGGAACGGTCCTCCCGTCGCGAGCAGCTCCGCCACGAGCGGTAGACCTTCGGCGCGTACCGTGCGCGCTTGCCGTGCTGTCGCTTCGACGGCGGCGCGCAGATCGTCCATGTTTCCTTGGTCGGCGAGCATGACCCGAAGCAGTCCCTCGATTTCGAGCGTCGGGGGTGCCGGCACCGTGCCGAGCCAGGCCTGTAGCGCGGCGCGGCCAGCGGGAGTGATCGTGTAGCGGGTGCGCCGCCGCCGCCCGCCCTCCACGTGCGCTTCGGCGTGTCCGCGTTCGACCAGACGCTTGAGCTCCGC
>NZ_MIFU01000056.1:0-322 GCF_001855215.1 Pseudomonas sp. 06C 126 | reverse complement strand
TACATCGTGTCCGGAGGTGGCCGTGACTTCATGCGCCCGATCACCGGTGCGCTCTACGACATTCCGCCGGAGCGGGTGGTGGGCAGCTCGGTGGGGCTGATCTATCGCGACGGCAGCCTGTTCACCACCGCGCAGCCGGAATTCCTCGACGACGGTCCGATGAAACCGGTGCGGTTATGGAGCCGAATCGGGCGCCGTCCGATTTTCGCTGCCGGCAACTCCAACGGGGATATCGAAATGCTCGAATTTGCCGACACACCTGGCGGATCCGCGCTGCGGCTGCTGGTTCGCCACGATGACGCGGAGCGCGAATTCGATTACA
>NZ_MIFU01000055.1:0-132480 GCF_001855215.1 Pseudomonas sp. 06C 126 | reverse complement strand
TCGCGGCTACCCCGGCATCCTGCCGGGGTGCCCACTGCGCAATACCTGCCTGCGGCCATCGTGGTTTAACGGGGCGCCTAAGATCAAAAGCCAGATCAACAGCAACGCCAGAGCGCGAAGCTGCATTCCCCTGTGGGAGCGGGCTTGCTCGCGAATGCGGTGTATCAGTCAATATATCCATCACTGACCCAGCGCATTCGCGAGCAAGCCCGCTCCCACAGGGGTACGCGCACGATTCGACGATCAGGTCGGCTGTCAGGCCGCCTCGCTTTGCTTGTGATTTTGATCTTAGCGCCCCGTTGAACCACGCTGGCCGTCATCCGATATTGATTTTGGGAGTAAACCGGCAGGACGCCGGTTTAGCCGCGCTGGGCCATGGATGGCCCATCGCGGCGACTCCAAAAATCAATGTCGGATGACGGGCACACCGAGCCTAGGCGAGGTGCCGAGTGGTGGGGCAAGAGCGTTTTGCTTACTTTTGCGCTGTTCAAAAGTGAGCCGCTGTAAAAGCGGAACCCATACCCGTCGCGACCGCGGCAACGGATATGTACACATACCCAGAAGAGCGAGTTGTGTCGATACTCATGCCGCGATGAGGCCCGTCCAGCTTGCATCAACCCCCCTTGGGCAACTCAATCACAAACCGCGTCCACCCCGGCTGTGACTCACAGAAAATCCTCCCCCCGTGCGCCCGCACAATCGACTGGGTGATCGCCAACCCAAGCCCCGCATGCTCACTGCTACCCTCATGCCGCGCCGGATCAACGCGGTAGAACCGGTCAAACAGCTTGGGCAGCAACCCTTGGGGAATCCCGGTCCCGGTGTTTTCCACGCTCAGCGTTACGCCCTGGGTGTTTTCGCTGATCCGCACCCGTACTTCACCCCCCGGCGGCGTAAAGCGCACGGCATTGTCCAGCAGATTGGAAAACGCCCGGCGCAGCATGCTGCGGTCACCGGCGGTACTGGCGCTGCCGTCGCGCAGCAGGTTGACCTGGGCGTCTTCGGCCAATGGCGCGAAAAACTCCAGCAGTGCGTCCACCTCGTTGGCCAGGGCCAGCGGTTCGCGTCTGGGGTTCAGCAACCCGTGGTCGGCCTTGGCCAGGTACAGCATGTCATTGACCAGTTGGGCCATCCATTGCAGCTCTTCCAGATTGCTGTGCAGCGCTTCGCGGTAGTCCTCCAGAGGGCGGGGATGGGTGAGGATCACCTGGGTCTGGGTCAGCAGGTTCGATAACGGCGTGCGCAGTTCGTGGGCGATATCGGCAGAGAACGCCGAAAGTCGCTGGAACGCATCGTCCAGGCGGCTGAACATGGCGTTGAAGGCCTGGGCCAGTTCCGCCAGTTCGGCCGGCATCTGTTCCTGGGGCAGGCGCTGGGTCAGGGAGTTGGCACGCACGCGGCTGGCCACTTCGGTCATCCGTCGCAGGGGCCGCAGGCCGCTACGTGCGGCCCAGGCGCCGAGGAGTGCGGTCGCCACGGCGGACAGGCCGACCGTCAGCCAGATCAGGTGCTGCATGCGTTGCAGGAAGTGTTGGTGATGGGTGATGTCCAGCATTAGTACAAGCTGCGCCGAACCTGGCTTGCCGGGATTCAAGGGGGCGTTGTACACCCGGTAATTGGTGCCGGCGTTTTGCAGGCTGTGCAGGCCAGGGGTGGCGGGCAATTGGGCGGGAATGGACGGGGAGCTGTCAAACCAGCGCTGGCCATCGGCGGCGTTGATGCGCACCGACAGGTCGGGTTGATGGCTCAGTTCGTCTGTCAGTGCGGCCACGCGTTGGGCGAACAGCGCCGGGGTATCGGCATCTTGCAGGGCGCTGCGCAGGGCCATCAGTTTGCTGTCGAGCAGTTGTTGGTCCAACTCGATGAAGTGCTTTTCGCTGGCCTGGCTGAACAGTACGCCCGCCAACAGCGAGACCACGGCAGTGCAGCCGGCAAACAACAACGCCAGACGGCTGGCCAGGGAGATACGCTTCATCAACTGAACCGCTCTTCCAGCACATAGCCCATGCCGCGCACGGTGTGGATCAGTTTATTGGGAAACCCGTCATCGATCTTCAAGCGCAGGCGGCGGATGGCGACTTCGATGATATTGGTGTCACTGTCGAAATTCATGTCCCAGACCTGGGAGGCAATCAGCGACTTGGGCAGCACTTCACCCTGGCGTCGCAGGAGCATTTCCAGCAGGGCGAACTCCTTGGCGGTGAGGTCGATGCGCTGGTTGCTGCGTTCTACGCGACGGCGGATCAGGTCCAGGCGCAGGTCGGCCAGGTGCAGGCTGGTCTCTTGGGGCGTGCTGCTGCCCCGGCGCAACAGGCTGCGCACCCGGGCCAGCAGTTCGGAAAAGGCGAAAGGCTTGACCAGGTAGTCGTCGGCCCCCAACTCCAGGCCATGGACCCGATCCTCGACCGCATCCCGCGCGGTGAGGAACAGCACCGGGATCTCCAGGCCGGCGCTGCGCACGGCCTGGAGGATTTGCCAGCCGGTGCGCCCGGGAAGCATCACATCCAGAATCAGCAAGTCGTAGTCGCCCGTCAGCGCCAGATGCTGGCCGGTGGTGCCGTCGGCCACTAGTTCGGTATTGAACCCGGCTTCAGTCAGGCCCTGGCGCAGGTATTGGCCGGTTTTGGGTTGGTCTTCGACGATCAGCAGTTTCATAGGCAACTCATGGCAACGGGTAGCAGCGGGCTTTATACCGTGTGCGCCAGGGGGCTGGCGCAACCTGACAAAGTTGTAATCTAGCAGTCAGGTAGCTGGCAGCGGCGCATTATTAGAGTGTCCCACAGGCTGGCTTTATACCTTTGGAGGATAAACATGTTTTTGCGTAAATCTTGGTGGCTGGCAGGTTGCCTGATGGTGTTGAGTGTTCCGGCGTTGGCCGATGGCGCCCACACTTTTGCCTTTGGCCAGGCGGCGCCGGCGACCAAGGCCACTCGTACGGTGGAGGTGGTGCTGCAGGATATTTCCTTTGCCCCCACCTCACTTGACGTAAAAGCCGGTGAGACGGTGCGCTTTGTGCTGGTCAACAAGGGCCAGTTGCTGCACGAATTCAACCTGGGGGATGCGAGCATGCATGCCGATCACCAGAAAGAAATGCTCAAGATGCAGGCCAGCGGCATGCTGACCGCCACCGGTATGGGCCAGATGGACCACGCGGCGATGGGCCATGGCGACATGGGCGGGATGAAACATGATGATCCCAACAGCGTGCTGGTGGAGCCGGGCAAGACCGCCGAACTGACTTGGACCTTCAGCAAGGCCGGTGCACTGGAGTTTGCCTGCAACCTCCCAGGGCACTATCAGGCGGGAATGGTTGGCAAGCTACACGTCAGTCCATAAAGGCGATGCTCAAAGGCGGGCGCAAAGGCTGGTAGACTGGCGGGGTTTATTTAGCCAGGTTTCCGCCATGCATCCCGCAGCCGAACATTCGCCGCTGGGCAAGTCCAGTGAATACATTTCCACTTACACACCCTCATTGCTATTCCCTATCCCTCGTGCCGCCAAATGGGCCGAGTTGGGCCTCACCGCCGAAACGCTGCCCTACAACGGCGTGGATTTCTGGAACTGCTTTGAACTGTCCTGGCTGTTGCCGTCCGGCAAGCCGGTGGTGGCGATCGGTGAGTTCAGCATCCCGGCTGACTCGCCGAACATCATCGAGTCGAAGTCCTTCAAGCTCTACCTCAATTCGTTGAACCAGACGCCGTTTGCCCAGGTGTCCAACCTTGAGGCGACCCTGCGTGCCGACTTGAGCGCGGCGGCCGGCAAGCCGGTGGGCGTGCGCATCCGCAGCCTGGCCGAGGTGGAAGACGAAGGCCTGGTACGCCTGCCGGGGGTGTGCATTGATGACCTGGATATCAGTGTCAGCAACTACGAGCACCCGCGCCCGGAACTGCTGCGTTGCGACGATTCCCGTGTGGTCGAGGAGAGCGTGCACAGCCATCTGCTCAAGTCCAACTGCCCGGTGACCAGCCAACCGGATTGGGGCAGCGTGGCGGTGGAGTACCGCGGCGCGGCGCTGGATCACGCCAGCCTGTTGGAATACCTGGTGAGTTTTCGCCAGCATTCGGACTTTCATGAGCAGTGCGTGGAGCGGATCTTTCTCGACCTGCAGCGCTTGCTCAAGCCTGAGAAGTTGACGGTGTATGCGCGGTATGTGCGTCGGGGCGGGTTGGATATCAATCCTTACCGCAGTACCGAGGACGTGCCGTTCCAGAACCTGCGCCTGGCCCGGCAGTAAGCTTTACACCAAACAAATGTGGGAGCTGGCTTGCCTGCTCCCACATTGGGTTCTGTGCTTGGCTTGGGGTTTGGATCAGATGCCCATATTGCCCAAGGCCACCACAATATTGCGCAATGTCCCGGCAATGCCCGGATGGTCCAATTCGAAACGTTCGACTGCCAGGTTTACATCATCGGCAATGCTGGGCGGTTGAGTGGCAGGTTCCAGTTCCAGTTGCACTTCAAACTTGGCAATCAAGGCTTCCAGCGCTTCGCGTTTTTCCAGTGGCAGAGGCGGGTCCTGATTCAATTGCTCGCGCAGGATGGAAACCTGTTCTTGCAGTTTTTCGCGGGCAGGCATGGCGTTCTTCCTTTTATCGATAGGCACTGGCATAGACCACGGCACGCCGAGAAAGGTCTACGGGATGACCTGTAGATTAATCCACTGGCGCCGACTGTGCATGATCTTGATCAGGGCTTTTCGCCTTTGAGCCGGCGCAGGCTGATGTCTGCCAGGCACGTGTCCAATTCACCCAGGTGGTCGATCACCGAGTGCACGCCAAGCCCGTACAGTGCGACGGTAGCCTTGGCACGCTTGTGTTCGCGCGCCTGTTCGTCCAACGCTTGCCATTGGGTCGGAGAGAGCCCGCACAGCGATCCGCAGGACGCCAGGCCAATTGTCCAGAGCCCGGCATTGAGCCCGGATTGCAGCAGTCGGGGTTCTCCACTGACCAGCACGCAGCCGTCCAGGCGCTCAATGTTCAGGTCCATCAAGGCTTGCCAGCAGGCATGGGGCGCAGGCCAAGGGGTGGCCGCGGGACGGGTGCCCTGGACCCAGCCGGGCAGGGCTGCGGCCAGTGCCGTGGTGACGGTGGAGGGCAACTCATCCAGCCAGGCGCAGGGGGTGCCTTGTCGACTGAGCGATTGCAGGATATTCAGGGCGCCAGGGGTGGCCAGGGTTTCGCCAGCGGGGATGGTGTTGGCGTGGGCCATGGAACCGAAGTCCACCAGGCAGCCACTGAGCCCAAACAATACGGCGGTGAGGCCGGGGGCGTTCTCTGCAACGATCTGGGGGTGGGGCATTGGGACGTCCCTGAAAATAGCTGTGACGCTATCGAAGGTCCGTGACAGGTAGATGACACCTGATTAGATTGTGGGAAAATTGTACATTTTCTGAATGACATTTCCGTCAAGCTGCCTAATCTTACACTTCCGTCATATACTGCCGCCTTATTCAGGGCATAGCGCCCATGACAGATTATTCAAGGAGTTCAAGCTATGCGCTGGAGCCAGTGTCTTGCTCAACTATCCGTGTGTGCCAGTGTCCTGCTGGTACCTTTCGCCGCCCAGGCTGCGGAAGACGACCCATGGGAAAGCATCAACCGCCCGATCTTCACCTTCAACGACACCGTTGATACCTACGCACTCAAGCCATTGGCCCAGGGCTATCAGTTCATTACTCCGCAATTTGTCGAAGACGGTATCCATAACTTCTTCCGCAATATCGGTGACGTGGGCAACCTGGCCAACAACGTGCTGCAGCTCAAGCCTCATCAGGCGGGTGTCGATACCGCGCGCTTGCTGGTCAACACCACGTTTGGCGTGTTGGGCTTGGTTGATGTCGGCACCAAAATGGGGCTGCAACGCAGTGATGAAGACTTCGGCCAGACCCTCGGTTATTGGGGCGTGGGCAGCGGTCCTTACGTGATGCTGCCATTGCTGGGCCCAAGCACCCTGCGTGATGCTCCGTCCAAGTATGTCGACAGCTACACCGAACCGTACCGCTACATGAACGACATTCCTACGCGTAACAGCGCCATGGGCCTGGATATCATCGATACCCGCGCTAGCCTGCTGTCGGCTGAAAAGCTGATCAACGGCGACAAATACACCTTTATCCGCAATGCCTACCTGCAGAACCGTGAGTTCAAGGTCAAGGACGGCAATGTAGTGGATGATTTTTAAGGTTAAACCTTGAATGAAAAAGGCGGCCATCGAGGCCGCCTTTTTTGTGTGCATTGATTTCAGTACATCTTGAGAATTTTCAGGCCCAAGTGTTGGTCGTCGCCTTCTTTCCTGGCCCATACCACTTCGGTGTCCGCTTCCAGTCCTTTGAGTGCGGCATGTTCTGAGTCGATACGCACCTTCAGTTGGTCGCCCACGTTGAATGGGTGCTGCGCCTGAACCTGCATTCCAGAGCTGGAGAGGTCCAGGCAGACCCCGGCAATCTCCTGGCCGGCGTGGATCAGCGACACGTCGGCCTCCACCCGCATGCGGATGAAATCGCGCTTTTCCGCGTAGTCACGTTCATTTGCGCTCATAGGTTTCATCCTTCCATTGCGTTGTGGTTTTGCCTGTTCTTATAACTCCCGGTGATTTGCGATGTAAAGACGCCCAGCGACCATCGGCATGAGCTTGAAACCCCTGGCGGATGGGAGTACCGTCTGCGCCTTAGAAAGGCACCTCTGCTTTACCTTTGTGCGTGAGCCAAAAGCTCATGTTTTGTAGGACAGAGAGGCTAGAAAGCGAATCCAGTAGTGCGAGCCCGGCCATTGCCAAGCTGCCTACGCCAACCTAATTCTGGCGCCGTTTGCCCACATGCAAAAAACCAGTGCCACGCTGCTGATAATCGATGACGACGAAGTAGTGCGCGCGAGTCTCGCGGCCTATTTGGAAGACAGTGGCTTCAGCGTCCTGCAGGCCGGCAATGGTCTTCAGGGTCTCCAGGTGTTTGAGCGCGACCAGCCCGACCTGGTGATCTGCGACCTGCGCATGCCCCAGATGGGCGGCCTTGAGCTGATCCGCCAGGTGACCGAGCTTGCCCCGCAGACGCCGGTGATTGTCGTGTCCGGTGCCGGGGTGATGAACGACGCCGTGGAAGCCTTGCGCCTGGGCGCCGCCGATTACCTGATCAAACCCCTGGAAGACCTGGCCGTATTGGAGCACTCGGTGCGCCGAGCGCTGGATCGTGCTCGCCTGCTGCTGGAAAACCAGCGTTATCGCGAGAAGCTCGAAACCGCCAACCGTGAACTCGAAGCCAGCCTCAACCTGCTCCAGGAAGACCAGAACGCCGGTCGCCAGGTACAGATGAACATGCTGCCGGTCAGTCCCTGGACTATCGACGAGTTCCAGTTCGCCCACCAGATCATCCCGTCGTTGTACCTGTCGGGCGATTTTGTCGACTATTTCCGCGTGGATGAGCGCCGTGTCGCGTTCTATCTGGCCGATGTCTCCGGACACGGCGCATCCTCTGCATTCGTGACCGTGTTGTTGAAGTTCATGACCACACGGCTGTTGTTCGAATCCAAGCGCAACGGCACCTTGCCGGAGTTCACTCCCTCGCAAGTGCTGGGCCACATCAACCGAGGCCTGATCAGCTGCAAGCTGGGCAAGCACGTGACGATGGTCGGCGGCGTGATTGACGAAGAAACCGGTCTTTTGACCTATAGCATTGGCGGTCACCTGCCATTGCCGGTTTTATACACTCCGGACAGTGTGCGTTATCTGGAAGGGCGTGGTCTGCCGGTTGGCTTGTTCAATGAAGCCACCTATGAAGACCACATCCTGGAATTGCCACCGGCCTTCAGCCTGACGCTGATGTCTGATGGCATCCTGGACCTTCTTCCAGAGCCTACACTCAAGGAGAAAGAAGCCGCCTTGCCCCAACGGGTCAGGTCGGCGGGCGGCAGCCTGGATGGCCTGCGGCAGGTTTTTGGATTGGCCACGCTAGGGGAGATGCCGGATGATATCGCCCTATTGGTGTTGAGCAGGAATCTTTGATGAGTACCGGAAGAATCCAATTCGCCGAGCAAGATGGGACCTTCGTCCTGAAGTTTGTCGGTGAAGTGCGCCTGACCTTGTGTTCGGCGCTGGATGCAACGATTGAGCGGATTTTCACTGCCTTGAATTTCTCGGCGATCGTGATCGATCTGACCGAAACCCGCAGTATCGATAGCACCACCCTTGGGCTGTTGGCCAAGTTGTCCATTCTGTCTCGGCAGAAGGTTGGACTGCTGCCGACCGTCGTCACCACCCACGAAGACATCACCCGGCTGTTGCAGTCGATGGGTTTCGACCAGGTGTTCAACATCGTCGACCGCCCGATCCCATGCCCGGAGTGCCTGACCGACTTGCCGTCCCAGGATCAATCCGAGGAAGTGGTGCGGCTCAAGGTGCTGGAGGCGCATAAGATCCTCATGGGCCTGAACGAATCCAACCGCGAAGCCTTCCACGACTTGGTCAACGCCCTCGAGCGGCACTGACCTCACGGTTGGAGCACGGTCAAAATGTGGGAGCTGGCTTGCCTGCGATAGCGCCAGCCCAACCAACACATACTGAACGGTACAAAAAAGGGCGGCACCCTAACGGATGCCGCCCTTTTTACCGCGCCCGCTTTTTACAGCTTGGCGCTCAACAATGCCTCCAGCTTCTCCTGGTCACGAGCAAACTGGCGAATGCCTTCGGCCAGCTTCTCCGTGGCCATCGCATCCTCGTTGGACTCCCAGCGGAACTGCGCTTCTGTCATGTGCACACGAGGTTCACCGGCATTGCCTGGCGCCAGTTTGCGTTCCAGCTTGCCATTGTCGGCCGCCAGTTTCTCCAGCAAGTCCGGGCTGATGGTCAGGCGGTCGCAGCCGGCCAACTCTTCGATCTGGCTCAGGTTGCGGAAGCTCGCGCCCATCACCACCGTCTTGTAGCCATTGGCCTTGTAGTAGTTGTAGATGCGCGTTACCGACTGCACGCCTGGATCATCGGTGCCGGTGTAGTCGTTGCCATTGGCCTTTTTGTACCAGTCGTAGATACGACCGACAAACGGCGAAATCAGGAACACCCCGGCTTCAGCACAGGCCACAGCCTGGGCGAAGGAGAACAGCAGGGTCAGGTTGGTCTGGATGCCTTCCTTTTCCAATTGCTCGGCGGCGCGAATGCCTTCCCAGGTGGATGCAATCTTGATCAGTACGCGGTCGCGGCCAATACCTGCCTTTTCGTACAGGTCGATCAGGCGATGCGCACGCTTGAGTACCGCGTCAGTGTCGAACGACAGGCGCGCATCCACCTCGGTGGAAATACGCCCCGGCACCACTTTGAGGATCTCTTGACCGACAGCCACCGCAAAACGGTCACTGGCCAGGCCCACATCACCGTTGCAATCCTGCACGCAGGCATCCAGCAGCTTGGCATAGGCTGGAATTGACGCAGCCTTGAGCAAGAGGGAAGGGTTAGTGGTGGCATCCTGCGGCTTGACGCGAGCGATAGCTTCAAAATCGCCGGTGTCGGCAACTACAGTGGTGAATTGCTTGAGTTGTTCCAGCTTGGAAGTCATGGGCGTGCTCTGTCCTATGGGTCTGATGACATTACCCGAGGGCTGCTAGCCGCTCAAGGGCGCAAATGCGTTCGATCGTTTGCGAGGGCAACAACCTGAAAACAGGCGTTTGAATGACCGACCTTGCAGGTAAATAGGAGGGCAAAATCGTAATCGGGTTCAACCCGATGCAATAAACGCCGAGAGCAAAGGTGGGAGCGGGCTTGCCCGCGATAGCGACGGACCGATCACCGCATAAACTGACTGGCACCCTCCGTCAGCGACCCTCCAGCAGCGCCCCAGCCTGATCCAGCAAAGCCAGCGGGTCCGCGGCCTTATGAATATCCACCGACAACAACTGCCGAAACCTGCGCGCCCCAGGAAACCCGGTGCCCAACCCCAGCACGTGCCGCGTAATGTGATGCATCGCCCCACCCGTAGCCAGGTGCGCGGCGATATACGGCCGCAACTGCGCCAACGCCTCGGCCCGACTGATCACCGGCGCCGTACTGCCAAATAGCCGCTGATCCACTTCTGCCAGCAAGTACGGGTTGTGATAGGCCTCGCGCCCCAGCATCACCCCATCAAACACCTGCAAATGCTCTGCACATTGCTCCAGCGTCTTGATCCCGCCATTGAGAACAATCTCCAGCTCGGGAAAATCGCGCTTCAACTGCGCCGCCACGTCATAACGCAACGGCGGAATGTCCCGATTCTCCTTGGGCGAGAGCCCCTCCAGAATCGCAATCCGCGCATGCACGGTAAAACTGGTGCAACCGGCGTCCTTCACCTGCCCGACGAAATCACACAGCTGGGCATAACTGTCCCGCCCGTTAATCCCGATACGGTGCTTGACCGTCACCGGAATCGACACCGCATCGCGCATTGCCTTCACACAGTCCGCCACAAGAGCGGGGTGCCCCATCAGGCATGCCCCGATCATATTGTTCTGCACCCGGTCGCTGGGGCAGCCGACGTTCAGATTTACCTCGTCATAACCCGCGTCCTGGGCCATGCGGGCACAAGCCGCCAAATCCGCCGGAACACTGCCGCCCAACTGCAACGCCAACGGGTGCTCGGCTTCGTTGTGACGCAGGAAACGTTCGTGATCGCCATGGAGGATGGCGCCAGTGGTGACCATCTCGGTGTAGAGCAGGGCGTGCTTGGAGAGCAGGCGCAGGAAGTAGCGGCAGTGGTGGTCGGTCCAATCCATCATAGGTGCAACGCTAAAGCGCCGAGACAGTGCGGGGCTTGATTCTGCTGGGCTAAAGCTCTGTTTATCTAGCATTTTACTCAACGTGTTCTTGGCGTGTTTTAGGGCGTTTTCAGGCGTTTTTCAGGGCTCGGTGGTACGATGTACCACCTCAAAACTGACGCGTACCACTTTCGATATGGCGACTATCAGGGCAAGAAAACTGGCGGATGGGACTGTGAGCTACACGGCTCAAATCCGCATCAAGCGCGACGGAGTGCAAGTCTACCAAGAGAGCCAGACCTTCGCCCGGAAACAGGCAGCCCAGGCGTGGACGCGTAAGCGTGAGTCGGAGCTTGATGAGCCCGGCGCGATAGAAAGGGCGAGCCGGCAGGGCGTCACCGTCAAAGAAATGATCGAGCAGTACCTGCTGGAAGTGGAAAAGGCCCGGCCGTTGGGCAAAACCAAGAAAGCCACGCTTGAAGCCATCGGCAAGATGGATATCGGCAAGCTCAACGATACTGACGTCACCACCCAATGCCTGGTCGACTTCGCCCTGTGGCGAATGAGCCGAGAGGGTGGTGGGGTTCAGCCACAAACCGCTGGCAACGACCTGGCGCACCTCGGCGCTGTCCTGGCCATCGCCAAAGATGCCTGGGGCTACCAGGTCGATCCGCTCGCCATGGGCGGTGCCAGGCGCGTGCTGCGCAAGCTGGGCTACAACCTGAAAAGCCGGGAGCGTGATCGCCGGCCGACCTTGGACGAGTTGGGAAAGGTGCTGACGCACTACCAGGCCATGCAGGCCAGGCGCCCGACCGCCATCAATATGTTGAAAGTCGTGGGGTTTGCCCTGTTCTCCACGCGCCGCCTGGATGAAATAACCCGTATTCGCTGGGCGGACATCGACGAGACTGGTCAGCGGGTGCTGGTGCGCGACATGAAAAACCCCGGGCAGAAGATCGGCAACGATGTTTGGTGTTACCTACCGGACGAAGCGTGGCACATCCTCCAGACAATGCCCAAGGCCGGCGAAGACATATTCCCCTATAGCCCTGAGTCAATCTCGACGTCCTGGGCGAAAGCCTGCAAATTCCTGGAAATTGCAGATCTTCACTTTCATGACCTTCGCCATGAAGGTGTGAGCCGCCTGTTTGAAATGGACTGGGATATCCCGCGTGTGGCGAGTGTTTCCGGGCACCGGGATTGGAATTCAATGAGGCGTTACACCCACCTGCGCGGTAAGGGTGATCGTTATGTGGGCTGGGAATGGCATGAAAAGATATTGAGGGCGCCCGTCCAACTGGGCGCCGCATCAATGAAGTGGCTCAAACGACGGGTTTTATCCCGTTGAGCTGGTTGTGTTCTTTAACTGCGGCGGCGCGCTGTAGGTCGAGGTAAACGGCTAGATCGGTGATGTGGACGCCCTTGGCTGACTTCTGGCTCGGCTCCAGGCGGGTAATTGGAAGCTTGATCTGACCGCTCATCACCTTGCGCTGGAACATGTCAGGCGTCAGGTGTGTGAAGTAATCTCGGCACACCAACTCCAGCGGGATAATCGCCTGGCCGTCGTATTGGGCCATGAGAATGAAGGCTGTATTCATCGGATCTCTCCAAACAGAGACAGGCGATTCAACTGACTGTGGCAGTGCGGGTTGACCCATATGCATTCAGTACGGGTCGCGGAGCCGCGCCCAGCGCTGATACGGGCGGAAGTGCCATAACTGGCCCAGTCAGGCAGCAGCTCGGCATACAGATCACTTGGGTAACCAGACAGGACCACCATCCCTTCCAGTTTGAGCAAAACAGCGAGCAACTCCCGGTGCGCGGCGTCATCCATTTCGTGCTTGTAGTACCTGCCGCTGGATGCGCCCTTGTATCTGGTGTCGTGCACGTAGGGTGGGTCAACGTAATGTAGAGTCTGCGGCCCGTCATGCGCCTTAACAACCTCGATCGCCGGCCTGTTCTCGATCAACACCCCGCTCAGCCGCTGGCCAACCTCTGCAAGTTGATCTGGGTAGCTCGCCCAGAGTGACTGGGCTGTGCCGTATTGGCGTTTGGTGTCGATGCGGAAACCCGTTACACCCTTGGTCGCACCGGCAGAGCCGAAGCCCATCTGAGCCCTGATGATCGTTCGACGTGCGCGTTCGATCGGCTCGGCGCAAGGCTCCCACGACAGTTCGAACTCCTCCCTTGAGTAGGGTGTGAATACTAGGCGTTCAATAAGTCCCGATCGGGAGTTTTGATCCTGCAGGACTCGGAAAAGGTTGACGATATCGCCGTCCAGGTCGTTGTAGACCTCGGAATATGATCGAGCCTTCTGCATCAGCACTCCGGCGGCGCCACCGAATGACTCGACGTAGCAGGTGTGCTTTGGAAAGTGTTGTAGCACCCACGGTGCGAGCCGGAATTTGGCGCCGTGGTAGCGGATGACAGGTGATGTTATTGCCATTGGTAGCTCCCCCCTTACATCCGAAACGATTGATGAAAGGATCCCGGCTGAGCCTTATGCTCTGCGGGTTTCGCCATATCGCCCTGGATCTCGCAAACGAACCGATGCCGCTTCTGGTTGGGCGCAGTTAGGGCCTCGGTCAGGCCGGGCACGACGTCGGTGCATTGTTCATAGGCGTGCGGGCCGTTCCAGCTATCCGCCTGCACCACTTGGCAATCCGTTCGTGTCGCGTCCGCGCACAGGTAAAGCAAAAGGAACACAGTCATACGCCAACCTCCTGCTGAGCCACGCTCAACGCGATCGCTACCGGCTGTACCCAAACCGGCATGCTGTTGAGCATGAAGGTTTCACCAGCCTCGGCCAGCAGCAGGGTGGTTCCCATCACATGGGCGATTGCTTCGGCGGCTGCCGGTGGAACTGCGTTCCCGATCCGCTCTCGCCATGCCTGATCACTCAGACCGTCCAGCTCAAACCATTCCTCTGGCTCAACCAGACTTTGCAGCGCGGCCAGCTCCAGCGTGGTGAATGGCCGGTGCCAGGTGCCGTCGAGGCTTTCGATAACGCAGGTCAGCCGCTCGTTGGCTTCCGGCATGCGGGGATCTGCAACAGACCACCGCCCATTGTCCTGGCGGGCGCTGGCTGAAACCGCGCCGCACTGGTCGCTCCAACCCACAACGCCGTAATGGCCGCCGGTTAGGTAGGCATCGCCCTTGGTTCGCTTCATGCCTGGGCGTGGGTCTTGAACAGCGAAAGCGCCCTGACCCGTGGTGCTGCCAGAAATTACCGTGCGTGAGGTGCCGTCCCACTGGGCCACGTTGTACTTGGCGTGTCCAATGCCAGGGTCGCGCGGGTCAGCAACGCTGAATGTCCCTTGCCCGGGTGACTTGACGCCGATCACTGCGCCGCTGGTTTCGTCCCAACGGCGGACGCCGTACTGCTGGTATTGCAGGGCGCCGGCCCTGGCTCGTGGATCCGCTACCGAAAACTTGCCGTTGGTTGGGCCGCTGCGTGCGGCGACGGTACCGGCGGTTTCGCTCCAATCGTGAACACCAAGGAAGCCATCCCGGAACTGGGGAACAATGACCAGGTCGCGCAGGTAGCCGTCCTCGATCGCTAAGTCATTCAGGCAGCGCCAATCCTTGCCAGCTTCGACCAGGGCGAGGCGAACCCACGTTTTCCATTGCAGCGCCGGTACCCGGTGCATTGGGCCAGCGGCGGCAACGTCACCAGCCATTGGCATGCGGCCCAGGATCGAGCCCACAGACTTGAGCGTCTTCTTCTCTGGCTCATACAAGAATGGCGGTACCTTCTCGATGTGCCTGGCCACCAGCAAGAAACGCTTGCGGCTCTGGGCCAACCCGCCGATCACGCCACAGTCGTGGGTGGTTTCTGCAACTGCATAACCGTAGTGATTCAGCAGCTTGTTGATCTGGTCCAGCAGGTGCCGGCCACGGGTGGCCAGGCGCGGTACGTTCTCGAAAACGATCAACGATACCGGGTCATCCTTCCAGGCTTCGCACATCAGCCAGACGCAGCGCAGCGTCAATTCGTTGAGGGCCTGGTACTTCGGGGTCAGGCTCATGGTTTCGGACAGCAAACCCGAGGCGCCTTTGCACGGGCTGGAGATAAACACCGCGTCAGGACGCTGGTAGCCGGCAGCCTTGCGTACATCGTCGGGGCCAGCCTCAACCCAGCCAGGCGGTGGTGGCTTGCCGTGAAACGCGGTGTACATGCTGAGGGTGAACAGGTCCATCAGCGTGCCAGAAACACCAGACAGCCGTTGGAAGTCACGCAACCCGGCCGGGTCAACGTCAATGCCACCGATGCACTGCCACTCGGCCTGCATGTTGCCCACCACGGGCTTGGCGTTGTTGAACCCTTTGGCGCCGCCGCCGAGGCCACAACAGAAGTGGAAGTGCTTGAAAACACGCTTATGCATGTTGCACCTCCCGCAATGCGAAGACGGTGACGCTGTGTTTCAGGTTGGGGCTATTACGCAGGTTGCGTTTGATCCGTTTGAGCTGTTGCGCTCTTTCTGGCCCGTAATCGTCACTGAGCACTACGAGATTCAGTTTTGACGCACACATGAGCAGATTCACCAGCTCACAATATTTCATCGCACCGTACGGAACCGTCGCAACGCTACGCCCGTTGGCTTTGAGTTGCTGCTCAATCTCGAACAGTTTCGTGGAGCGGTAGTCCGCCCGATTGATGTCGACGTAAACGATATGTAGGGCTGGGGGGTCAGCTTTGTCGAGGCGGGCCATTGCGCTAGACACGATGTCGTCGATTGACCAATTGTCAGTGGGAGCCTGTGTGCTGTCAGTGGCTGGGTGCTGGGTTTGCATGGTGCTTCTCCTTTGAGACGGTGGGGGAGTTGCAGCTCCCCGGTATGCCGTCTGTGTTGGGTATCAGTGCGCGTATCGACGCGGTTTGTTTTGTTTGGCCGCTTCACGCTCGGCCATGAAGGCAGCCCATTCCGCCGTTTTGCTCTGCTGGCGGATGCGGCTACAGGCTTGGTGCTTGCGGGTGGAGCGCGCCTTGCCGCAAATGTCGCAGCGGCTGGGCAGGTCAAGCCGGTGGCTTGCCATGGTTGGGCGTTCGCGTTCAGGGCTTGGCTGTTTGGGCATTTCTTGCCTCCCGGGCGGCTTCGTACTCGCTGGCCAGAATCTCAACCGCGCCGACGATCCAGCCGTTCGTTGGCTTGCTTGCTGCGATGGCGGCCAGGTGTTCCGCTTCATTGATTTGAAAGCCCAGGTGGAAATAGGCGGTGCCGTCGAGTTCAAACTTGATTCCGCCGCTCATCAGGACGCTGCCCGTGTTCACTCCCAACAGCCCCCAATATTTGTGGGTGCTGAGGCGTTGTGGGCAGTGCTCTTTCCACAAACCAATGAGGCGCTCGTGCTCAGACCGAATTGCTGCTCGATCTTCCTTGGATAAGCCCTTGCCAGGCTCGGCAGCGGTGCGCAGTGAGCGGTAGCCATGGTCATCAGGGCGGCACCAGTGCACGTCCAGCTCAGTACCGCCTGTAAGTTTCACTCCACCAGCAAAGTGGGAAGTGAGGTCCCGCATTGGTGCGACTTTGCCGCCGAAGTGCACACCCAGAGCCATCAATAGAGCGTTGAAAGCGTCTTTCTGGACGTAAAAGCTCCGAACAATGGCGACGGTTGCTGGCTCGTGGGACCTGTAGAAAAAGTCGGCCATGATCACTGTCCTCCCATAAGCATGCGGGTCAGTTCGTTGGGCTGACCTTCCGGAGTGAGCTTGGTCAGCGGCAGAGTGGTGCGGTGGCCGTTGCCTATCCGAACTACTGCGAGGAGACCATTGATCTCGACTATCACGCCCTTTCGGGCACTGAGCCTGTAGCCCGTGCCCTGGGCTCTAAGTGCCGTGTAGCTGACCTTGTCGCCGACAGCCAGCACGGTTGTGGTAGCCTCTACGGTGCCGCCTTTGGGTTGATTCACTTGCATGGTGCTTCTCCTTTGGGTGGTCGGTGTCGGGGGGTTGCAGCCCCTCGGCACCACCTTCTTACTGGCTTTCGCCGATTGGGTTTTGCTTGCGCACCAGGTGCACCAGCAGGTTTTCAAGCTCGACAACTTCATCTGTCTCGGATTGCCACTCCAGAACTGCCTGGATCTGATCCCGGCTGCACTCCAGCACCAGGATCTCTTTATCGCTTACCGCACGAACATCCAGGATCGCGACTAGGCCGGCTGGGTCGTAGGCTTCGGCGTGAACAATTTTTCCCGATTCTTTAAACCAGTCCTTCAGCTCTTTCAGGTGCCGGAGGCGGTTGGTTTCCCCCTCTTTGCCTTCCCCTGTGATGACTTGTACGTGCATGGTGCTTCTCCTTTGGGTGGTAGCAGACGTTGCAGCGCCTGACGGGTAAAACCGGTGGTGTGTCAGGCCTGGAAGTGCCAGCACTTCACAATGGGTTGTTTCGTGACGACGGCGTTGGTTTTGGTGGCGTGGTAAGCGCGTACAGCGCTGTCGGTCGCCTTGTTTACGTCCAATAGCTTGTGGGAGCGGGAGTCCTTCAGGCGTTCGCGCAGCTCACCGACGTCGGCGATTTTTTGCCGGTTCTCTGCCGCACATTTCACGAAGTCGTTGAGGTTGATGGCGATGACGTGGTCTTTTTTGCTGTGGTTGACCACCGGGCCTTCGGCGTCGAGGCCTTCCAGGTACTCGTAAACCTCCCAGAATTCAGCCACCACCGGATGGTCAGAGCTGATCGAGGCCTGACGCTCTATCGCCATGCGGATTATCTGCGAGCGGGTGTGCTCGACCTGTGCGTCAGTGAGCGGCACCACCATGCGCAGGCAGTCGAGCAGCGCGAGCATCTGGGCGTGGTTCTTGTTGATCCGCTCCACGCGAATGTAGCCACGTAGCTTGTTGCCGCAGTGGTTACAGTCGCTGTGTTCGTCCTTGAATCGGGTATCACAAGCGAAGCAATGGGAGTGCAGGTTGCGCAGCTTTGCCTCATAGCCCGGTATCCGCTGGCCGAAAAGCTCCATTACCTCCAGCTCTTTGCGCACGGCCTGCAAAACAAAGTTGCTGAGTGTCGAACCGTCCAGCGCATTGAGCCGATCCGCCGCCGCACGGCTTTCAGGCGTCACGTTCGGTCGCACAAAGTGCAGTTTGACGATCCGGGTCATGATCGCCTCAGAAGCCACCACTGGGGCGTTCTGGCTGATGGCAATGGTGCCGCGAAACGGAGGTTCGTAGGTTTCGTTACCAGCGGTTTTAACGCCCTTGGTTGCCAGGGTGCCGCCGCCGAAGTAGTCCTTGAGTTCGTCCCATTCGAAGGTTTTAGCGTGGGCCTTATCGTCGCCGCTGCGGTCTGACTCCAGCAACACGATGGGCATGCCGGATACCTGGCCCATCAAGCGGCTGCGGCCGGCCTTGGTGGATTTGGAGGGGTCGAACCCTTCGTAACCATCACGGCCCGCGAGTTTCCAGAGCAGTGTGAGCAAAGTGGTCTTGCCGGCGCCGGCCTCGCCCGTGGCTTCAAGGAACGGAAACGACTGGTACCGGCCACGGATCTGCTCGGCGAACAGGGAGCCAAACCAGAAGGTCAGCGCCACGACGCCCTGGGCGCCGAAGCACTGCCAGAGAAGGCCAAGCCACTGCGGATCGTATTTTTTGCTGTCTTTCTCCAGATCGATCTTGACCCCCTTTTGCAGGGTTTTGAGCTTGAGCTTGCCCATTTCGAAGAATTCTTCTTCGTTGATATTGATGACCTGGCCTTCGCGGATGGCGACGTCGTTAAACACGTAGCAGTGGTATTCCTTGCTGTAGCCCACGTAGTCGATGGTCTGAACGGTTTTGATCCCAAAAAGCTGGTCTTTCATAAGTTTGTCCAACTGCTGTCCACTGCCGGTGAACACGGCTCCGGCACCCATGCCGAGAAGTCTTTTTTTGAATTCGCTGGCGGCGGCGACCTGGCCGCCGGTAAAGGTGTTTTTCACTGAGCCGCCGTCGTGGGGAAAGTCGACACGGAAGAAGTACCAGGACTCGTCGGTAATCTCGTTGCGCTGGAAATAGAGGGCTCTGGGGTAGCAGTTGGCGATCTCGACGACACAGCCGGACATGCGCAGGGCTTTCTCTCTGATGGCCTTATCGTTCAGGATTTGGTCTTCCTGCTTGTCGCTACCTTCCAGTGCCTGTTTGGCGCTGTTGAACTTGGAGATGTCCAACTTCCACCAGTACAGCCGGGAGTCGAAACAGAAGTGAAATTCTTCCCGCTCGCGCCATTGGTACATGAGCAGGGCCTTGTCACTGGCGCTCTCTGCAATCAGCAGGGCACCGTGGTGCTTGGCTTCTGCCAAATCTTTGTCGATGCGATGGGCACGCGCTTCGTCGTCGTCCATAAACGCCCAGCGCTGGTGCAAGTCGTTCCAGTCAACTTTGCGGGCGTCCGGTTGCGGAACCTGTGCGGCTTCGCAGGTGAAACCGAGTTCGCGGGCACGTTTCACCCAAGTTCGTGTGTATTTATGAGCACCCGGCTCGTTGTCCAGAGCCCAGATCAACTTAGGTGTTTTGCCGCCGCGAGCGGTGATCAGCGTCTTCAGTGACTCCTCTGGAAAGGCATTTGAAGACAAGGCTGCAACTGCAGATAGGCCGTTGTGAATGAGCGCGATGGCGTCGAAGATGCCTTCAACGATCCACAACTCATTGACTTCAAGCAGATCCAGGCAGGGAGGGCACCACCAGTGCCCCTTGTAGCTCTTGAGGGGCTGGAAGCGGGCCTTTTTCTTGCCAAAGCGCGAAGGCTGGTCAATCAGGCGTTCCCAGTACCCGCCGTGTTCTAGGGGAAAGCGGACGGTGGCAGAGCCGATTTCTAGCTCCCGATCAAAGTAGCTTTCCTGGGTATACCAACCCTCAACCAGTTCAGTGCGAAAGCCCCGCGCAAACGATAGATACGCCTTGGCACTGGCGGCTGGCTCGTCACGGGAGGCAGGTGCGCGTTTGCTCCAGTCGTCAAACAGGTCGGGGTACAGCTCTTTTGTCGGAGCCATGTACTTACAGTTTTGTTCACGGCCACAGCGAATGAACCAAGGTTCGTCATGGCGAGAAAACAGGCGTTTCTGGTTGCACTGCGGACAAGTGCCCTTGCGCATGTAATGCGTGCCCTTCATGTGCTGAAGGCCGTAGTCAGATTCCAGGCGTTGAATAACATCAGCGCGGATCTGGTGTTCCATGGGCTTGCGATTCAC
The DNA here is from genome assembly GCF_001855215.1 of Pseudomonas sp. 06C 126. Lineage (NCBI taxonomy): Bacteria > Pseudomonadati > Pseudomonadota > Gammaproteobacteria > Pseudomonadales > Pseudomonadaceae > Pseudomonas > Pseudomonas sp. 06C 126. Next base: position 112,606 of record NZ_MIFU01000055.1, on the reverse strand, counting down.
TGCGCGTTCCCCGTGGCGGGGACGAGCTGCTTTTTCAGCTCGGTGCGTGTCTTGCAGATGCCGGCCAGGTAAGGCAAGTCCTCAAGCACCTTCGGCGCCCGCTGGCCGCTTGGCACATTCCGGTAGCGGTCGGAGTACCAAATATCAGCCATGGTGACTTCGTACTGACTGGTCAGCCACAGCAGGTAGTGCTGCGCCTGCTGTTCGTCCAGCTCCAGTTTTATGGTGATTTTGCTCATTTCGGCCACCAGTAAGTTGCAGTTTCCCCTTACCCACGCGGTGCGGGCATACAGGAGGGGGAGGTTGGGGTTTAGTGCGGGAGGTTGTGATTCAGCAGATGCGTGGGAAGCAATCGTGCTGACACAGGGCGTCGCTGTTGGGTGCAGGTGTCCAGTAGCCAGATAACCGGGCGGTATGGGCCGCTGTTGGGGTAGATCCCGAGCCAGGCAATGCGGTTGCACGTCATGCTTTCGAACTCGGCCACGGCCAATTCAGCAATGCGTTGCACCAGGTGTGGCGGTACTTCCAATGACAGCGTCAGGTATCGGGCGCAGTTATCCAGCAGTTGGGTGTCACCGGCCAGGTGTTGGGAACGGTGGCGGTACAGATAGGCCACGGCCGCTTGCTGCATCGCTACGCGGTAGTCGCTGGTGGGGTTGGCGGTCAAGTTGATGGCGTTCATACGGATGCAGTCTCCACGTCCAGTTGGTCCAGCAAATCGGGTTGGTTGGTATCGGCACGGCTGTCGCGTATCGCCTTTTGGCGCGCCACATATGGGGCGATTGGGACTATGGTCAGCGGTCGCTCAACACCCGACGGACTGAGCTGAAAATCTATGGTTTGGCTACCGGTAAACGTTGCCCCGCACACGACGTTCATGCACTGGTAGTACAAAGAGCGGAAACATGGCGTCTGCCCCTCAGACGTCCGAATGCGCAGCGGGCCGTAGCAGGCAGGGCAAACCAGCTTGTAAGTGCTCAATGCTTTTGCCCCCGGCCGTGCAGCATGATCGTTGCCAGAACCTCGGAGTGGCGCGCCGCCTGGTATTGGCTATGAGCGCTCAGAATGGCCTCAGCCTCGTCCTGCTCAATGACCCCGTCGTCCAATGCCTTGGCGATGATCTGGTCGACTACACCGCGCTTGGCGGCAGCGTTTACTGACCGGCTGTATAGGTCGACGTTGTCGAGCGTTTCAGGTTTGGCCAGGGGCACAAACATGCCTCCGTACATGGCTGCAATGTATTCAGGCAGATGTGTAGTGCCGGCGTCCTGCTCCAGCATGTGGATCTGCTCATCACTCAAAGGCCGGCTGCCGGCGTTTTCGTAGATGTGGTTATCGAACTTTTTGAGTTCGTAACCGAGGCGCGCCGAAGCGCATTCACGGCCACCTTTGTAGTCGTTGATGACAGCGCTCATGACTTGCCGCTTGGTCGCTAGAACTGGGCGTTTCATTTTCTGGTTTCCCCTTGGAGCCAGAGGCCCTAGTTTGTGATCTGGCCGTCTTTGATACCGAGCAGCACAGCTGCTCGATGTGCTTCCCCACGACGGCCCTTCTTACGGCCGTTCAGCAGGTCGCTGACCAGATTTTTGTTCAACCCATGCTGGCGGCTAAATTCGGCAATGCTTTTACCCTCGCGATCAAGAACCGCGCGGGCTTGCTCGGGGGTCTGTAGGGCATGCATAGTGTTCGTCCGTGTTTAATCGTGTTCGACGACAAGGATTCTTGGTCAGATTTCTGCTCAAGTCAACTTATTTTGATCAAAAAAATGCTCATTTCTTTAGGGGTAGGCGAGCGCCTGAGAGAGGAACGCGAGCGGCTGGGTAAAAATCAGACCGACTTTGGTGTTTCCGCAGGGGTGAGTCGTGGGACTCAAAAGGCCTATGAACTTGAGACCAGTTCCCCCGATGTACGCTATCTCTCTGGGCTCCAAGAGCTTGGAGTTGATGTGCATTACGTGCTGACCGGTTCTCGGGTTGACACAGATCTCAACAACCTCAGCGATGTCGAGGTGGCGGTATTGGGGCATCTTCGGCAAATGGCTGAAGCAGACCGTAATGTCCTATTACGTACCGCATCGGCATTTGCGGGTGCAGCCAGTTTGGAGGGGGCGAACGGCCACAACTAAGCAAGGTGCAGTTGGAGACAGGAAATAACATGCCGACCAAGAGGGTCGGTTTTTTTCGTGTAATAGAAAGGAGCTATTTAAATGGCGCTGAAGCCTTGTAAGTCTTGTAAGCACACCGTGGATACCACGGCAAAAATCTGCCCAAGCTGTGGCGTTAAAAACCCTGGTGTTACGGCAGGGCAGCAGGTGTTCGGACTTGTGATTCTCCTGGTCATCATCGCTGTGACATTTTCAATGTGTTCGGGTGGCGGCAAGGAAAAAGCCGTTGAGAAGGCTGCACAAAGCGCTGCTTTGCCGTCTTACTCAATTACCAAAGACGATTATCGAGAGGGCAGGCCTCGAAAAGTTGAGGTCATGCTGACCCAGCGTCTGAGTGACGCAGAGCTTGCCGAAGTAGCCAAAGCTGTTCGCGCTGATACCAATGTTAAGGCCGAAAAAACCTTCATCGGATTCCGGGTGGAAGGGCAGATTGACAAAGCATATTGGGCCAACGCTAGTTTCGATCCTGACTACAGAGCGTCTCTCATCGGTACTAGCGCTCAGGACTACCAAACCCTGAAAACGATGGACCTCAAGGCCTACCCGGACATGATTGGTAGTTGGCTGCAGGATGGGGCGCTGGGCCATGTGATGGTGTTGTACAAGCGGGATGGTAAGTACTTCATTGACTCTGTGTTCCCCAGCGGTGGCAAAAACACAGAGACCTTCACCGCCAAAAAGCTCCCTGATGGGGGATTGCGTCTGGAAGATCCTGAGCAAGACTTTGGCGAGTACTACGTTGTCGACGCGAAGGGCAATTTGCAAGGGTGGGGCGAGAACGGTATGTACATGACGTTGCAACCCCACAAGTCCGAGCTGTAACAGAGGTTCACAGTTTTTTTGATCGTGGGCTGATGACACACCAACTTTGTGATGAACATCCGTTGTTCTCCGGGAGACCTTAACGGTGCCGTGTTGGCACCGGGCTCCCGTTGCATGTGAAAGGAGTAATCGCATGATGGGGAACAATAGCGTCTCGAACAATCAGTCGTCAGTCGTAAATTCGGACTGCCTGAGTGAGCAAGAAGGCATGTTGTTGGCGCTGTTTCGGGCCATAAGTGTCCAGCGGCAAAATGATGTGATGCGACTTTTGGAAGTGTTCTTGCAAGCTCCTGAATAGTGCCCACGGGCCCCGGCCGAGTGCCGGGGTTTAAGCCAACTTGTCGGCTTGTGCCTTTCTCCACTCCCGATCCACAGCCCGCTTAGCCGTCTTCTCACTGGCATACAACCACCTTAAGCGTCTCGGCTTTGCCTGATCGCCCGCCGTTATCGTCTTCTCCTTACCGCTTTTTTCATCCCGGTAGTACGCAATGATCCCCGTGTAATCCCCTGCGTTGTCCTCTGCCAGATCCTCCACATTGTCCTCGGGCAACTTGCTCTCCAGCTCCAGGCTCACGGTATAGCCTCCGTCAGCAGTGAGGCTGTGTTGCACATTCCCGCCGTACCAGATGATCTCGTCGATTTCCGCCTTCACGCCCTGGAGCGTGTAGGTCAATTCGGGAATCAGGTCCGGCCGGCCCATGGCGAGGGTATAGCTGAGGGTGGCGCTGCCGCGTTGTAGGCGCCGGAATTCGGCACGGGCAGCACGCAGGGCTGATTGTTGGTCGCTGTAGGTGTGGCGCAGGTCTTTGAGGTTGTCGCCGCCGCCGGCAATGGCTTCCTGTTTCTTTGCACTGTTGACGTCGTAGTAATAGGCGCGCACGCCGTCGTAGCTGTCGCGGTCGGCTTGCAGGTAGCGATGCTGGTCACCGTCGATGCGGGTCAGGGTGATGTGTGGCAGATCCAGGCCGCTGGCGGTCTTGCCGCCACCGGCCGGCAGGCATAGCAGGCAGCCGGCTTTGACGCTGGCTACCGCGTCGAATTCTTCGCCCAGGCGGCTGATCAGGTTGGCGTCGGACTCGTTGGCCTGGTCGAGCTGCAGGATGGGCAACCCGTCCAGGGTGCCGGCAATGGTGGCGGTGAGGTTGTTGCCCATGGCGATATCGCCCAGGACCTCGCCGAGGGTGGTGTTGCTCCAGCTGCGTTCGCGTTTGGTCTTCAGGCCCTTGCGCAGGTCCGCCGAGCGGGCGCGGATGCTCAGGACGTCCGGCGCGCCGCTGTGTTCGGTTTCGTCGACGGTGTAGGTGCCTTTGTCTACCAGGCCTGTGTCACTCCAACCCAGCCACAGCCGCAACACTGCGCCTTTGGGCGGGATGGTCAGCAGGCCGTCGTGGTCGCTGAGGGTGATCGTGAGTTGATCGGCCTCGACGCCGCGGTTGTCGGTCAGATCCATGCTCATCAGCCGCGGGCTGATCTTCTGGGCGATATCGAGGCCGTCCACGGACAGACGGAACGCCGGCACCGGGTAGGCCGCGTCGCGGATGAAGCGCTGTGCGGTGTCCTTGAGGTAGCCGGTGACCTTGGACAGAGCGGCCTCGATCACAGCAGCCCCCGCAGGATGTTGACACCGATGTTGGTGGCAGCACCGATCAGATCGATGCGGTCATCGTCGGTACGTTTAAGGCTCAGGGTGAACTCAATGCGCCGTGGCGTGCCATTGCTGAAGAATATGGTTTTGGTTTCGCTGAGACTTTCGATCACCCACAGGCCGTAGATCCGGCCACTGCCTTCGACCATGGGCCAGGCCTTGCCGGTGTTTGCCATCAGGCGCAGGGCGTCCAGGCTGAGGGCGCTGCCGGCCAGTTCCGGGAAAATGATGCCGGGGAGGGTGATGGAGTCGTCGCCACGGCCCACGAACTGCCGCGCGGGAGCGGCGCCGACGCGGTTGTTGCTGGCGTGTCGCCAATCAGTTTGGCGCTGCAGCTCCTGGTAGGCGGCGGTGGAGAGGCTGAACACGAACATGCCGAGGGCGCACATCATGGTGATTATTCCCGGTCAGAGAGTTTGCTGCGCTGTCGCGCCTTTTTTTCGTTTTCGATCTTGTTGAGCATGGCGCGCAGGGTTTTTTCCATGCCCTGCAGGTCCATGCCTGGCGCCGCTGTTATGGTGAATTCATAGGTGTCGTGGCTGTCGTACACAGCAGCGGCCGGTGAGCTGCTGATGGGCGGGCGGTCATCCACGGCCCGTGCGGGCATGGCGGTCGCGCTCAGGGCCAGGGTGCCGGCCGCTGTGAGTTGCTTGCCCATGCTGCTCAGTGCGTCGAGGGGGCCTTTCTGACCACCCTCCAGGCCTTTGGTCAGGCCCGCCATGGTGAACCCTCCCAACTCGGCGAACACCCGCGACGGGCTGTGGATGCCGAGCTTTTCCTTGAACCAACCGATGCTGGCGTCGCCGATTGAACTGATGGCAGTTTTGACGCTGCCCAGTCCGGCCAGTAGCCCGTTGACCAGGCCATTGACGATCATGTTGCCGAACTCGGTAAAGCGGCTGGGCAGGTCCACGCCCAGGTAACTCAGCACGCCGGCGAAGGCCTGGTAAATCAGGCCGATGGGGCTGAAGTTGGCCAGGGTGTTGATGATGCCGACGATCCCACCGCTGAAGCCTGCTTTGATCTCCGTCCAGGCGCTGGCGAAGTAGTTCTTCACCGCGTCCCAGTTGGTGTAGATCAGGTAGGCGCCTGCGGCCAGGGCGGCGACAACGGCGGCGATGACCAGGACAATCGGGTTGGCCGAAAGCCCCCATAGCGCGATGCCGACGGTGCGCAGGGCGGTCACAAGTGGGCCTATCAGAATGCCGCCCAGCGTGCGCAGGACTGTGCCAAAAACTTTGAAGATCCCGATGATGCCTGGCAGTTTGATACCGAACATTGCCAGGCCGAAACGCAGCATCAGGAACGGCCCGAGAATGCTCGCGAGCATTAGGGCGAGACCGCCGAACACTGCGGACAGTACAGCCACGCTGGCGACAATCTTCAACAGGGATGCGGTTAGGACGGGGTTTTCCTTGACCCATCCATTGACTTTGTCCAGCACACCGCCGATTGCATCCATGACATCGACCATCGTGGCCCGTACAGCTTCGCCTGCGCCGCTCTTGGTGTTGAACAGCTTGTTCTGTAACACCTGCCAACGACCTTCGATAGCGTCGGCGCGGATGTCCATTTCTTTTTGCATGGAGCCGTCGGCCGCAGCGTCATTCACCAGTGTGAGTTGGCGCCGCAGTTCTTCCAGGTTGTTGACCAACTTGCCTGCGTCCTTGCCGAACTCTTTACCGAATAGCCGTGTGGAGGCTTCAGTTTGCTGCTCCGGAGACAGCTTTTTGATGCGTTCAAGTACGCCCATCATCGTGCCCATGGCGTCTTTGGTCATGCCGGTCTGCACAGCTTTTGAGTCGAGACCGACCATTGCCATGCCTTCTTGGAACTTTTTGCCCTGCATGGTGGCGATAGCCAGCTCACGCACCATTGCCCGGGAGGCGCTGGCGGCGACCTCGGGCGCAGAGCCCAGGGACAAGAACGTACTCCCCAGCGCTGCTGCCTTGCGGTAGTCGAGTTTGTCGGCCACGTCGCTCATACGAGTCAACGTCTCGATGATGTCGCCACCCTTGGAGCGGGTGTTGTCGTCCAGGTAGTTGAGTGCGTCACCCAGCTCGGCGATGTTCTTGATCGGCACTTTGTACAAACCGGCGATCCGGCCCATGTCTTCGCCGACCTGTTCGGCGGGCAAGTCGAAGGCCACGGCTGCGGTCGCCGAAACCTTTGCCATGGTCAGGAGGTTTTCTTTGCCCTGGATACCGGCCCGGGCCTGGGCTTCGACCAGGGCCGCAAATTCGGTCGTGGCGATGGGCATTTCGTTGCTGGCTGCTTTGATCGCGTCTGCAAATTCGTAGTAGGTGCTGGTGAGCTTGCCGTTGTCATCTCGCGCACCGTCGACCTGCTTTGCCACACCCATCATGGCGGTTTCGAAGTCGACGTATTCCTTAACTACGCTGACGACTGGCCGGCTGGCCGCATATGCCACACCCAGGCTGGCACCACCTGCGACAGCCGCGCTGCCGGCGAACTGCTGCCCCTTGTCATACGCACTGCGGGCCGTCGCTGCGCGCTTGTGCTGGGCGGTCAGCTCGGCCATCCGCTTACCCTGCGCGCTGATGCTGGCGTTGGTGGCGCTGATTTGCTCGCGCAGCTGGCGTTCGTGTGTGCCCAGGTTCTTGGTGCTGATCCCCGCGTCATACAGTCGTGAGCGCAGCCCCTGGAGCTGCTCGCTCTGCTGTTGGTGCTGCTGTTTCAGCCGCTGGGCCTCGCGCACGGCCGTTCGAAAATCCTTCGCCATTGCCCTGGTCGGCACGCCGGTCGCGGCAAACTGCTGGCTGAGGGTTTTGACTTTGGCCTGCGCAGCATTCAACGCCTCGTTGGTCTGCTCGACAGCTGCGCGTTGCGACCGCCAGGCGGTGACGTCTTTCTGCTGGGTGTTGAGTTCCTTCAGGCGGTCGCGGGCAGCCTTGAGTGCGCGGGCGGTCTCCAGGCTGCCGTTGTTGATTTGCTTCAGCGGGCGGGTGGCTTTGTCGATGGCACTGAGCAGCACCTGAAGTTTCAGATTATTTGCCATCGGTGGAACTCCGCACCCTGGCACGCTCGCGCCAGTCCATCAGGTCTTGCAGGCCCAACTGATCCATATCAGCCGGTGCCCAGTGAAAAACCACGGCCAGATCGGCCATGGCGTCCTCTACGCGACGAGGGATGCATCCGTCTTCGCCGACTTCTGCAACAAAAAACCGCTGATCTTGCTGCTGAGGGCGAGCAGATCGGCAGGGTCCATGCCGGAGACCTCAATGGCGGTGAGGGTTGGGCTGCTGATGCGCGGTACGACCTTGATCAGGCTGGCGACGTCCATTTGCAGCAGCTCCACCAGGCTCACGCCGCGCAGCTCGCCCGAGCTGGGCTTGCGCAAGGTGATGCTGTCGATGGTGGTGACGCCACGACGGATCGGGGAGTCGAGGACGACGGTATTTTCGTCGGCCAGTGGCTGGATGTCGGGTTGTTCGGTGGCTGCTGGTTTCATTGGAAAAGCTCCTGGTGATGAACGTGTGGGGTTGTCGATCGAGGGTGGGGATCAGTACCCGATGGCCTTGCGCTGTTTCTCCAGCATGTCCTTGCCACCCACCTTCTCGATGAAGTTGAGCAGGTCGATTTCGATGATTTCTTCGTTGTCGACCGTCAGCTTGTAGTAGGTGCAGGTGGTGGTGATGGAATGCTCGGTGTCCTCGCCTGGCTGCGCGTCACCCATTTCGATGGTTTCGTGACGGCCGCGCACCACAATTTCCACCGCACTGACGTCGCCAGTGTCGTCCTGCTCATAGGCGCCGGAAAAGCGCAGTGCCACACCCGAGGCGTTGACTGCGCCGAACTGTTTGAGGCTGATCAGATCGAGGCCACCGGTTTTCCATTCCAACTGGATGCCGTCATCGGAGAAGCCCAGGTCTGCCTTGACCGGGCCGTTCATGCCGCCGCCGCGATAGGCTTCCATCTTGCGGCCGAGGGCGGGCAGGGTGACGGACTTCACCAAGGCACGGTAGATGTTGGCGTCGTTGAACAACATGAGGTTTTTGAGCTTGTGGGGCAGGGCCATGGCGGTGTTCTCCGGGGGTATGGCACAGGGTTAACTCCCCTCGCGGGGAGGCCCGGTTTAGCTGTTGATCTGGCTGGCGAACTGCATCAGGTAGCGGTCGGTGATGCGCTGGCGAAGCGTGAGGTCTTCAAGGGGCGGCACTGGGGTGTAGTCGTAGTCCAAGGTCAGCTTGCCGGCCTTGAGGGTGTCCTTGTCGTTGATGTCTTCGGGGTACCAGCAACTGCCGCCGATCAGGTAGCCCTGGGCGATCCATTCGCGGAACTTGGCGTTAACACCCTCGATGATGTCCCGCACCAGGGAGGCGTGCATGGGCTTGTCGACCGCCCACATGTGCGCCTCGGCCATGGTGTCGGCGAGGATCTGCGCGGTGCGGGTGTAGTTTTCAAAAGCGAACAGCGGATCGTCGCTGCACGTACGGCTGCCCCAGAATCGGAAGCCGCCTTCGTTGATCAGCGTGGTGACCTCATTGCTGTTCAGGTAGTTGGCATCGGTGGCCGGGTTCTGCAGATCCCAGAACACGTCGGCGCTGATGCCGGTCACGCCATTGACGGCGACGTTGGAGATGGTCTTATGCCAGCCGATTTCCTGATCGATCTTGGCCCGCAGGCCCAGGGCGCGTGCCACGGCGGAGGCGGTGACGGTCGCATTGGTGACGGTGCTCCAGTTCTGGAACTCCGGCCAGATCACCATCACTTCACGGGCGCCGAAGCTTTCGCGGTAGGCGACCACTTCTTCCTTGGTTTTGCAGTCCCAAGCACTGACGTAAGCGAAGGCGCGCAGGTCCTTGGCAATCGATACAAGGGCGGTGGCTACCGGCTGGCTGTCGAGGCCTGGCACGCCGAGAATGCGCGGCGTCATGCCCACACGGGCTTTGGCAGCGAGCAAGGCTTTCATGCCGGTGTACTTGCCATCGGCGGTGGTGGTGCCGATCAGGGCGCTGGTGGTGGCGGCTTCGTCGGCGCCTTCCTTGACCCGCACCACGATGGTGTAGGGCTTGGTCTGGTCGGCGATGGCTTGCAGGCTGCTCGCCAGGGTGCCTTTGACACCGGCTTTGGCAATGGCGCTTTGCACATTGGTCAGCAGGACCGGGGTGTCCAGCGGAAACATCAGGGGGTCTGCATCCTCAGCCGTGCAAACCAGGCCGATGACTGCGGTGGAGATGGTGCGAATAGGGCGGGTGCCGTCGTTGAGTTCGATGACCCGCACGCCGTGGAGATAGTCTGAACCGGCCATGGGTGGTTGCCTGCGCTGTGATGGAATGACAGTGCACAGGCTGCCGCGCGCGCGCCGGTTGGGCGAGCGCGGCGGGTTGTAGGGACGGGGATTACAAAGTCTAAGACGGCGTGCGCGGAATTTCTCCGCGCCTATTCTGCTTGGTCAGCAAGCCAGTCCGGTGGAGTCGGGCGCAGGTCGGCGGCTGGAAAGCCTTCTGCTGTCGGCCAATCCCGCAAGGCCTGCCTGTACCTCAGCAGCTCTGAAAATTGCTCAGGCGTAATCATGGTTTCCTGGGCCATATCGATTTCGTCACGATGGCGGGCCACTATCCACTCACTGGCGGATATCACCCCGTCACGCCAGCGCCGCGCCTTTTCGGCCAGTTCCTCGCTGGTTGGGAGCAAGGCCGGTGCCGCAATCGGTATCCCGTCTTCATCCGGGACAACTCGGCCACCTTCCTCCCGGACTCGCGACATCCGCTCGTATACCTCCCTAGACACCTCTAGGGCATCATCAGGCATCGAACAATCATCGCCGCCCAGATCGCCACTGATATCAGACCGATAAAAGGCAGTCACTGAAGGACTGAAATAAAATTTCATGCGTTACCTCCCTATTGCGAATACACGGAAACGACCTTCGGGGGAGAAGTTCCCGCCGGCACTGATTACGAAACGATCTTTGGTGACGTCACCGACGACGAAGCCGAGGTTGTTTCCATATCCGCCTGCTGTGGCGCTGAGAAGGACAGGAAATACGCCGAAGCATTCGTTTGGAAAAGAAACAGGGAAGTAGCGAAGGTCATTCGCTCCCGTGCTTTCTGTCACATCAAACACCTGCTGTATCCAGCCGTTCGGGAGTTTCAGAGTTCCGGTACCAGATGAACTCGAAACGGTCGCGTTTGAAGACGTCCATAACGGATCGCTTGTAGCCCAACGAATCGGGCCAGCTCCAGGTAGCGCCGTTCGAATATGCGCCACACCATTATTAGCACTGATACATACCGCATTTTTTGTCCCGTCATGACGCACCCAGTCCGCCCCGTCCCAATAGCAGTTCTGAGCCACAGTTGACTCTAACGGGGATGAGAGGAACGCATAGGTTCCGCCATGAACATCAATGCTTTCGCCTGGCAGCGGGTTGTGATTGCGAATTGCATCCGTAATCCCATAAGAGGCCAGAGAGTTTCCCTTGTTAGCCTTGGCATTCAGCCTGTAATCAACATCGACGACACGGTACGCATCCGTAATACCGTAACCAGCCAATGTCGTGGCATTGGAAGCCTTGCCGGCTAACAATCCCATTATGGTGGTGGCAAAGTTCGGATCGTTACCCAGTGCCTTTGCCAGCTCGTTCAACGTGTCCAATGCGCCCGGCGATGAATCGACCAGCCTGGCGACGGCGGCAGCAACGAAAGCGGTGTTGGCCGCTTGGAGCGAGTTTGTTCCTGGCGCAGCAGTAGGCACCGTAGGAATGCCCGTCAGCGCCGGACTGTTCAAGTTGGCCTTGGCCGCTAACGAGGCGGTTACGGTGGTCGCGTAGGTATTGACCGCAGTCCAGACGAACGCACAATTTGCCAGCTCGCCGAAATTGCTTCCAGGGGGCGCGGTTGGCGCGGTAGGTACACCGGTAAAGTTAGGGCTCGCGAGGTTGGCTTTTGACGCAGGGTCAAAATTCCCGTCGTGCCACACGTACCTAATCGTATACGAGCCATCACCAATAACTCGGCGGAAAGCTAAAACATCGGCACCGCCGCCTGTGTGACCGAAAATATCGAATGCAGTATTTCCACCCGGCCATTTCATCCGCAGAAATAAACCATTGCTGGAGACTGACGGCTTGTCGGTAGTTGCGGGGATATAGGTTCCCAAAGTGGTTACTGGTATGTCGGCGATGGCTCCCACAATGCCCGATTGTGGCGTAGAGGTGAGACCGTTGGTGATGCCATAGCCTGCGAGAGTCGTGGGGTTGCTACCCGACACGACAATCCCATATTTGTTGATGATTACTTGCCGGTAAGTGCCTGGGGTTTTGTTGCCAGGCAGCACAGCGTCAATACTTAAATCAACGTATTCGCGGGTGGCGAGCACCACCGCCGGATCAATCTTCAGCACGATGTTGGCTAGGCTGGAAACGATCAGATTCATCCGAATAATCTGCGTCCGGCCAGATCCCTGGGTCAGCAGCGGCTTGAAGGTTGGCGCGCAGTTGGCGACGGCCACGAGATCGCCGTCCGTGTCGTAGAGGCCGATTTCCCGAATCCAGAAACCGCCGACGTTTTCCGGGATAACCTGCTCGGCAATGATGATGCCGGCGTTTTTCGGGTCTGGCTTGAGCTGGTTGAGCGGCGCGCGGCGTCGCTCATTGATCAGCTTGGTTTGCAGGCGGTCAGGGAACGGGTCGGTGCCGTTGGCATCACCCACACCCATTTGCGCGAACGTCCAAGGGGTGCCCAGGGCATCCGCGTTTGCCTGCTTGGCCTCGCCGATGGCCGTAAGAATGGCTTGAAACTGGCTGTTCTGGTCGATCATGGGAGGATGTCCATCGTATCAATGTGATGTTCGCGACCGCCCAGGCGCAGATAGCCGCTGACTTCGATGTCGCGTTGGGTCGGTGGGTAAACGCTGAGTTCATCGCCTTCGCTGACGCAGGCGCCGATATAGAAACTGCCGGTGGTTTCCAGGCTGATGGCCAGGCCGGTGAGGTGGCGGCTACGGGGTTTGGCGTCATCGATCAGGAAGGTCAGTTCCTGATACATCTCTTCGGTGATGCCGGTGTCCAGCACGCCGACCTTGAGCTTGAAGGTACCCGGTACGCCGACCGGCACGTCCTGCCACCACTCGATAATCTCGATCAGATAGCCCAGGGGCTCGACCACTCGGCGCAAAGCGCCGATGGTGCCCTTGTGGGAGTGCAGGTAGTACGCGGCCCGTATCGCCGCGCGCTTGGTGGACTCCGACCAGGTGCTGTCCCAACGGTCGACCGAAAACGACCACGCCAGGTACGGCAATACCGCGAGGGGGCACAGGTCAGGGTTCCACAGCAGACGAATCGGAATAGGCACCCGCTGGATCTGCGCCAGTGCCACGGCCGCGTCACGCTCCAACTGCGTCGAGTTGCTGGGTAGCAGGTGCTGGGCGCCCATCACTCGACTCCTACCGATAGTTGAATCTCGGAGCAGTACGGCGCCTGGTAGGGCGTCGCGACAACGTCTACCCAGTTCAAAAGCTCGACCTTACGCACGCCCTCGACGTGCAGCGCGGCGTGGATCGCCGATTCTGAGACTTCCATGCCCAGCCGGCGGCGCTGGTGGACATATTCATTCAGGCGCTGTTCGGCAGCAGCTCGGGCAGGTTCAGTTTCTGGCCCACTGGTTTTCAGGTAGAGCTTGGCTTTGACCTGGTAGCGCAGGATCTGCGCGGCCTGGACGGTGAGCCGGTCGGCGACTGGGCGGCGGTCATCCTCGCTGAGATAGGCTTCCACCACGGCCAGCAGCCCAGGCTCGGCGCTGCCGTCGGCCAGCATGCCCTGGACCGTAACCACGACCACGGCCGGGGAAGGGCTTTCTGCGGTGGCGTCGGCAACCCGCCCGTCAGCTGCGCGGGCGTGGAAGATGTAGCTGTTGCGCGGGCCGGCGGTGCTGAGGCCTTCCCAGGCCATCTGCGTGCGTTCGCGCAGGCTGTCGTCATCTTCCATGACGCGCGCCACGGGCGGGGATGCTGATGCATTGCCCTCCTGAATCACCAGGCGCTTGACGTTGAAGTTTGCGGCCAGGTTGTCCAGGTCGGAGCTTTTGGCAAAGGGCAGTAGATTGGCGGTTGCCGCTTCGTTGACCCGTTGGCGCCAGATTGTTTCGCGGTAAGCGTTCTCTTGCAGCAGCTTGGTCAGCGGCTCCGACTCCAGCTCAAGGCGGGCGGCGATTTTTGGCTGTTCCTCTGCCGGCCACAGGCTGATGGCGTAGGCCTTGCGCTCGGCAAGGATCTGCTCATAGTCGATCTGCTCGACGATCTGCGGCGCGGGCAACAGGCTGAGGTCGATGGCGGCGAATGTGTTCATACACTGGCCCCCAGTTGCAGCGGCAGGCTCATACTCAACGGCTCATTGGTGTCGACCAGGGTGCCGTCCAGGTCCAGTACCGATTGGCCTTGCAGATTGGCGCCGAGGAACTGCACCCGATTCAGGCTGATACGCGGTTCCCAGCGCATTAACGCCATGACCGTGGCTGCATACACGCGCAGGCGGGTGGCATCGTTGAAGGGATGGTCCACCAACTCGGGCAGCAGGCTGCCGTATTCGCGGCGCATGACGCGGGTGCCGATCCGGGTGGTGAGGATGTCGGTAATCGACTGGCTGATGAGGTCCAGATCGCCGATGGAGCCGCCGGTTTCTCGGTTCATTCTGGTTTCCCCGTCTTGCCGCTGCCTGGCATGACGTCGCCGTGCAAGTGCTTGACCAGGCTGATACTGGCCGCGACTACGTCTTCGGTGACGGTCACAGTGCCGGTGACGTTCTGGTTGCCGGTTTGGGTGTAGTCGCCGTGGTGCGTGATCGGGCCGACGATGTTGATGCCGCCCGTGCTGGTCAGGTTGGTGGTGCCGCCTTCGGGCAGCGTGGCGTTCAGGTGATGGGCGACGCTGTCGTATTCGATCACCGTGCCGTCGGCGTAGGTGCGACGGTGCAGGCCTGGGCGGTCGCCGTTGGCGGGGATGTGATCGCTGGGTAAGCCGGTGATGACGACGCCATTGGCGAGTTGGCCGGACGGGCTGATCAGGATGACCTGTTCGTCGACGGTGGGCGGGTCCCACTCACGGTCAGATCCCGCACGCAGGGCCAGCCATGGCAGCCAGGCGGTGGTCAATTCGCCGGTCTTTACCTTCACGCGCGGGGGCACCATCTGGACTTCGGCGATGACGCCGAGGCGGATGAGGTTTTCGAGCATGCGGGAGAGGGCGGCGAAATTGTTCATGGCGCCGATGGTGGCGCCACGCGTGCGCGGGTGCAGCTTCGCTGCCTTGTAGGGAGGGGCTTTACAGTGTCAGGTGCGCGAGCAAACTGTCACGGATCACATCAAGATCCGCCTCGGTGAATCCCAGCACTTCACGTTGTTCGTATTGCACGTCGGGAGCGCCACGCTCTGCGCGGTCCTTCAAACCGTATTGGTGAACCCTGGCAATACGGGCGATTCGCCCGGTAAAGCCCACTGAAATGGCGTTGCTGTCGCCTCGGGCCTTGAGATAGGTGGCGTTCTTCAGCTTCTTGAACATTTCCAACTTGCGGCGGATATGCCCCTGCTTACCACGCAGATTGCGCTGTTTACGGGGGGCAAACTTGCTGCCGTCCGGATTCTGCTGGGCAATAACCCGCTTTTGTTGGCTGCGACGCAGCTCCTGGCCGATGCTGCGGGCCAGTTGATTGCGTGCCCCAGGCTCCAGCCGTTCCAGTAGCGTGGCCGCCCAGGTCTCCAGTGCTTCCAGATCATTTGCCATCGGGCACAAACCATTCGCTGGTGTTGCCCTGGGCGCCAGGCTTCCAGTTCGGGTCGAGGTAGCCCGCTACACGCTGCGGCTCGTTTGGGTGCTTGACGGTGGTATTGCCCTGGTCATCTTGGCCGACGATCACTTTTTCCGTGAGCGGCAGGGTAATGCTGAGGTCTACAAGCTCTTTGCTGAGAATCTCGGCTTCAAATTTGAATCCGTTCTTCACCTTGTCGAGGTTTTCCAGCAGTTCGGACTGGTTGACGCTGAGCCAGCCAAGCAACGGGAGCATGATGCTGTCGGGGTGCCCAGCGAACGCGGCGAGAACGATCTGCAGGTCAAAGCTGTACTCAAAAGACAGGCTCTTCGCTGCTGTGCAGCGGACCTTTCCGTTGTCGATGAAGATCATCATCCGATCAGGGTCGTGCTTGAACTCTGCAACGGTGGCGAGGAGGTGGGCGCGTAGGCTTTCGGCTTTGTTCATGGCGCTGCCTGCTGATGTTGATAAATCATGTCGACCTGCGCGGCACAGTCAGCCCAGGCGGCTTCGACGCGGTCCATATCGGTGAGCTGGTCGCCGTTATTGCGTGGGTTGGTCGCCGGCAACTGGCACGGCACTACGGCCGGACATCCACTGACGGTAAGCGTCGGCGCCGGTAAGGGCGGGGCGCTCCCGCAACCGGCGAGCAACATCAGGCAAAGGCTGAGTAGCCCAAGTGCGTAGTTCGGTGTTTTCAAGTTTCAGCTCCTCTATGGTTCGCTCGCGCTTTGCCAGGCCCTGGCGCAACTGATCCTGTTGGGTGCGCAGGGCGCTCTGGGCGTCTCGCTCCTGCTTCAGTGTGTTCGTGAGCGTGTTTGCGGTGGTCAGGTTGCGGTCGGCGTCTGCGCGGGCGGTCTTGGCCGCCGCTTTTGCCAGCTCTGTGTTGCCCTCGGCGATGTTGATGCGCTGTTGCTGACCCCAGATCAGCAGCGCCAGGGCGCCGAGCAGGGCAATGCCGTACAGGGCCTGGCGCAGGGTGCTCATACGCGGTACCAGCCGAGCTTATTCATGGCTTCGGTATCGAGTTGTTTAATAGGGCCGCGAACGATCACTGCCCTGGCACCGCTCATCAACTGAATGGCCTCGGCCAGCACCTGCATATCGTCCTGTTCGGTGGATTCCGGCACCACCAGCAGATCGCCGTCCTGCACTCGCAGTTTTTGCACCGCTTCGAAGTCGATCATGCTGCTACCCCTTGCCCGCAACCGCAGTCGGCGTGCCGTTCGTAGGCGCGCTGTAGCTTCACGTCGTAGAGGTTTCGCTGATAGTCCGGGCCGTTGTAGAGCTTGGCGAATTCGGCCCATTTGCGGGCTTTTAGCGCCTTGTGCAACACAGGGTCGGTTTCAATGAAGCGGGTGAAGGCGTCGAACTGTTGCGATTCGCTGGCACTCATGGCCGCCACGAAGTCCTGCACGCTGGTGTAGCCCAGACGCTGCCAGTGGAAGCCCATGATCTGGAATGCCCCCCAGGATGCAGATTCAAGGGCGGCCGTGTCGTCGATCAGGCGGGCCATGGCCAGGCGCTGGTGTTCGGCGGTACCGCCGGAGTATCCGCCCGACTTTGGGTTGACCAGGGCGGGATTGACGGCGGCGAGCTGGTCGGCGTGGCGTTTGAGTTCGGCCGGGTCATCGCCTTCGTGCCGCACCTTGGCGAGTTGGCGGTACATGACATGCCGTTCGAACAGGATCACTGGCTTGCCGTTTTCGAGGAAGCCCTTGCCCTTGGATTCCACCTCGTTGATGGCGTAGATGCTTGCCAGCGGCACGCCGAGGTGTTCGGCGGCAGCGGTCAGGTCGTTGTTGCGCAGCAGCTTGGTGCAGTCACCACCGGCCAGGCTGGTTTGGGTCTTATTGCCGGCCACGCCATCAGCTACCAGGCCGACCTTGAGCTGATAGGCACGGACAGCAGCTTCGGTGTCGTCGCCGTAGCTGCCGTCCACGTCCAGCTTGGCGCCGTGGTTGTTGAGGTTCTTTTGCAGGGTGCGGACGGCCTGTGAGCGGTCGCCGTGGCGTAGGGTGGTGGTCATGCGCTGGGCCTCAACAGGGCGGCGACGTTGCCGCGAGAACGGAATATCAGGGTGCAGAGCAGCACGATGGAGACGGCTTGCCAGAGGCTAGTGGGCTGGCGGTACAGGAGGATTTCCAGACCGCAGATGCACAGCGCGGATCCAAACAGGCTGGCGAGTAGCGAGATGCTGCGCCGGTACCGCGCAGCGCCTCGGGTGTAGCAGGCCAGGCGCAAGGCGCTGAGCAGATAGGCCACGGCCGTGATCAACTGCACGATCAATTCGATGTTTGGCATGTCAGCTGCCCCCTCTGATGCGGCGGACGATTTCCCAAAAGTCAGCTTTCTCAACCCAGACCATGAGCTTGATGCTGATGGGGATGATCACCAGGGCGCAGCCGAACGCGGCGCCGCCGCTGGTGATAAATGGCAGGGCTTGCAGCGCCATGGGGGCAAAGAGGTAGCCCACACCGGCCGACAGGAACAGAGAGCCAAGGCGCTGCCAGACCTTGAGGTCGTGCTTGGTACTGGTCACCAGCCAAGCGCCGAGGATCGCGCCGAACAACGCTTCCCCGTCGATTATGGGCGTGATGGTTGCCAGGCCCAGGCCCATGAGCAGGCCGGTCACGGCGCTGGAAGTCGGATCAGCCATGGTGTGGGTTTCCTTGGTTACAGGGGATCAGTCCCATAGCTGCACCATTTGCCGCTGCTGGGCACTGGCTTGAGCTTCGGGCATGTTGACGACAAGGCCTTGCGGCAGAATTGGGCCGTGATCAGCCAGGCCCGGGTTGGCTTCAAGGACGGCCTCGGTGACGCCTGCGGTGCGGCCGTAGAAACGCCAGCACAGGACGTCGACCGTGTCGTTTTGATTGGCACGGACGGCAACGGTCATTGCTCGCCCTCGGGCTCTTCTGGCGTTATCGGGCTGGCGTACTCAAAAACACCGTCGGGCGACACGTACGCGCCAGGGGATGCACCTGTTTCGACTACCCTGAAAATCGCTAGACCAAGCGGGTGCATGATTTCCCGGTTGATGCGTTCGTGCAGGCCAAGGCGACTGATTTCATTCCAGTCTATGATTTTCATATCGCTCATCAGATCAACTCCACAGTGGTGCGGGTTCGTCCGAGGAAGTCGCGCACGGCCCAGCGCAGATCGCGGCGGTAGTCGTCGATGGTGGGGGTGATTTCTTCGGCCTTCTGGCTGCCAGTGTTGGTGGCACTGTAATCGCGGTAACGCTCGCAGACTTCAGCACCGGTAGCGGCTTCGATGGCGCGCCGGTAGAGGTGGGCCTTTACCGACACTTCATTGATACGATCACCTGGTACGTCGTCCAGAGTGGCGTGGCCGGCTGCTTGCTGGGCTTCCCGCCATTCGGCAAGCTCGCGGTTCAGGTTGATGGCGGCAGAAATAATGGCGGTTTCCAGGCGGGCAGGGGTGACGCTGGAGTCGATACGCAGGGTGGCGCGCAATTGGTCCAGGTCAATCGACGGCCAGAAGGGGTCGGTGTTGATATGACCGCCTGCGACGGGGCCGCTGGCTACAAATGCACTCACAGGGAAGGGCCTCGGAGGTCTGCGCGGGAAATTTCGCGCAGGATCTGCTGCCTGGTGAATTCGGGGTGTTGTGTACAGAGAAGGTCCATTGCCCGCCTCGAGTTGCGATTCACAAGGCTGAGTTCGCGCCCGTTGGCCGGCATGATGGCGCCGTGCTTGATGGGGCCAGTGCAAACGGTGCGGTCGTAAGCCTCTGTCTCGGCAACGTACTGTTCAGCCGCAGCTGACAGGCGCCGTTCGGATTCCGTAGGAGTGAATTCACTCTGATAGAGGTTGGCAAAGGCAGTGTTCATGACTGCTCCGATAGGTCGCCGGTGGTCGGGGCTTCACGTTCAGGAGGAGCGGCCTGGCCGATCCGCCCCGAGCCGGCGGGGTGCGTGGGGACGCTCGGTTAGCTGCTTGGTGCAGCGTGTTTTTTCAGGAGGCGCTCGGCGCCGTCCAAATCCTTCTTGCCGCCGCAGCTATCGTGCAGCTCGATGGCGCGCTTGAGCAGGTCTATACCGGCCTGAATCTGCCCCGGCTGGCCGGGTTCCTCTGCCGTGATGCCATGCACCGTGGCACGGCCTGTTGCCAGGTAGAGCTTGGCGCGGGCCTGGTCAGGCATATCCTCTTCGTCGGTCAGCTCAATGGTGCGATGCAAGATGCTCAGGTCGAACGTGCCGTTGGTTTTTTGCGCTTTCAGTGCTGCGGTGGCGATTTCTTCCGCTACCAGGCAACCGGTAGTGCGCTCGAAACGGTCGGGCATGATCAGCTTGTGCTTGAGCACGTAGTCGGCGATGTCCAACGCACCGGCGTATTCACCGGCGTCGATCCGCCAAACCATGATGGTGGTCAGAACGTCATCCTGAGCGCCGTTGCCGCCCGCAAGTACGCCCTCGACATAAGGGACGTACTGAGGCAACAGCTGCGGCTTAAGCGCTTCCTTGGCGGCAGTGGACTGGATCGCCTTCAGGCGTAGCCGATCCTGTAGCAGCTGATTCAACTGGTGCTCGTAAGCGGTGGCACCGGCCATGGATTGCTGCGGTGCTGTTTTCGCTGCTTCCATGGCCGCGCGAGCGCGGCGTTGGTGGGCTTGGGCAATGCTGAGTGCCATGGGATTAACCCTCGCCGCCGGCGTCTTCGACTGGGGTGATGTTTTCCAGCAGGCAACCCAGGCCATATTCCTCGACCACGTACGCCTCGTTCGACGATTCGAAGTTGCTGACGCGGTTCCACTCCGGCTCTTCCTTGAGGTAGCGGCGGCGCCCGCCGATCTGCCAGTACACCGACAGGTTGGCGAATGTGGTGATGAGGATCGTGCCTTCGGGGATGTACGGCACCTCGTACAGCGGCAGACCGCCGACGCGGCGTTGCGAGATGATCAGGTCGCTCGCCAGGGTGTTGGTCGCGTCCTGGTCCTTGTTGACCAGGGCCAGGAACTTGTCGTGGACCAGTTCGCGGCCGGTCAGCACCACCAGGCCAGGGTTGCGGCGATACCAAGGGTCGAGCAGCTGGATAGCGTCGTAGACCAGGGCGTCGATGTTTTTGAAATCACCGGTTTTGCCGATGGTGATTTTGCCGGCGACAGCACCTTCCCTCAGCACGCGGTCGGGGGCGTGGGTGCGGTACTGCTGGAGCCAGCCGATGTTGACGTCTTCCAACAGCGGGTGCGTGGTGCGGTCGGTTTGCTCTGCGGCCGAGACGCCGTAGAAACCGATCTGGATGCGGTCGAGTGCCTGGCGTTGAGCAATGGCGCTGGACAGGCGGGTCTGGAAGTCCGGGAACTTGGCCCAGGCGTCGAGCTGCTTGTAGCTAACGAAGGTGTCAAAGTCGGTCTGCTCGGCCTTGTACTTGTCGCTCGATAGGGTGCCGATGCTACGTGGCTCCCGCTTCTTGACGTTGGTGTTGGTGCGGCTGGCAACGGTGCCGCCCACGCCCAGGCCGACCTTTTCGCCTTCCTGTTCATCGACGCCGATGACGTTGACTTTGGTCAGGAACTCGCTCGATTCCTGAATCTTGGTTTCCAGGCGCTGCTGGATGGTTGGGTCGACGCTGAACGTAGCGGTGGCCGATTCGACGCCGTTGAGCTGCGCGACCTGGCTGAGGTAGCCGGCAAAGAGTTTTCGAGTGTCGTTACGCATGGGTGTCTCCGATAGTGGGCTGGGCGGTGTAGGCCGCAGGTCAGAACTCAGCCAGGGCTTGGTTGCCGCCGCCGGTTACCGGTGGGCGCTGGGTTTGGGAGTGGTCTTGGGTTTTGCCGAGGGTGGTTTTCAGCTCGACCAGGTCTTTGCTGAGCTGCTCAACCTTGGTGTTCAGTTCGCCGGAGAATTTCTTCTCGGCAGCCAGCTGATCGGGCAGATCCTTGACGTGGTCGGCGATCGCTTCGACGGCCTGGCCGATCTGGGCGAACTCGGCATCGTCCTTTGCCTGCTTGCCACCCAGGAGCGCCTGCACTTTGCTGAAGAGCTGAGCGCCGAGGCCGGGCTTGTCTTCGATTTCTTCAAATTGCAGCTCGGTTTCCACGGCCTCGGTGAACATCGAAGTGGTGGAGTAATGGCGATCCTTGAACGGGCTGGATTCAGGCTTTTGCGCGGAGAACGCCAGCACGTCTGTGCCGAGACTGGCCGGTGAATCGGTCACTGCCAGGCCGACGATGTAGGCTTCGCCGGTGTCGGCGAAGCTGTCGTCGATCTCGATCGAGGTGTAGATCTTCTGTTTGGCCTTGTTCATGGCGATCAGCTCAGGTGTCGGTTCGACCTGGACGAACAAGGCCAGCTTTTTCTGGCCGTGGATTTCTACTTCTTCGGTCTTGACCGCGAGCACATCACCGTAGGCTTTGAACGGACTGTCCGGCATCACGCTGCGGAAGTGCTCCAGCCAGATGCGGGCGCCGTAGGTGGACGGGTTGAAGTTCTTCGCGGACTGTTCCAGCCAGCTGCGTTTGATGGTGCGCTTGTCGGAAGTAGCGCCCTCGACGGCGACGCGGAACCAGTTGCTGCGAAATTTCTTCATGTTGGGAATCCTCAATGCATAGGGCGCTTAATGCGTTGCAATGAGGGGCATGGTCGTGACGCGCGCGAGTTGCGGCAACGGGGCGGGATTGTAAAGGGCGGTGCTACAAGGGGCGGCGCTACTGACTCGCCGGCGTGGGCGGCAGCATCGCGGCCATGACTATGACTGAACTGCTCCCGATCGATCCCCGACGCCAATCCAAGTTTCTATATTGGATGGGTTGGCGTATCTGCGAGATTGCCGAGGCTACGGGCGAAAAGGAAAAAACGCTACACAGCTGGAAGGCTCGCGACGAGTGGGACCGGGCGGATAACGTCGAGCGCATCGGCGGGGCGTTGGAAGCGCGGCTGGTGCAGTTGATCCTCAAGGAAGGCAAGAGCGGCGGCGACTTCAAAGAGATTGACCTGCTGCACCGCCAGTTGGAGCGGCAGGCACGCATTCAGCGTTTTCAGGGCGGCGGTACCGAAACCGAACTCAACCCCAACCTTGCCAAGCGCAACGAAGGTCCGAAGAAAAAGACCCCGAAAAACGACATCAGCGAAGAGCAGATCGAGCTACTGCGCGAAGCGTTTATCGACGGCTGCTTCGACTATCAGAAAGACTGGCACC
This sequence comes from Pseudomonas sp. 06C 126, assembly GCF_001855215.1. NCBI lineage: Bacteria > Pseudomonadati > Pseudomonadota > Gammaproteobacteria > Pseudomonadales > Pseudomonadaceae > Pseudomonas > Pseudomonas sp. 06C 126. Next base: position 90,047 of record NZ_MIFU01000055.1, on the reverse strand, counting down.
GGGCTGGCAATCAGCGCACCCGCGTCATCCTCAAGAGCCGGCAGATCGGCGCTACCTACTACTTTGCCCGCGAGGCGTTTATTGATGCGCTGGAGACTGGGCGCAATCAGATCTTCCTGTCGGCTTCGAAGAACCAGGCCTATCTGTTCCGAGGCTACATCCAGGCGTTTGCTCGCGAGGTTATCGGCGTCGAGCTGACCGGTGATCCCATCGTGCTGCCGAACGGCGCCGAACTGTTTTTCCTCGGCACCAATGCGCGCACTGCCCAGGGCTACCACGGCAATTTTTACTTCGACGAATTCTTTTGGACGTTCAAATTTGAGGAGCTGAACAAGGTTGCGTCGGGTATGGCGATGCACAAGAAGTGGCGCAAAACCTACTTCTCGACGCCCTCGACCATGGCCCACGAGGCCTACACCTTCTGGACGGGCGAGCGCTTCAACAAGGGCAAGCCGGCGGCGCAACACACCAAGGTCGATGTTTCCCACGGTGCGCTTCAGCAGGGCCGTTTCTGCGAGGACCGGTTGTGGCGCCAGATCGTCACCATCCTGGACGCGGAGGAGGGCGGCTGCGACCTGTTCGACATCGAGGAGCTACGCCGGGAGTACAGCCCCGAGGCGTTCGCCAACTTGCTGATGTGTGAGTTTGTTGACGACGGCGCGAGCATCTTCCCGCTCACGGTGTTGCAGCCGTGCATGGTTGATAGCTGGGTTGAGTGGGCCGAGGACTACAAGCCGTTTGCCATGCGGCCGTTCGGTGATCGCCAGGTGTGGGTGGGTTATGACCCAGCGGAAACCGGCGACTGCTCGGGCTTGGTGGTGGTCGCGCCGCCGATGGTGCCAGGGGGCAAGTTCCGGGTGCTGGAGCGTCACCAGTTCCGAGGCATGGACTTCGCGGCCCAGGCAAGCGTGATCAAAGCCGTATGCGATCGCTACTGGGTGACGTACATCGGTATCGACGTCACCGGCCTGGGTAGCGGCGTGGCGCAGCTGGTGCGCCAATTCTTCCCCAACGTGACCACCTTCAGCTACTCGCCCGAGGTCAAGACCCGCCTGGTGCTGAAGGCTTACGACGTAATCCACCGTGGCCGGCTGGAGTTCGACGCCGGCTGGACCGACATGGCGCAATCGCTGATGGCGATCCGCAAGACCATCACCGCAGGCGGTCGCCAATTCACTTACACCGCCGGCCGCAACGACAACACCGGCCACGCTGACCTGGCGTGGGCTCTCTTTCATGCATTGCACAACGAACCGCTGGAGGGGCAGACCACTGCCAACACCGGGCGGATGGAGATTTTTTGATGTCGAACCGCCGCAGAAATACCAAGCAGTTGGCCCAGGCCGCCACGGTTGCAACGCAGGAGTTCATTCCGCGCAGTGACAGCAAGATGGAGGCGTTCAGCTTTGGCGATCCGTCACCGGTGCTGAGCGGCCGGGAGGTGTTTGATTATCTGGAGTGCTGGTTTAACGGGCGGTGGTATGAGCCGCCGCTGTCGCTGGATGGTTTAGCGCGGTCGGTGGGGTCTAGCGTGCATCTGCATTCGGGGCTGATGTTTAAGCGCAATTTGTTGAGCAAGACCTTTATCCCGCACCGGCTGCTGTCGCGCGCGGCGTTTGAGCAGTTCGCCCTGGACTTCCTTTGCTTGGGCAATGGCTATCTGGAAGGGCGACGCTCAATGCTTGGCCCTGTGCGTGAGTTGGTACCGCCATTGGCGAAGTACATGCGCTCGGGCAAGGACGGGCGGCAGTTCATGGTCCAGGGCTGGAAGGAGGAGCATGAATTCGAACCGGGAACGGTCTTTCATCTGCGGGAGGCGGATCTGCATCAGGAGGTGTACGGGCTGCCTGAGTGGATCAGCGCGTTGCAGTCGGCGTTGCTGAATGAGTCGGCCACGCTGTTTCGCCGCAAGTATTACGAGAACGGCAGTCATGCTGGCTTCATCCTCTACATGACTGATGCCGCGCAGAACGAAGCGGATGTCGACTCCCTGCGCAAGGCACTGAAGGACTCCAAGGGGCCTGGCAACTTCCGCAATCTGTTCGTGTATTCGCCGAACGGCAAGAAGGACGGGTTGCAGATCATCCCGGTCAGCGAAGTGACGGCCAAGGACGAATTCAACTCGATCAAAAACCAGACTCGCGATGATGTGCTGGCCAGCTTGCGGATTCCGCCGCAGTTGATGGGCATCGTGCCGCAGAACGCGGGTGGGTTTGGGTCGATCAGGGAGGCGGCGCAGATTTATGCAGCCAATGAACTGGAGCCGATTCAGGCGCGTATGGCGCAGGTGAATGACTGGTTAGGGGAGGAGGTTGTGCGCTTTAAACCTTATGAAATCCCGAAGGATAGTTAGTAGAAACGCAATTGCTTTGCTAGGGTGCCCTTGCCTATCTAGGCAGGCGAGGGAGTAAAAAATTGAAGGTCTCAATTTTCTTAGGTAGCGCAGTTGGTGGCTTGTTATCGGTACTGATTTTGGTACTCGTTTTTCGCGCATTTGACCATGATATTGATTTGGTCTTGGGCGGTAGTGGTGGACAAGAACTAGATTTGTTAACTACTGTTGTTTTGCCATTGTTATCAACTTTTTTCGGCGCGATGGCAGGTTCTTATTATACATATAGGCTGCAAGTTCGAACCAAAGCGCAAGAGGAAATTCAGCGGGAAGTATATTTGTTGCGCCATGCCAGTTTAGCTTTACAGTCCCAGCTCAATGATTTGGCCGGAATAAAGAGAGCAATGGTGCTTCCGTATCAAGATGACGCTCTGAGATCGCTGAGTATGCCTGTAACTATTGGCTCTCTCGGAGTGTTGGAAAGGATTGATCAGGATGTCGCCATTCCCCTGATTAGATTGAATGAGGCAGACCTGTTGTTGAGGGTGCAGTTTGCCGAAAAAACTTATCTAAATACTCTTGAGTTGCAGCAGTCGCATCATCGGCTTTCCAAGGAGTATTCTCAAAGATTAAGTGATGGAGGCGTCGATCAGTTTGATATTTCATCGCTGTCCTTCAAAACGAAAATTGTCGGTGGTGCAATGATTGCACAGCTGTATACAACGGGAGAGGGATTGATAGGTGCTTTGGATGATGGGTTGGAAGATCTTTTGGCTGCGTTAGACGGTCTTGCTAGAGTTTATAAAGAAAAATACAGTAGTGGTAAGTATGGTTTCTTGTCTGTAGTGCCTTTCGCATCGTCAGTTGATATTTTTGCAAAGGTGCCGCCGCCGAAAATTAAAGATGTTAAGTCCTTGATGGAGTTGGCCGGTTATTATTCGAAATATTATGATCCAGCGTCGGATGAGGTTGTACCGATTGCAAGGCTTGCCAAAACTGACTGGCGTTCTCCTTTTTATAAAGGTGGGATTTGGAGGTGTTACTTCATCAACGCAGTAAAATGAGGACGGAACCCTAGATACGATTTCGATTTTTGTATTGGCAGAATTTTTATGATGATTTGAGAGTTGGCATATGAGGTAAATAGTTCTAGGGTGCGGGTTCAATCAAACTGGAATCCTTGTTCCTCACATTGCCAACGGCAATATCGACTTTAAACCATTCAAAGGCTTCGGCCGGCTCGCCTTGGTGCAATACCATCTGCTCGGCACGCTCTCTTGGTGTCGCCGGGTCCAGCCATTCGCGGGCAAGTTCCGGCGTCAGGACCACGGGCCTTCGGTCGTGAATATCCACCATGCCGCCGGCACTGTCGGCGGTGATGATCACAAAGCCGTCATGCTCGCCTGGGCCTTCATCGGCGTCTGGTAATTGGCCGATAGCCGCGCACAAGATCGGCGCGCCGTCCCGCCTGCGGATCAGGTAGGGCTGTTTCTTTGGTCCACCTTCATCCACCCACTCAAACCAATTGTCGATAGGCGTGATCGCACGGTGCGGCCAGATCGCCTGGAAGAATGGACCGTGGGCGACCTTCTCAACGCGTGCGTTGATCGGTGCGGCGCGGTCTTTCGCCCAATGCGGTCGCCACCCCCAGCGAACAGGATCAGCGTGCAGCAGTTCACCTTGCAGGTGCAACAATGCCACCTGGGTCGTCGGAGCAACGTTGTACCGCTCGATAGGTTGGTCACCCACCGAGTTTGCCAGGGCGTTAGGCATGCTCAGCGCCGCAACGAAGTCGTGGATTCCCCTGTACTGCGACAGCCTTCCGCACACAGCCAAGCCCTCCTTCCGTTTGATCTTAGACAATCGTGGTCGGCCGAGGTCGCATCTCGTTGACGATTCGCTTCAGGCCTTCGGCTTCACGCTTACTTACGCTCAGTGACGTCCTCAGGGTGTCGATCTGTTTGCGCATCTCAGCCGCTTCGCCGCCTCTCTGACGGAGGTATCCAGCGAACTCGGCGTTCTTTGCCTGTGTAGCCAGCAGCATCTGACTGATTCCGAAGACATCCTCCCGCGCTTTGCGCAGTTGCACGTTCAGGTCCTGAATCTCGTTCTCCAGGAGTCGGCAGTGCTGCCGGTACATTTGCAATGGGGGAGGGAGGCCAAGCCAGCCGAGGGTGTCTTCATCGTTATTCATGGGGGCGAATCCAGTGCTGTATAGACATACAGTAATCTAGATTTCTCCATGACGCGATTTGAGGCGACGAACTGTAGGAGGGAGGGGGGCTTTGGTTCAGAAAAAGTCAGCTGGGATAGATGAAAGATTGCCCTTCAACAGTATGAAAAAACCCAGTCCAACATAGCATTTGCAGGGTGTCACGGCAAGCCAAAGCGGCTGCGCGGGCCAATAAACACGGGGTTTCGGGGGGCTGCGTGGTTGGCACCCAGGGATCTGCTGACCGTTCGGGGAGTTGGCGTGCCACATGTCGGGCTACAGACGTGCCATAACGGGGTAGTGACGTGCTTCACCACCCGGCGCGCGCCGTCGTCCCCCCACCTCGCCTGCGGGCTAAATGCGTCGTTTTTTCTGCACTCCTGCAGTCGCTGCAGCCTGTGCCTGGCGGGGCTTAATCTGGCGTTGCTGAGAGGAAAAACGCCTGCGAATCCCTGCGAAGGTAGCCTGTTTGGAGATGGCGACTGAAGCACAGTCTGAGAGCAATTCTGAGAGGTGGCTCGGGAAAAGGGTTAGTTTTAAAAAAAGGGGAGGGAGGTGTTGCGTAGACCCCGTATTTACTGGGGTTGAGTGCTAACTTTGGGAGGTTAGTTATGGTTAGGTTGGAGGTTAGTAATTCATAAGCTACTGATTTATAACAATTTTATTTTTGGGTTTTTTAACAGGTATAAAGGTTAGGAAATTACCTCTCATAACCCTAAAGCTAACTCATGTCATGGACCGCAAAGCTGCGTACGGCAAGGCTTTCAGAGCGATTTGCAAAAAACTAACCTTCCTTACCTCTTTCCCGTGGGTCAACATGAAAAGCCGAAAGTACCTATAGGGAGCGCTGGCAAAGGTCCATCTGTTATTTATGCGTACAAACACGGAGACAGACCCAACTGATTGCAGTCAAATATATGCACGGCTTGAGGTCTTGAAGACTGGCGCGTGAGGAGGGATCTAACCCTCGTTATCAGCTTGGGGGCTTCTAACGAGGTTTCAGGCGGAAAGGGAGGGGGCTTACAGCGGTTGTTCGAGCGGCCTCTATTGGGGTCACAAGCTGCCATTATCCCAACAGCGCCCCCCCTGGACACGGCGCTGTCAGCGCGTGTGGGTGTCGTGGGTTTACCGGACCTGCCCCGCTAGATAATTTCTTCGCTGCAATTGGAATTCAGCGTACAGAGATTTGGCGTCAGCTGTTGAACCAGCTGAACTTATACTGTCGGCAAAAATACGATAGTAAAGTAAGAATTGTTTTTTGTCCTTTGTGTATGTTCCCTGCCAACTATGATCGGGTAGGCGGGATATAATTTCATTGAATAAAAAGTTATTTATAGTCTTTACTAAATTTGTTGATATTGATATGGCGGTCTGAAGAGATAGGTAGTCTAGTAGAAGCGGCTTTTCCAAAAGTTCTCTATGATCTTGAATTCCTAGAGCCAAAGCGTTTGAAGCGCCAAGTCGACCGAATCTATGCACGGCGCAATGCCGTAAATGGCAAATTTTTACATAGTCATCAATTGAAGATTCAAGGTACGAAGGGGAATGTCCTTTTATTCCAAGACACTCTTTTATCGTACTTGTAATGCTTTCTTTGCTAATGAATGAGACGCGCTCTAGAATTGCTTCCGGCATCATATCTCTATGTAGGTGAACTGCGGCTCCAAATGAAATATCTCTTTTGTAGGAAGCATCCCGTGAAAGTTCGTCAATGGAGATAATTTTTCTGAGTAATGTTCTGAGATAGCTTTCTACGGCTGCGATTACACCTAGTAGGACGAGCTGCCCTTGCAAAGGATCAAAGCTGGCAGGGTCTGGAGACAGTCTGTTAATTGAGTGTAAGCGCTCGAGAAACTGGTCGATTGGCGAAGTCGTAGGTTCTAAGTGGTTATTGTCAAATAGTAAGTGAGTGCTCAGCCGCGGTGGTGCAGGTACTAGGCAGGTTATGAGTTGTGTTTTGAAGGGAGTAGCCATTATGAAAGAAACTCCTCGACAGTTAGCTCAACTTTTTTGATTATCTCTTCTGCGCGTCTAGGTCCAACATAATTAGCTTTCTGGAGCTCGCTGGAAGCATTCTGCGAAATGACCACGTCAGAAACACTGCGGATATTAGTGTCCTTGTTGATTCTGCCGATAAGCCTTTTACTGATGCCAGGGACTTCGCTTAGTGGGAGCTTCATGCACTCTTCAAATAGCGAAGATCCAACTAGAGGCTCTCCGCAGTTATGGCAAAACTGTTGCGAGTCGTTAAAGCGTTGCGTGCCGCATTTTTGGCATGGTGGTAAATCAAGCTTGAGGTCCCTCAGTTCAATATGAGAAAGCAGCGATTTAAACTCGCGTCTTAGAGGGTGTTTTGCTGCGCTAGCCAGCATCAATTCAGGAAGCCCGCGAAATGTATTGCGTTTCCCCTCCTTAAATGCGCCAGCTTGATAGAGAAAGGCTAGATGAGGGATATATCTATCATATTTTCTATTTTGGCCATGCGATACAGACTGCAACGGAAAAAGCATTCCAACTTCAATCAAGAATTTGATCATTCGATCAGCTAGAGGTGTTCGATCGTCACTCTGAAGTAGGCCTAAAACAATGTTGCGTCGAGAGAGATCTTTGTTTTGAAGGTCAGATATTTCCACCACGGCGTTGGAAAAAAACGACCGGCCAATTTGAATGACTGAGGAGAACTGTTTTAGTTTTAATGCAATAGAATCATACTCGGCTCCTATGAGTTCGACCTGTTGGTCAATGATTTTATTGACTTTAGATTGTGAGGTGCCTGCTCTCTCTGAAAAAAACTCTCGAAGTAATCTTAAAAAAACGCGCGGTATTCCGAATGCTGTGTACTTAAAGAGCTCAAGTATGTCGGGGGAAATACTTTTTTGTTGCTCGGATGATAATCTTCTGTTAGCGATATCGCCCATTATGGTGGAATATGCCGGATCCTCTACTGACAACCAGAGAGGAACTTCTTCAACCTCATGGGAAGCGTGGAAAGTAGGACCATATTGAGTCGTACCCGGGTAGACTGAAGCCTTTGGTGCGATACCCTCAACTTTTAATACTCTGAAGATTTCGAAAAAAGCTACTAAATATTGATCGGAGAGGCTTAGCGCTGCGTCATCCAATAACAAAACGGCACGACTTCTGTTGAATCTAGCGCTAAGTGATCGAACAGCTCTAATAACATGATCTACCGTTATAAGCTGACCAAAGCTTTCATAAAGCTCAACTCCTGACCCTCTTTCCAGAAGGGAAATAAGATCGCGCAGCTTTTGTTCGTCATAGAGCGGGTCGAGGTCTTTAAGGAAGTCGCTAGTGCTACTTAGGTCATTTATGTAGTCAAAAGCGCTCAGCAGGATGCGTGCGAGCACCCATGAGTGAAATCTTTTGAGCGCATCCGGTGTCTTTTTTAGTAAAGGTTCTAGATGAAGGTATCTGTTGAAGCTAGAGTAAAGAACCAAAGGTGAAGATTTATTGAGAAGAGATTGTGAATAAGTATAACGCATGAGATGCGTTTTTCCGGTCCCTCTTGGCCCTATTAATAGCTTCGCCCCAGTGGCCAACAGCTTCTGTCTAGCTTTCTTTAAAATCTCCCCGTCGGCTAATGAGGTGGAAATTTCTTCGGTTGAGAGCTGGTCGGCTCTTTCTTCAAACTCCATTTAAACATCCTTGTATTGGTTGAGAAGGATTGGAAAAGTTATTAGTTCTTTTTTTGCTAGTTGTTTTGCTGCTACACCATATGCATGCGCCGATAGCCAAGCCCGACCTTCTTTGCTAGCCATCTGAGCTAAAACGGATTCGCGAATGTTGGGAGCGCATCTGATTACATAAACACAATCGCTAACCGCAAATGTGCCCCTCATCACGCCTACAATTTTACTGTCGAGATTTCTGCCAACCCTTGAAATCAATATATCCCCTGGCTGTGCTTTTATAATAGTCGCACCATCATCCGGGAGCTTTGCGTCAAAAGAGCTGAAGTCCAACCACTGACCTATGTCTTTCTCCATCATGTTTGTGATGTGAAGAACAGGGAAACCGGCAGTTTTAATTTGAGAGCTAGTTATGCTGCCACGCTTTATCTCAACGGCGAGTTCATACAGCATCGATGTTTTACTACGAGTCGCATTGGAAGTATGCAAGCGATGGAAGTGAAAAGAGTAGTCTAGCCGCTCGCTCGCAGATAAAAGATCTACGAGAATCGGGGCGCTAAGAGTCTTTTCTCTAGTTAGGCAGTAAATAGGGATGGTGTCCTGGTGTTTTTTTGTTTTTTGCAAAATTACTATGCTTGCCAAGGCGTCTGTATGATGAAAAGAGCCGCGTGGAAGCTGTATCACCTTCGTGATCACGTACGCATTTAGCAATGTTGCTCTAAACTTTCTGTATTTGCTTGCTGTAATTAAGCTATCGGGAAGTATGATTCCCAAGGTCGCGTTCTCACTCATCAATCTGAGATTTTGCGCTAAAAAAAGCAAGCCCGCATCAACATCCGCAGGGAAAGGGAGGCAGTCAAGAAAGCCAGCATCTTCTAAAATTGCGCGAAATTCATTGCGCCATTTCGGAGTAATAAATGGGGGGTTGCAGACGGCTACATCAATGGGTGCATTAGTGCAGTCAAGCACGGCCGATAGGTTTTCACACAAGGCGTCAATTACGAAATGTTCATGAGATGAATCATTTGATTTTTTCCTAGTCGAAACGCTAGGGACGTCTACTTTTGGATCGATGTCGACAGTTAGTATTTTTAGATCAGGCCAGCGTGTTTTTGCGGCGCCACTTAATGATCCAGAACCTGCTCCTAGATCGAGCAGCCTAACGGGAGAAATAATATCGAATTGCTCTACCAAAAAAGAGCTAATGTCGCTTCTAGTATAATATCGACCTAAAATGTCTGAGCCAGAATTGGTAGTGATCATCGGCAATTTTAAGTCTCATTTTCATTGCAAAAAGCTAACGCGCGATTCTACAGCTATCCCTAGGTCTATGGAAGAAAGGTCTCTGCGGTCGGGGGCAGGCTTTATCGGCGTGTATCATCGACGAAACGTGACCAGCCCCTCTGGTCAAGGACTGCCTACGTCAAGCCCCTACGCATAGGTGGACCTTGGCGAGCATGCGCTATCAACCGGTCGAGGCACAGATCGGCTAGCCGATATCTAGTTTCTTGAGACGAGCCAGGCCTTGGTTAATAAACCCCGCATTTTCTCCGATGGATTCCAGCGATCCGCGAACATTTTCTCCAGCCTGCGATGCGTCCTGGGTTTCCACCCATAATGTCAGCTCCATTATGGCCGCTTCTAGGGCCAGTTGGTTGTGATAGATCCTTTCCAGCACATCCGCCAGTGAGTATTCGCTCGCCATCGTTTTCGGCTCGTTTAGAAAGACTCCAGCATAGCAGTAACGAAGGTTGGGACCGCTTCAGACGGGGAAACGAGAAAAAGGACAGAAGTTTCAGTTCATAGGAGCACAGATGAAGCGGTGGTACGAAAGTGGTACTTATGGTTTGGAATGGAGCTGAGAAGCGCGTGATGTAAGGCCTGTAGCTTTAGGCGTTCCAATCCATCATCGGCGCGACAGAGAAACGGCGTGAGAGTGCAGCAGTGTGTAAGGACATTGGAAATCTGAGTCAACAAGGCGAGTGGCGCGCAGTTTATCAGGGATGGATCTTGGGTGTCGGGAGAGGCGAGTGCTTTCATGGCGCACGCAGGTCTGGAGTATTAATGCGGTTGTACGGATTTCGCTGGTCGAGAGTCCCTGGAAGTGTGGGAGAAAACCCTGCGTGATAGGCACGTCATCAGCTGCAGAGCGTGGTGAGGACCGGCGTTCCCATATTGGCGCGCCGGTGGGTTCAAGGGCGTGGGCGTTAGTGCCCGCCCTTCATGCGGCGGGCGATCAGGTAGAGGCTTAAACCGACCAGTGCTGTCGCTGCGCCTATGTAGCCGGTGCTGGTCCAGCCATACCCTGCGGTAATTGCCATTCCGCCAAACCACGGTCCCAGGGCATTCGCCAGGTTGAACGCGGCATGGTTGGAAGCCGCGGCCAAGCTCGGTGCTTCATGGGCGATGTCCATCAGGCGGATCTGCAACGGTGCGGCCAAGGCCACCATGGTGCCGACCAGGCCCATGCTCAGCAGCACGCCCCATAGCGAGGACGCCGCGAAGGGGAAAAACAGCAACACCGCCATCGACCACACCAGAATCAAGCCGACTGCGCGAAACTGCATGCGATCAAACAATTTGCCGCCCGCGATGTTGCCGATAATGCCGCCCACGCCAAACGCGGCGAGGCCGAATGGGATCCACTGCGGCGACACTTTGGTCACTTCCAGCATGGTCGGGGCAAGGTAGCTGAATACGCAGAACATTCCCGCAAAGCCAATAGCGCCAATGGACAGCGCCATCCACACCTGCGGCTTGGTGAAGGCGCGCAGTTCCTTGCGCGGGTCGCTACGTTGTTCATCATGGCGGTGGGGGACGAATTGCCAGACCAGGGCGATGGTGAAGAGGGCGATCACGCTGACCAGGGCAAACGCTGAACGCCAGCCCAGATGCTGGCCGAGGAAGGTGGCGATGGGGTTGCCGAGCAGCATCGCCAGGGTCAGGCCCATCATCACGCGGGCGACGGCACCGGCGCGTTTGTCGTTAGGCACCATACTCGATGCCACTACGGCGGCAATGCCGAAGTAGGCGCCGTGGGGCAGGCCGCTGATAAAGCGGAATGCCACCAGCGAGCCAAAGGTCGGGGTGAACGCGGTGGCCAGGTTGCCCAGGGCATACAGCCCCATCAGCAACAGCAACATATGCTTGCGCAGCAGCTTGGCGCCGAGGATGGCCAGTAGCGGAGCACCGACCATTACGCCCAGGGCGTAAGCGCTAATGGCGTGGCCAACCTGAGGTTCGCTTAAACCCAGATTGCCGGCGATGTCGGGCATCAGGCCCATGATGGCGAATTCGCCGGTGCCGATCGCGAAAGCGCCCACGGCCATGGCAGCTTCCATTTTGGCGGCGCTGCGCGCGGGCAGTACGTGCCCGGGTGTTTGGTGGATAGACATGGATCGCTCTGTTTGAGTGGATTGCACGAAGGAACGCCGCCGATCCTACGCAAGCAGCGGCGAAAGTGTCTAGAACAGGCTTTTTTCACAGAGTTCCATGTGGATGGCGGCCCTGTGACTCCACGTCGCGTCTCCCGCGCTTGACACTGGCGCGTTAAAACCCTCGATTTAGAGCTGTCAATTGGCCAAACGGCGCATAAACGCCTTTTGCCGTGATATTCTGCGCGCCGTCTTGGTCTAGTCTTTCTCTGGTGCGTACATCCGCATACGTCCCAGCGATTGGCTGTCGCCGAGGTAGCTGAAGCCAATAATGATAAGAAGTCAGCGCAGAAGGGACATAAAAGTGAGGTCGATACGTCGGCCTTGTGTGCCCACCCTGCAGTTCTTGCGAGTACGGGAACCAGCAAAACATTGCCTGATGTTTTGCGCACCACGGTTGCCGGAAGGTCGAGGGCGGTCGGGCGGAAGGCGTTTTATCATAGGTGCTACGATGTTTAAAAAAGTGAACACCGCCCTGCTGGGGTTGGCTTTGTCGATGGGGATTACTTCCGTTCAGGCGGAAGAGGCAAAGAAAGTTGATGTGCTGCTGATCGGCGGCGGCATCATGAGCGCGACCCTGGGTGTCTGGCTCAATGAGCTGGAGCCGCAATGGTCGATGGAGATGGTCGAGCGCCTGGACGGCGTCGCCGAAGAAAGCTCCAACGGTTGGAACAACGCCGGTACCGGTCACTCCGCGTTGGCTGAGCTGAACTACACCCCGGAAAACAAGGACGGCATCGTTGAGATCCCGAAAGCGGTCGAGATCAACGAAGCGTTCCAGATCTCCCGCCAGTTCTGGTCGTGGCAGGTTCAGCAAGGCGTTCTGAAGAACCCTCGCTCGTTCATCAACTCCACGCCGCACATGAGCTTTGTGTGGGGCGATGACAACATCAAGTTCCTGAAGAAACGTTACGAAGCGCTGCAGGCGAGCCCGCTGTTTGCCGGCATGGAATACTCCGAAGATCCGGTACAGATCAAGAAGTGGGTTCCGCTGATGATGGAAGGGCGTGACCCGAACCAGAAAATCGCCGCTACCTGGTCTCCGATCGGTACCGATGTGAACTTCGGCGAGATCACCCGCCAGTTCGTCGCTCACCTGCAGACCACGCCCAAGTTCGACCTGAAACTGTCGAGCGAAGTGCAGGACATCACCAAGAACGCCGACGGTTCGTGGCGCGTCAGCTACAAAAACCTGAAAGACGGCACCAAGACCGAGACCGACGCCAAGTTCGTGTTCATCGGCGCGGGCGGCGGTGCCCTGCACCTGCTGCAAAAGTCGGGCATTCCTGAAGGCAAGGAATACGCCGGCTTCCCGGTTGGCGGCTCGTTCCTGGTAACCGAGAACCCAACGATTGCCGAGCAGCATCTGGCCAAGGCCTACGGCAAGGCTTCGGTGGGTTCGCCGCCGATGTCGGTGCCGCACCTGGACACCCGTGTGCTGGATGGCAAGCGCGTGATCCTGTTTGGCCCATTCGCGACCTTCTCCACCAAGTTCCTGAAAGAAGGCTCGTACCTGGACCTGCTGACCAGCACCACGACCCACAACATCTGGCCAATGACCAAAGTCGGTATTCGTGAATACCCACTGGTCGAGTACCTTGCCGGCCAACTGATGCAGTCGGATGACGACCGCTTCAAGGCGCTGCAAGAGTACTTCCCGAACGCCAAGAAAGAAGACTGGCGCCTGTGGCAGGCCGGTCAGCGTGTGCAGATCATCAAGCGTGACGAAGAGCAGGGCGGCGTCCTGAAACTCGGTACCGAAGTGGTCAGCTCTGCCGACAACACCATCGCAGGCCTGTTGGGTGCATCGCCAGGTGCGTCCACCGCAGCGCCGATCATGCTGACCGTGATGGAAAAAGTGTTCAAGGACAAGGTCGCTACCCCGGCCTGGCAGGAAAAGCTGAAGCAGATCGTGCCAAGCTATGGCACCAAGCTGAACGGCAGCCCTGAGCGCGTTGCGCAAGAATGGGCCTACACCGCCAAGGTTCTGCAGCTGACGCCTCCGCCAGCCATTCCTGAAATGGCAGCGCCTCAAGCGACCGAGGCTGCCAAGCCTGCGGCCGAGCCGAGCAAGCCGGCGGCTGATATCGCGCTGTAAGCGGTTGAGGCAGTCCTGATCCAGGGCTGCATCGATACTTGAAAACCCGCTGAACCGGAAACGGTCAGCGGGTTTTTTGGTTGTGGCGTTTCGATGTATCTACACCGATCAAATACGGAAACCTTTTTTGACCTGTTCATGCAGATGAAGCGCCAGGTGATTGCCGCTATCAGACAGTAGATAAACCTGATGCGGCGACAACCCCGGTAACTGAACGCCAGGAATGACTTGGGTCAGCCCTGCGACCATACGTTCCTCCTCGATCAGCCCCACCGCCAACCCACACATGATGGCGGCTTCTACGGCTGTTGAACTGGCGCTCTCAAGCAGGATTCGGTAATACACCCCGTGCTCTTTCAGCACACGCAGGGCCGACTCCCGGTATGGGCACCCGCTCAACTGGACGGCGATGGGAAGCGGTGCCTGTTCAGGTCTCTGGAAGTGCTCGGCCACGACCCACACCGGCTGTATTGCACCCAGCCGCTCGCCTTGTTCCAGCGGTTGCGCGCTGACGATCAATGCCAGGTCAACTTGCTCACGACTGAACATCATGGACAGTTCGCCGCTGGACCTTGCCTCCACTTCCAGTTCGAGCAGAGGGTTGTCTGCAATCAGTTGCGGAAGGAAGTCACGCATAAACGCCGGCGCGTAGGAGTCAGGTAAACCCAGGCGGATTTTGCCCTGCATGCGCTGTGGGGTTAGCGAGGCGAGTAAACGGTCATGGCTTTTCAGGAAATCAGTGGTCTCACTCAGCAATTTCTTGCCATACATCGTCAGCTCCACACCCTGGTTGTTGCGACTGAAGAGCCTCTGGCCTACCAGGTTCTCCAGCTTGTGAATTTGTGTCGTGACGGTCGAGGCGCTGCGATGCACATGGTTGGCGGCTTCGTTGAAACGCCTGAAGCGGGCAACGGCATGAAAGGTACGCAAGAGGTCAATGTTCAGTTGCTTGTTCATGATCCCTCTTTTCGGGATTAGTTATGCGGATTATTCAAATATACAAAATCATGCCTTCATCCTAGTCTTTGGGTCAAACAGGAGCGCGCCTGCATATCGAATAAAAAGAGTCGGAGCGTACATATGGATATCAACACGCTGGTTGTCGCATCTTTGCAGAGTCATCATGAGTTTGGCGGGCACATTTGGACGATTGAAAACGCTGAGAAATATTCGACATTGCCTGGGTATACCTCGGCCCTGAATCAACAGGTCAGTGAAGAAATACTGGCACTTATGACAACGTTGAACACTGAGGGCATAAGCGGTGCAGGTTTGTGTGCCGCGCCTTGTGGGTCGGGCTCCTTGGGCGAAATCCTGTATTCGGTTGCCTCTGACTTGGTTGATCTTCTGGGACCGGGGAGCTTGCATTACGTTGAGCTGGGTCCGGAACCGGTGAAGACGTCTGCGCTGATGGGCTATTTGCTTGACTGCGGCAGCGAACCGCAACACTACACAGCAGTGGATATCAATAGCGCTTCGCAGGCGGTCATGCGTCGAGTGGTAGAACCGCTGCTGCCAACTCCCCAAGGGTTTTCCTACCTGGCCACTGACTTTCGTGACCTGCACAGGCATCAGCTCGAACGGGGGCAGGATGTAACGCTGATCACAATGCTGGGGTTTCAAGAGGGCAACGAGTTGCCCGATACCATTGGCGAGATCATCCGCCGGGTGGGCGGTACGCGAACGTACGTCTTATCAGAAATGCAGCTGTCCACCGCTGAGGGGGACGCGCATATCCATCGTTTTTATGGGCACGATTGCATGAGCCGGTTTTCTGACCTGATCGGTTTGAAACTGGGCTTGAAGAAAACGGATGACCATCGAGTCGTCATTTCCCAGATTGAGCACCACGACCACTGCTACCGCGTCGCCGCAACGTTGCTCCCGGTCAATGATGGTCACAATGACGGCTATCTGTTGACGAATGTCTGCCTGAAATACACCCGTGAACAATTCATCCGTGTGCGGCAGGAATACGGCAGTTGCCGGGTCATTGGCGAGTATTGCAGTGGTGATGGCAGTGTCATGTATCAGTTGGCTGAGTACTGCCTGGACCACGAGGGAGGTTTGTAACGATGAGGCGAGACAGTGACCTACCCGTCTTTGCACAGGGGGCCGGACGGCTGAAGTTGGCATTGCAGGCATCGCTTTCGCCATCATCGTTGCGCTGCAAGCATCCTGGTGCATTGCTGGATACCTTGCAGCATTGGAATGATGGCTACTTGAACAAGACGGCGCCTGTGCTTGGGTACCAGCGAAGCCTAGCCGAACTGGGCTATGCCAGTTCGTCGGTGGATATTGCCGCGGCTGAACAGTTGACAGCAGTGGCACGGGTTTCGGGGTTGTTCAGTGAAGAAGGCGTCGTGCAATTACGCCGGGCCTGTTATCAATTGGAAGCAGGCTCTACCACCAGTGATTGGATTATTTCCAATCGTACCCGGGCGGCTACCGAATCTTCGACCCTGCTGCGGGAAATGATGGGCAGTCGCGCCTTCTTGTTAGCGGTGTCACGGATTGCAGGCGTTCCCTTGGTGCCTCATCCGTTTTTGCGGGCGCGTTCGCAGGTTAACTATTTTTACCCGCCCCAGGCCCCCGAGGCTAAGGCACAAGTCGGCATGTGGCATACCGATGGTACGAGTTTCGTCTTGAATATCCTGCTATCGGGCCCTGACGAGTATGAGGGTGGGGAGTTTGTCTTTTTTGAGGGGCCAAACGAGCTCTTTGATGTGAATGACTTGGGTGAACGTCTTTGCACCAGTGTGGCCAAGGCCTGCGGTGATGCTGTTTATATCTACGGCAGTCGTGTGTTTCATGGGGTTCGCCCACTCATCTCCGGTAGGCGCATGTCGCTGGTGCTTTCATTCCATTGTCCTTACAGCACAGCCGATGTGAACAAGTTCTGGCACCTTGCTTCCGATGACGGTGTGTTGAGGACGATCAGGCCATGGCTTCAACTTAAGCGCGACTTGGCCTTACCTGCCGATGAGCAATACCGGCGGCTCGATATTGAGCCTATTACCTTTGCCGACCTTGCGGTTCGCCTATGAGGTTTCTCAAACTCATGCGCCTGGATGCGCTGAAGCTACTGCTATTGCAGGTTGTATTTGTCCTGTCTTGGAGTTCCGGTTTCATTGGGGCCAAGATGGGCGCCCAGGATGCAGGCGCGTTCAACTTGCTGTTCTGGCGTTTCTTGCTGGTGTCAGTGTGCCTGGCGCTGTTTTTGAATGTCGCACTGCTGAAGATTTCCTGGGCGCAAATCCGCCATCATGCGGTGATTGGTTTCTTGTCGCAGTTTCTCTATTTGAGTTGCGTCTATGTGGCCATTCAAAATGGTTTGCCTCCAGGCATTGCGGCGATCATCGCTGCCCTACAGCCGCTGATGACAGCGGCCCTTTCGTCAGGCAGTACCGAGGAGCGCAGCGGGGGCTGGCAGTGGTTGGGGTTGATGATCGGTTTTTGTGGCGTGTCGATTGTGATCGCTGGGCAATACCGCAATAGCGGTGCCGAGGTCGGGCTGGTCATGTATTTACTGCCGCTTGTTTCGGCATTGGGGCTGACGATGGCAACGCTGTATGAGCGCCGCGCAGCACTGACGCAAACTCATCGCAGTACGCTGAGCCTGTCGCTGTTCATTCAGTCGCTGGTTACCTTGATCGGCTTTACCGCTGCAGTGCTCTACACCGATACGTTGAGTGTTCCGCAGGGGGCTGGCGTGTTGATCTCGATCGTTTGGTTGACGGTTTTTTCAACGTTTATCGCGTATCTGAGCCTTTGGATGCTGCTAAGGGTAATGACGGCCACCCATGTGGCGGTCCTGGTTTATCTGGAGCCACCCGTGACGTTGGTCTGGGCAGCACTTATGTTTGGCGATGTGATTTATACGTCGACTTATGTGGGCATCGTGGTGGTGGTGGCGGGGCTGATTCTGGTGCGTTTGAAACGACAAACCATGGTGTGTACGCCATAAGCCGGGAGCGCTTTTTTGCCCCACTAGGTCGGCTTTTTCGTTCCCAGCAACCGCAGTTCCTTGAGCAACGCTGCCCCCAGTTGTTCGGTGCCCACCTCCTTGTACCCCACAGCCTTGATCTTGCCATTCTGTTCCGCCTGGATGATGACCACCGGGGTCTCCTTAAGCGTACCTGCCTCGATGTGCATGGCGTATTGGGGAATGTCCATTTTGATCGGTGTACCGGCTGCCTTGCCCTTCACATTGATCAGAAACGCCGCGCAACCACTGTCTACATCCTCGTTGGTGGCGGACCGCCCGCTGACAAAGCAGGTCTGCGGCAGGTCGGGCCAGGCGATGGTTTGCGCCAAGGCCAGGGCGGGTGTCAGGAGCAGGGCAGCGAGCAGAAGCGTACGCACGTTGGGCAGTCTCTCAAGGGGCAATGGAACACAGGTTTTACCAAAGCAGGCCCGTTGCAGCAACGCCAGGGTTCAGCCCAGGCGCCGCATACCAGCGGCTTTCGCGGCGTCTAGATCAAAGGTGGCGGTGTATTCACACCCGGCGGCGTGGGCACAGCGTTCGATCAGGCAGTCGGCGAAATCCGCCTTGGTTGTGGTAAATCGGCGCACGGCCTGCCAGATGACTTCGGCATGTTCGATGATCAGTTCGCGGGTACGCAACAGGGTTTCCAGAACGGCTACCACTTGCGTCTTGGTGCAGGGGTAGCAGCTCTGTAGTACCCAGACCAGTTCCACCACCGAAACCAGGCTGACGAAACCGGGCGCAGCAACGGTCAGGGATTCGATCAGGTGCGAGGCTTTGGCCGATTGCGCCGGATCATCCTGGGTGACGTAGCGCACCAGCACATTGGTATCCAGGCCAATCATCCAGCCTTCGCTCCCTGCGCGGCGATTGCCTGGTTCATGTGTTCAATGCTGACGGCCTTGGCGGGTTTGCGGATCAGCCCCTTGAGGTCCTGGATGCTGTGGTTGGCGGCGATGATGGCGAACTTGCCGTCTTCCATTTCGACAAACTCCACCCGGTCTCCGGTGTCCAGGCCCAATGCGGTCCGGACTTGAACGGGGATGGTGATTTGCCCTTTTGAGGTGAGTGTGGCGGTGGCCATAATGAAGGTCTCCATCGAGATATTCCTTACCTTAGGGTAAGGAATAATGGAGGACAAGATCCGTTGGTCCATAGGTTGCTCTTCTGTGGGGTCAGTGATCGGAATAGTTAAAACCTAGTCCGCTTTCGTTCCCTCGACACCCCACAGACAGCCCTAAAGCAATACAACCTATGACCTGGCAATTTGCCTTATTGCACGACTCGATAGCACGGCACATACGCCGCGCCGCCGGGCAGCTTCATCCGGTGCTGCTCCACGAACGCTTTCAACAACTCATCCAGCGGCTTCATGATGGTCGGGTCGCCGTGGATCTCATAGGGCCCGTTCTGTTCGATCAGGCGGATGCCCTTGTCCTTGACGTTACCCGCCACGATCCCCGAGAACGCCCGGCGCAGGTTGGCCGCCAGTTCATGGGGGGGCAGGGCGTGGCTCAGTTGCAGGCTGGCCATGTTGGCGTGGGTCGGGTCGAACGGGCGCTGGAAGCCTTCGTCGATCTTCAGCAGCCAGTTGAAGTGGAAGGCGTCGTTGCGCTCGCGGCGGAACTGTTTGACCGACTTCAGGCCCGCGGTCATCTGCCGGGCGACTTCGGCGGGGTCATCGATGATGATCTGGTAGTGGGCCTGGGCCGCTTCACCGAGGGTCGCACCGACAAACGCATGCAGCTGTTGCAGGTACGGCGCCGCTTGTTTGGGCCCGGTGAGGATGACCGGGAACGGCACATCACGGTTGTCCGGGTGCATCAGGATGCCCAGCAGGTACAGGAACTCTTCGGCCGTGCCAGCGCCACCCGGGAAGATGATGATGCCGTGGCCGACGCGCACGAAGGCTTCCAGGCGTTTTTCGATATCCGGCAGGATCACCAGCTCGTTGACGATCGGGTTCGGTGCCTCGGCGGCGATGATGCCCGGCTCGGTGAGGCCCAGGTAGCGCCCGCCGGTGATGCGTTGCTTGGCGTGGGAAATGGTCGCGCCCTTCATCGGGCCTTTCATCACGCCCGGGCCGCAACCGGTGCACACGTCGAGGCTGCGCAGGCCCAGTTCGTGCCCGACTTTCTTGGTGTATTTGTATTCTTCGGTATTGATCGAGTGCCCACCCCAGCACACCACGATCTTTGGCTCGACCCCGGGCCGCAACGTGCGCGCGTTGCGCAGCAGGTGGAACACGTAGTCGGTGATGCCCTGGGAGGTGCTCAGGTCGATGCGTTGGCTATCGAGTTCGTTTTCGGTGTAGACGATATCGCGCAGGGCGCTGAACAGCATTTCGCGGGTGCTGGCGATCATTTCACCATCGACGAATGCGTCGGCGGGCGCGTTCAACAGTTCCAGGCGTACGCCGCGATCCTGTTGATGGATACGGACTTCAAAATCCTTGTAGGCGTCGAGGATGGTCTTGGCATTGTCGATATGTGCGCCGGTGTTGAGGATTGCCAGGGCGCATTGGCGGAAAAGCGTATAGATGCTGCCGGAACCGGCTTCGCTCAGTTGTTGGACTTCACGTTGCGACAGCGTTTCGAGACTGCCCTTGGGGCTGACGGAGGCATTGATGACTTGGCGTTGAGGCATTCTTATTCCCTGAAAGCGCAGCCACCGGGCGATGAACAGCCAGTGGCATGAGGATGACGAGCGCCGAATACGGTCGCACAGGACGGGCATTTTCCCTGCCCTACAGGCAGGACGCAAACTCCGTACAGCTTCATCATGCCGCACAATTTGCTGAATTCGCGTCCTTGTTGGAAAAATATAGTGCCTTTCCCCGCTGTGGATTGGATTTTGAGAACAGAAGAATTGCGACTATCGTGACGCTTCGGTTTTTCGGACGTCATAGACCAGTACGATTGACGCCGTAATGGCCACCATTGGCCATCGGCACCTTGGAAGAGGCAGAAATTTTATGATCATCAAACCGCGGGTTCGTGGCTTTATCTGTGTGACCGCCCACCCTGTTGGCTGCGAAGCGAACGTCAAAGAGCAGATCGACTACGTGACCGAGCACGGTGCCATCGAAGGCGGCCCGAAGAAAGTCCTGGTGCTCGGTGCGTCCACCGGCTACGGCCTGGCAGCACGTATCAGTGCCGCTTTTGGTTGTGGCGCCGACACCCTTGGCGTGTTTTTTGAAAAAGAAGGCGAAGAAGGCAAGCTCAGTTCTGCCGGCTGGTACAACAGCGCCGCTTTCCACAAGTTTGCCGCCGAAAAAGGCCTGTACGCCAAGAGCATCAATGGCGATGCGTTCTCTGACGAGATCAAGCGCCTGACCATCGAAACCATCAAGAAAGACCTGGGCAAGATCGACCTGGTGGTCTACAGCCTGGCCGCGCCACGCCGCACCGACCCGCAAGGCGTCGTGCATAACTCTACCCTCAAGCCGATTGGCAAGGCTGTGACCCTGCGCGGGATCAACACCGACAAGGGCGTTGTGGTCGACACCACGCTGGAGCCGGCGACCCAGGAAGAAATCGACGGTACCGTCAAAGTGATGGGCGGCGAAGACTGGCAGCTGTGGATCGACGCCCTGCGTGACGCCGACGTGTTGGCAGAAGGCGCCAAGACTACCGCGTTCACTTACCTGGGCGAAAAGCTGACCCAGGATATCTACTGGAACGGCTCCATCGGCGAGGCCAAGAAAGACCTCGACAAGAAAGTCCTGACCCTGCGCGACAACCTTGCCGCACTCAAGGGCGATGCCCGTGTATCGGTGCTCAAGGCCGTGGTCACCCAGGCCAGCTCGGCAATCCCGATCATGCCGCTGTACCTGTCGCTGCTGTTCAAAGTGATGAAAGAGCAGGGCACCCACGAAGGCTGCATCGAGCAGGTCTACGGCCTGTTCAAGGACAGCCTGTACGGCAGCGAGCCGAAGCTTGACGCCGATGGCCGCCTGCGTGCCGACCTGGCTGAGCTGGAGCCAAAGGTCCAGGACGCCGTCGCGGCGCTGTGGAACCAGGTCACCGACGACAACGTCAACGAGATCAGCGATTTCGCCGGCTACAAGGCCGAGTTCCTGCGTCTGTTCGGTTTTGAGATTGATGGCGTGGATTACGACGCTGACGTCAATCCGACCGTGAAGATCGAAGGCCTGGTCCAGGCTTAAGCCCTTGTAGGAGCCAGCTTGCCGGCGAAAATCGTCAACGATTACGCGGGGTGCCTGGCGCCCCGTGGCGTTCTCGGGTTTTTCGCCGACAAGCCGGTTCCTACAAAAGCTCACATTTGGGAACCGTCCTACCTTTCCTTGCTTGCCCCTTCTTGACCTTGGTGTGCCAGACTGCGTCCGTTATCACACTAGGCTAACGGAGGATCTTCATGACGATTCGTGCAGTAGTTTTTGATTTCGGCGGTGTCCTGTTTGACTGGAGCCCGCAGCATCTGTACCGCAAGCTGATTACCGGTGACGAGGAGCGCCAATGGTTCCTCGAGAACATCTGTACCCAGGCCTGGAACACTGAACAAGACGCTGGGCGCACCCTGGCTGAGGCTACCCACAGCCTGATCGCCGAACACCCGCAACATGAGGCCTTGATCCGGGCCTACTACGACCGCTGGCATGAAATGCTGCGCGGCCCGCTCGCCGACGGCGTGGCGATTCTTGAAGACCTGCATGAAGCCAAAGTACCGTTGTTCGGCTTGACCAACTGGTCCGCAGAAACCTTCCCCTATGCCCGCGCCAACTACCCGTTTCTCAAATACTTTCGCAACATCGTGGTGTCCGGCGAGGTGAAGCTGATCAAGCCTGACCCGGCGATCTACCGCGCCAGCCTCGATCAGGTGCGTGCCCATCTGCCGGATATCCGGGCCGAAGAACTGGTGTTTATCGACGATGTGGCCGAAAACGCCAATGCCGCCAGTGCCCTGGGCTGGCAGGGTATTCACCACGTATCACCCGAGCAGACCCGGCGCCAGTTGCAGGCCTTGGGGGTGAGCGTCTAGCGCGCCCATTGTTCGATCACGAAGTCGACAAACGCCCGCAGCTTGGGCAGGCGATAGCGGTCCTGCGCATATAAAAGGTGCATCGAGCGCGAAGGTGACTGGTAGCTTGGCAGTAGCGCCACCAGCCGCCCCGCCAGTAGATCGGCGCCGACCAGGGCGTCGGGCAGCATCACGATGCCCATGCCTTCGACAGCGGCACGGTGCAGCGCCTGGGAGCTGTTGATGGTCATGGGCCCGGACACGGCGACTTCCACTTCACCCTCGGCTGCGCGCAGGCGCCAGAGTTTGTCGGCGTTGCGCCAGTCATCGGTCGACGGGTAGGCGAACGCCAGGCAGTCATGGGCCTGTAAATCCATGGGCTGCTGGGGCGTACCCCGGCGCGCCAGGTAGTCCGGCGACGCGCACAGGGTCATGGTGTAGTCCTGCAATGGCCGGGCGATCAGGCTGGAAGGTTGCAGCTCACCCAGGCGGATCGCCACGTCGAAGCCGCTATCGATCAGGTCCATGGCTTGATTGCTCAGGACCACGTACAGCTGGATCTTTGGGTAGCGTCGGGAAAACTCACTGAGCGCCGGTGCCAGGCGCTCGGCACCGAACGCGGGCGGGGCGGTGATACGCAGCAACCCTTGTGGCGCCTCGCTGTGGATTTGCTCAGCCAACTGCTCGGAGTTGGCCACCAACCCCAGTACCTCCAGGCAGCGCTGGTAATAGAGGCCGCCGAACTCGGTCAGGCTTTGCTTACGGGTGGTGCGTTTAAGCAGGCTGACGCCCAGGCGTTGCTCCAGGGCGCGCAGGTGATTGCCGACCATGGTGGTCGACAGGCCGCAAGCCTGGGCCGCCGCGGTCATGCTGCCGGCCTCTACCACTTTGACGTAGACGGTCATTGCCTGGAACAAATCCATTATCAACCCTTGATTCAAAGTCATTGCAGATGTGCGCAGTTTATCCAGCCTGAGTGGCTAACGATACTAAGGCCCTGACCCCTAAGGAGCCCGATGCCATGACCGCCGCTTGCCTGATGACCACCTATCAACCCCTGGCCCTGAGTTTTACCCGTGGCTTGGGCACGCGCCTGTGGGACCAGCAGGGCCGTGAGTACCTGGACGCCGTGGCCGGAGTCGCTGTGACCAATGTCGGTCACTCCCACCCGCGGCTGGTGACGGCAATCAGCGAGCAAGCCGGGTTGCTGTTGCATACCTCCAATTTGTACGGCATTGACTGGCAGCAGCGCCTGGCCCAACGGTTAGCCCAGTTGTCTGGCCTGGATCAGGCGTTCTTCAACAATTCCGGCGCCGAAGCCAATGAAACCGCGTTGAAACTGGCGCGCCTGCATGGCTGGAAAAAAGGCATCGAGCAGCCGCTGGTGGTGGTCATGGAGAACGCCTTTCACGGCCGCACCCTGGGCACCATGGCCGCCAGTGATGGACCGTCGGTGCGCCTGGGGTTCCAGCGTTTGCCGGGGGATTTCATCAAGGTGGGCTTTGGTGATTTGCTGGCATTGGAGGCGGTGACGCGTGAGTTCGGCCCCAGGATAGTTGCCGTATTGCTGGAGCCGATCCAAGGCGAAAGTGGTGTACAACTGGCGGCGCCGGGTTACCTGAAAGCGCTGCGCGCGCACTGCAGTCAGCATGGTTGGCTATTGATGCTCGATGAGATCCAGACCGGCATCGGGCGTACCGGCACCTGGTTTGCTTTCCAGCAGGAGGGAATCGTCCCGGACGTCATGACCCTGGCCAAGGGCCTGGGCAACGGTATCCCGATTGGCGCCTGCCTGGCGCGCGCCGCGGTGGCCAAGCTCTTCACCCCCGGCAGCCATGGCAGCACCTTTGGCGGTAACCCGCTGGCGTGTCGCGTGGGCTGTACGGTGCTGGATATCATCGAGGAACAAGGCCTGCTGGAGAACGCCGCGCATCAAGGCGAGCGGCTGCTGGCGCGGCTCCGGGTGGAACTGAGCGAGCACCCGCAAGTGCTGGCGATCCGTGGGCGCGGCTTGATGATTGGCATTGAACTGGCCACGCCGCAGCGCGACCTGACCGAGCGGGCCGCACGGGAGCAGGGGTTGCTGCTCAATGTCACACGGGGCAAGGTCATTCGCCTGCTGCCGCCCCTGACCCTGGATAGCAAGGAGGTGGAGATGATTGTGCGGGCCATCGCTCGATTACTGTAAATCTGGCCCGTTCAGCCACTCCTGGTTCATCGTCTGGCTGTCCCCCAGGTACTCCAGCAGCCAGGTCATGGCCGGGGACAATTTGTTCTGCGCCCAGGCCACGCAGGACGGGCTGGCCGGGAAGGGCCGTGACAGTTGCAGCGCCGCCAACTCGCCACTGTCGATCAAGGGTTGCACCAGATGCGCCGGAACCATGCCGACGCAGAGCCCATCCTGCAGGCAATCCATGGCCGATGCCCAGTTGGGGACCACCAGGCGCCGTTGGTTGTCCAGGGTCCAGGTGTCGCGCTTGGGCAGGTTGCGTGAGGTGTCGGTCATGCACAGCGACGCAAAGGGCCGCAGTTGATCGTCACTGAGCAAGCCCTCGACCTGCGCCAGCGGATGCCGGGCGCTGACCACGCATAACCAGTTCAATAGCCCCATGTCACGAAAGGTGAAGTGGCTGGCCACCGGCACCGCGCTGGTGGCGCCGATCACGATATCGGTGCGTTCGTCTGCCAGGGCGTCCCACACGCCGTTGTACACCTCGTACTCCAGCAGCAGTTCCACGTCGGGGAACTGGCGATAGAAGTCCAGGACCAACTGCCGGCAGCGCTGTTGTTTGACGATGGAGTCCACCGCCACTTTCAACTGGCCGCTCCAGCCATTGGCCACCTGCTGGCACAGGCGGCGGGTGCCGAGCATGGTTTTCATCACGCCACGGGCTTCGTCGATGAACAGGCGGCCGGCAGGTGTCAGTTCCACATCACGGTGGCGGCGGACAAACAACGGCACCGCCAGCCATTCCTCGATTTGCCGTACGGTGTAGCTGATGGCCGAGGGTACGCGGTGCAGTTCCTGGGCGGCGGCGCTGAAGCTGCCATGGCGGGCTACCGCATCCACCACATCCAGGGAGTATTCGGACCACATGGGCGTTGCCTTCAAAAATATTGATAAGAGTGTTCAATTATTATCGCTTCACAGCGCAACTGTCAGCTTCATAATAGGCGCCAGTCAGCAAATTGTTTGATGGCAGTACCTACAAGGCTTCAATGAAAAATTCTTTTGGTTTTACCTGGTACCTGGCGGGGCTGAGCATGCTCGGCTACCTGGCCATGGATATGTACTTGCCCGCGTTCGGCGCCATGGGCGAGCACCTGCAGATTTCACCCGGTGCGGTGGGCGCCAGTCTGAGCATTTTCCTCGCCGGTTTTGCCGTGGGGCAACTGCTCTGGGGGCCACTGTCTGATCGCCTGGGGCGCAAGCCAATCCTGCTGGCCGGCCTGAGCCTGTTTGTGCTCGGCTGCCTGGGGATGTTCTGGGTCGAGACCGCGCCGCAACTGCTGGCCTTGCGCTTTGTGCAGTCGATTGGGGTGTGCAGCGCTGCCGTCAGTTGGCAGGCGCTGGTGATTGACCGTTATCCGGCCGACAAGGCGCATCGGGTCTTCGCCAGCATCATGCCGCTGATGTCCCTGTCACCGGCGCTGGCACCGCTGTTGGGCGCGGTGGTGTTGAATCACTGGGGCTGGCAGGCGATCTTCGCCGTGTTGCTGGGCGTCTCGCTGTTATTGCTGGTACCCACGCTGTTACTCAAACCTATGCCCAAGCGCCTGGCCGCCGATGGCGAAAAAGCCCGGCTGGGCTACGGGCAACTGTTCAAGTCGCGGGTGTTCACCGGCAATGTGATGATCTTTGCCGCGTGCTCCGCCAGTTTCTTCGCCTGGCTGACCGCATCGCCATTTATTCTCGGTGGCATGGGCTACAGCCCCAATGACATAGGCCTGAGCTACGTCTTGCCGACCCTGGCGTTTCTGGTGGGTGGCTACAGTTGCCGCAGTGCCTTGCAACGATTCCAGGGCAAAGTCCTGTTGCCCTGGTTGCTGGTGGCGTACTGCATCAGCATGGTGGCGCTGTATCTGGTGGCGACCCTGACGGTGCCGACACTGACCACTTTGCTGATTCCGTTCTGCCTGATGGCCCTGGTCAACGGCGCCAGCTACCCGATTGTGGTGGCGAATGCGCTGATGCCTTTTTCGGAAAACTCCGGCAAGGCTGCCGCGCTGCAAAACACTCTGCAATTGGGTTTGTGCTTCGTCGCCAGCCTGCTGGTGTCGTCGCTGATCGAAGAGCCCTTGCAGATCACCGCAATCGTGATGCTGGCGACCGCGCCGCTGGCGGTGTTGGGTTACTGGCTGGCGCGGCCCAAGTCGGATGAGTCGCAGTTGGCGGCCGCTTAAAACGTCACTTCCATGTTCACGGTTGGCGTCGAGGTGCGGCTGCCTCGGCCGCCATCTACACCGAACTTGTTATGCCAGTATTCGTAGCCCACCCCCAGGTACAGGTTGGGCTTGACGCTTTTACCCGGCCGTACCGCAACCATTAGCGCGGTGCGCACCAGGGTCTCGGCGGCGGTGTCGCGGCTGTTGTAATCGTGGCCCTTGTCACCGATATGGTTGATGAACCCCTGGAACTTCGCGCCATGGTTGCCGATTTCGAACGGGCGCATCCACGTCAGGTTGAGCATGTAGGTGTCGTCGAAGGTATGGTTCGGATCCTTCGCGCCAGGGATACCGGAATGGTTGTTTTCCTTGTAGTACATCAGGCTCAGGTCCAGCACCCCAACGGTATTGAACTTCAGGGTCGGCCCGAGCACCAGGGCGCGTTTTTTGGCCGACGCCAGGTTGTTGTTGCGGTTGGCATCGAAGCCCAGGGTCAGCGCGTAATCCTTGATCAGCCCGGTGCCCAGTGGCCTGTCGAATACCCGTGATGCATACAGTTGGTGCCGATAGACCGCATACACTTCGCTGCCACCGTGGTCGGTGCCTTTGCGCGGGTCGCGGCTGTCGGACAGGAATACGTCGAGATGGAGAAAGTTGCTGCCGTACTGATAGCCACTGGCGTGGGTGAAGCTGTAGATGCGTTTGCTGAATTCGTTGGGGTTGTTCGGATTGGTGAACTGTTGCCCGTAGCGAAATCCTACGCTGTTGTTCATCCATTCCACCGCGACAGCCTCCCCGCCGCCGAGGAGTGTGAGTAAAACGGTTGCGCCGTGCAGTGCCTTTTTCATTGTTTTAGTTCCTTTGGCGTTTGGCTCATGGCAGCCGTGCCGGGCCGCCGGGCGCAGTATCGGCACAATCGCTGTGATGCTCAAAGAACAGAATATCGACTGGCCTGCTGCCGAATCGGCAGCGCGCAAGCTGGCCCGAAGGTCAGGAAATACGGGGGGTACAGGCGGATTCTTCGCGTTCGCGCAAAGCGATTTCCTCGCTGATCAGGTGGGCCATCGACTCGACCGCCGTAGGCAAATCCCGGCCCTTGCGCGCATACAGGCCCAGGTCGCTGAACATCCCGCCTTGATCGCTCAAGGGGATATGCAGCAGTTCACCCCTGGCCAAGTCGGCCTCGATCCCGATCCGTGTCTGGAATGCCACCCCTAGCTGCTGGCGCGCCAACTGCCGTGCCAGTTCCATGGAATTGCTTTGCAGCAACGGTTTGTACGCGGCCGGCGAACGCTTGTGCAGTGGGGCGATCAAGTGATGGATCGACAGTTCACTGTTGGCCTGGATCACCCCGTGTTCAGCGCACAGGGTGTAGCTGACGCTGGCATGGGCGGCCAGTGGATGTCCCGGTGCCACCAACGCACCAAGGCGGAAATGGCCGACACACAGTTGCGTGGTTTCCGCACTGCGCGGCAGGGCAAAGGCCAACCCCAGGTCTGCCTGGCCGTTGATCACCGCTGCCGGAATCGATTGTGAACCCTGCACGGTCACACCGATGGTCACCGCCGGATAGCGCTGGCGCATGCGCCTGAGCACGGCGGGCAGCAACTCCACCGTCGCGCCTTCCACCGTGGCGATTTCCACATGCCCGGTCTGTACCTGGTTCAGGCCTTCCAGTTCGCCGCGTACCCGCTCCACATCCTGCAGCACCAGGGTCACATGGCGGGTCAGGATTTCCCCGGCAGCGGTCAGGCGCAGCCCGCCGGGCAGGCGCTCGAACAGGGTCGCGCCCACTTCGTCTTCGAGTTTGAGAATCTGCCGGTTCACCGCCGACGAGGCGACGTTCAATCGGCGCGCGGCTTCACGGATCGAATGGCAGCGGCGGACCATATCGAAGTAGCCAATGGCCGCAGAGTGGATGCGCAGCGTGCGGTTGAGCATTTTTTTCTGATCCTTGTGGGCACGGCTTCAAGCCTTGGGGCAGGGCGGCTGAATGGATTTTTGTAACGTCGATGCCAGGCATCTTGTGGAAATGATTGTATACAACTCTATGGACATCCAATCTTTCTATTGCATACAGTGAGCGCACAACAAAAACAGAGATCCCCTCACCATGACTATCCCGAAGGCGTCACCGCAACGGCCAGAAGATGAGAATCTTGGCGTCGCTGCCAACATGGCTTACGGCCTGCAGCATGTACTGACCATGTACGGCGGTATCGTGGCCGTGCCGTTGATCGTCGGTCAGGCGGCCGGGTTGTCCCCGGCCGATATTGGCCTGTTGATCGCCGCGTCACTGTTTGCCGGTGGCCTGGCCACGTTGCTGCAAACCCTGGGCCTACCGTTTTTTGGCTGCCAGCTGCCCTTGGTGCAAGGGGTGTCGTTTGCCGGTGTGGCAACCATGGTGGCGATTGTCGGCAGCGACGGTGCGGGCGGTGTGCCGGCGATCCTTGGCGCGGTGATGGCCGCGTCGCTGATCGGGTTGCTGATCACCCCGATCTTTTCGCGAATTACCAAGTTCTTCCCGCCCCTGGTCACGGGGATCGTGATTACCACCATCGGCCTTACGCTGATGCCGGTCGCCGCCCGTTGGGCCATGGGCGGTAACAGCCGCGCCGCCGATTTTGGCAGCATGCCGAACATTGGCCTGGCGGCCATCACCCTGGTGCTGGTGCTGTTGTTGAGCAAGGTGGGCAGCGCCACTATCTCGCGCCTGTCGATCCTGCTGGCGATGGTGTTTGGTACGTTGATCGCGGTATTTCTGGGCATGGCGGACTTCTCCACCGTGACCCAAGGCCCGATGATCGGCTTCCCCACGCCGTTCCACTTCGGCATGCCGACTTTCCATGTGGCCGCGATCCTTTCCATGTGCATCGTGGTCATGGTGACATTGGTGGAAACCTCGGCGGATATCCTCGCGGTGGGCGAGATCATCGACACCAAGGTTGACTCCAAGCGCCTGGGCAACGGCCTGCGTGCAGACATGTTGTCGAGCATGTTCGCGCCGATCTTCGGTTCGTTCACCCAAAGCGCCTTCGCCCAGAACGTCGGCCTGGTGGCGGTGACCGGGGTCAAGAGTCGCTACGTGGTGGCCACAGGCGGCCTGTTCTTGGTGATCCTTGGCCTGTTGCCCTTTATGGGCCGGGTGATTGCAGCAGTACCAACCTCGGTACTGGGCGGCGCCGGGATCGTGTTGTTCGGCACCGTGGCGGCCAGCGGGATCCGCACACTGTCCAAGGTCGATTACCGCAACAACATGAACCTGATCATTGTCGCCACCTCCATCGGTTTCGGCATGATCCCCATTGCCGCGCCGAGCTTCTACGATCAGTTCCCCAGCTGGTTCGCCACCATCTTCCACTCGGGGATCAGTTCCTCGGCGATCATGGCGATCCTGCTGAACCTGGCGTTCAACCACTTCACCGCCGGTAACTCGGACCAGCAATCGGTGTTCGTCGCCGGCACCGAGCGCAGCCTGTGCTTCCAGGATGTGGCGGCACTGCGGGATGGGGATTACTTCAGCAAAGGCAAATTGTTTGACGCCGAGGGCAAGGAGATACCGGTGATAGCGGACTCGCAGCACAAAGCGACGGCGCCGGGCAGGGCTGAAACCAGCGAGGTTTAGCCCGAATACCACGCACTAAATGTGGGAGCGGGCTTGCTCGCGAAAGCGGTGGATCAGTCGGTACATCCGGCGACTGAAAAACCGCTTTCGCGAGCAAGTCGAATCGTCGCACCGCCGCTCCCACATTTGATTTGTGTGGTTTCAAAATCGGGGGCGACAGGCTTCATCCAAAAACTTCACCACGGTGCCCATGCAGGCCTGGCGTTCTTCGACATGGGGCATATGGTTGGAGTCTTCGAACAGCGCCCGGCGCGCACCCTTGATCTCCAGCGGTGTGGCCTGGTCGTGCCGCCCGCAAATCATCAGGGTCGGTACTTGGATCTGCCTTAACCGGCCAATGCTGATCGGCCCGTGCAAGGCGTTGTACACCGTAGGATCGGCCGCCATCTGGGCGAAGGTGCGTGCCACTTCTGCGGGCCACGGGTTGATTCGGCACAGGGGCTGATCATCGAAGCCGGCAGCCAGGTTGGCGGCGATAAACGCGCGCAGGCCCTCGGGTTGGCGAGTCGCGTGTTCACTGCCGAGCCTGGCGCCCCAGGCATGCCCGAGGATCGCGTAATGCCCGCTGATGTGCAGGTGGTCGAGCAGGTTGTCCAGTTCGTCGAGAAACAGTTCAACCGTCCAGAACTCGCCGGGCTGGTGGGGCAGGTGGGTGGAGTGGCCATTGCCCAGTTGATCGTAGTGAATCACCGCATGGCCACTGGCAGCCACGTCCTTGAAGGCGTCCAGATAGTCATGGGTACCGCCGGGGCCACCGTGGAGGATGACCAATGGGGTCTTGCCGCTGTCGAGGTTCCCGGTCACGCGATACCAGGTCTGATAGCCGCGAAAGGCTGCGTAGCCCTGGCGGGTCTGTTCGATGAATTCCATTTCCGGCCCTGCCATCAACAATTGGTCAGGTACACGATAATTTGAACAAAGCGTTTAAGTAACTGGCAAAACGGCTAGGTTTTTCAGCGGGACCTGCACTAGCGCCCTTTGTAGGAGCCGGCTTGCCGGCTCCTACAGGGGGTTATTGCTTTTGCGGATCAAACTGCTTGTCACGGATGAACAGCGCCGGGATCACCCCGCAGATAAAGTACGCCGCGCCCATCACCAAAAAGCCCACGCCAATCGAGCCATGGGACGCCAGGAAGCCAATGGCCGCCGGCGCTACTGCCGCGCCAATGCGGCCGATGTTGTAGGCACCGCCCACCGCCGAGCCGCGGAATTTTGCTTCGAAGCTCTCGGTCATGTAGGTCGCATTCACGCCGTAGGGAATGCCATACAAAAAGCCGAAGGTAATCAGCAGCCAGAGGATGTTGTCCGGGCTCTGATACAGCACGATCACCGGCAGGAACACCGCCGTGCCCAAGGCGCCGAAGGCAAACACCACGCGCCGGCCCAGGCGATCAGCCGCGAGGCCGGCGAGGATCTTGCCGAAAATCATCGCCGCGTAGGTACCGACCATGTAGCTGGTCATCGACTTGAAGTTCATCCCCAGTTCGCCTTCCAGGTAGGACGGCATCCAGTTGTTGACCCCGTAGTAGCCGAACTGCAGGAAGCCTGCGGTCAGCGCCCAGAGCAGGAACATGCGGCTGGCCTTGGGGTCGCTGAAGATCAGCTTGAACATGCCATCGGGCTTTTTCGCCGAGACGTGCTGGATGCCTTCGGCTTTTTCCCGCGCGCGGGCGGCCTGGGCGTTGAGCCAGGCCTGGGGTTCCGGCACCAGGCGCTGCATCAGCACGGCGAGGATCACCGGGATGATCGCCACGTAGAACAGCCAGCGCCAGCCGTGGTCCGGCAGGATCCAGCCGGCCAACAAGGTGGCGACGATATAGCCCACCGACCAGCCGGCCTGCAGGGTGCCGAGCACGGTGGTGCGGTAGCGGGTCGGTACGTATTCGGCCATCAGGGTGTTGCAGGCGACATACAGCGCGCCCAGCCCGAGGGAAGCGAAGAAGCGGGTGGCTGCAAACTGCCAGTAGCTGTGGGTCAGACCGAGAATCGCAGTGCCTACCGAGAACAGCATGATGCTCCACACCACGGTCTTGACCCGACCAAAGCGGTCGCAGGCCCAGCCTCCGTAAATCCCGCCGACCGCCATCCCGGCCAGGGTGAAACTGCCCAGGCTGCCGGCCTCGACACTGGTCAGGCCGAACTCGGCCTTCAGGCTGCTGAGGCTGTAGGACAGGAGCATCAAGTCTGCGCCATCGATCAGAAGACCGAGGAAGCAGAAGATGAAGACAATGATCCACAGGTTGTTTTTTGCGGGCGACAACGCACCCGTCGATGTGGCGACTTCCATAGCGATACCTTGTTGTAGTTGTAGGGCACAGGTTATGGGTGTTGCAGGTTGGAACGCTGTTGCATGAACAAAGAAGATCTACTGTGGGAGCGGGCTTGCCCGCGATAGCGGCGTGTCAGTCAACTTTAATATCGAATGATGCACCGTCATCGCGGGCAAGCCCGCTCCCACACAAGCCCGGTTCCCCCCAAAGGGTTGTGTGGGGTTTAGTGCTGGGCCTCGCGAATCATGTTGCGTGCGATCACCAACTGCTGGATCTGCGTGGTGCCTTCATACAACCGGAACAGGCGCACATCGCGGTAGAACCGCTCGATCGCGTATTCGCTCACATAGCCCGCGCCGCCGTGGATCTGCACGCAACGGTCAGCCACCCGGCCGCACATTTCCGTGGCAAACATCTTCGCGCAGGAAGCTTGGGTACCGATATCCAGGCCCTCGTCACGCTTGCGCGCCGCGTCCAGCACCATGCAGTGGGCCGCATAGATCTCGGCCTTGCTGTCGGCGAGCATGGCTTGGATCAACTGGAATTCGGCAATCGGCTGGCCGAATTGCTTGCGGTCGATGGCGTAGCGCAGGGCATCGTCGAGCATGCGTTCGGCGGCGCCCACGCTGACGGCGGCGATGTGCAGGCGGCCCTTGTCGAGTACTTTCATTGCGGTCTTGAAACCCACGCCTTCGACGCCGCCGATCAGTTGCTCGGCGGGCACCCGCACATTGTCGAATATCACGTCGCTGGTATGGGCGCCTTGCTGGCCCATCTTATGGTCGCGCTTGCCCAGGGACACGCCCGGTGTATTGCGCTCGATGATAAAGGCGCTGATGCCACCGGAGCCCTTGATGTGCGGGTTGGTACGGGCCATCACTGTGAAAATCCCGGCGTGGGGCGCATTGGTGATAAAGCGCTTGGTGCCATTGATCACGTAATGCTCGCCATCGCGCACGGCGGTGGTTTTCAGCGAGGCGGCATCGGAGCCGGAATCCGGTTCGGTCAGGCAGAACGAACTGAGCAGCTCGCCGCTGGCAAGCTTGGGCAAGTAGTGTTGTTTCTGCGCCTCGGTACCGTCCAACAGGATGCCGAGGGAGCCGATGCCGTTGTTGGTGCCGAAGTAGGAGCGGAATGCTGGCGAGGTGCGGCCCAGCTCGAAGGCGATATGCACTTCTTCTTCCATGGTCACGCCCAGGCCACCGTAGGCTTCGGGCAGGGTCAGGCCGAACAGGCCCATGTCCTGGAATTGCTGGACGATGTCCGCCGGGATTTCATCCGTCTCGGCGACTTCGTTTTCCCGTGGGATCAGCGCTTCGTTGACGAACTGGCGAATGGAGTCCAGCAGGATATGAAGCGTTTGCGAATCTCGGATCATGTACATTCCTCGGCGGCCCGTTCGGCGAGCCGTTTGTATTGGATCTGCGGGCCGCGCACCGATCTGGCTAGCGGGCGGCGGCCTCGATGTTATTGACCATGTGCTTGAGACGCGGCCCGATGTCGTCTTCGAGTTTTTCCCGGGAAAGGTGAAAACTCGGCCCGCCACAGTTGAACGTCAACAGCCCATGTTGTGTGTGCAGCATGGGCACGGCGATGGCGTTGACATCGCGGTGCCACTCACCGATCGACATGCAATAGCCGAAGTCGGTGTAATCCCTGAATGCGCGTTCCAGCCCTTTGCGAATCGTCGGCCAATCCTCCAGATGGCGCTGGCGGATATGTTCGAGCATGAACTCCCGCTCACTCTCCGGCATCGCCGCCAGGCAGGCGCGGCCCGCCGAACTCAAGTGCAGCGGCAGGCGCGTACCGATCTGGCGGCGCATGGTCATGTTCGCTTCGCCCTGGACCACGTCCAGGTACACCATGTCCAGGCGATCGCGGGAGGCCATCGCGACGGCAGCCTGGGCGTACTTGGCCATGGTCTCCATCAGCGGGTGGGCGGCGGCCCGCACCGACAGGTTGGATAGCATCGCGTAACCAAACGCCATCACCCCCACATTCAACTGGTACCGGCCAGACTGCGGCAGGTGCTTGAGGTAGCCCAGGCGGGTCAGGGTGTGGGTCATGCGCGTCACCGTCGGTTTCGGCAGGCCGGTCTTGCGCGCCAGTTCCTGGTTACCCAGCACGCTTTCGCTGGGGGTAAAACAGCGCAGCAGTTCCAGGCCTCGGGCCAGCGCGGTGATGAACTGCCGATCCTTGTCTTCCTCCTCATCGTTGCTCATCGGATCCAGCCTCACGTGTTCAAAACCATGGGGGCCTGCAGGTGTCTGGGATGGACTTGGGTCCGGGTTGCGACGGTGCATGGTAATCATCCTTTTTTTGTAAAATCAACAAAACAGAACATGATTTCGCTGTGCGGAATTGTTGGTTGTGTTGATTTTTTATCGCTGCTCTCTAATTAGTCTTTTTAAAACAATAGCTTATGGTTTTATTCGATGGTTTGCCGTGCTTTTGCATTTACATCTTCCATATCGGAACATACTATTTTGTGTAATTACGAAATACTATTTCGCACAGCAAAACAATAGCTGGCTGCGCTAGAAAGC
This sequence comes from Pseudomonas sp. 06C 126, assembly GCF_001855215.1. Taxonomy (NCBI): domain Bacteria; kingdom Pseudomonadati; phylum Pseudomonadota; class Gammaproteobacteria; order Pseudomonadales; family Pseudomonadaceae; genus Pseudomonas; species Pseudomonas sp. 06C 126. The sequence goes on along the minus strand of NZ_MIFU01000055.1, from coordinate 54,526 downwards.
TCGGCAGTCGGCGACACAGACCTTCAGGAATAACAACAATGGGTGCATTAACAGGTTTGCGCGTACTGGATTTGAGCCGGGTCTTGGCCGGCCCATGGTGTGGTCAGGTGTTGGCGGACCTGGGCGCGGAAGTGATCAAGATCGAGCGCCCGCACAGTGGCGATGACACGCGCGGCTGGGGGCCGCCGTGGATGCAGACTGCCGCTGGCGAGTCATCCGGGCAGGCTTCGTATTACCAGTCCACCAACCGCGGCAAGTTGTCGGTGGCCATCGATCTGGCCAGCGCCGAAGGCCAGGAACTGGTGCGGGCGCTGGCGGCCAGTTCCGATGTGCTGATCGAGAACTACAAGGCCGGCTCCTTGGCCCGATATGGCCTGGACTACGCGACCCTGGCCGCGCTCAACCCGCGCCTGGTGTATTGCTCCATCACGGGCTTCGGCCAGACCGGCCCGCGTGCCGAAGAGCCTGGCTACGACTTCATCATCCAAGGCATTGGCGGCCTGATGAGCATCACCGGCGAGCGCGATGACTTACCAGGGGGCGGCCCGCAGAAAGTCGGCGTGGCCTTTTCCGACCTGATGACCGGGCTGTATTCCACCGTGGCGATCCAGGGCGCGCTGCTCAGCCGTGAACGCACGGGCGTCGGCCAGCATATCGATATGGCCCTGCTGGACGTGCAAGTCGCGACCCTGGCCAACCAGAGCATGAACTACCTGGCCTCCGGCAAAGTGCCCCAGCGCTTTGGCAACGCCCACGCCAATATCGTGCCGTACCAGGTGTTCCGTGCGGCAGACCGCGACTTCATCATCGCCTGCGGCAACGACAGCCAATTTATCGCCTTGTGCCAGAGCATCGGCTTGCCACATCTGCCGGATGATCCGCGCTTTCGGCGCAATGCCGATCGCGTTGCCCATCGGGGCGAAATCGTCGAGTTGCTGTCGGCGCATTTCCTCGGCCGCACGGCAGACGAGTGGGTCAACTGCATCCACGCCTCGAAAGTGCCGGTGGGCGCGATCAACAACATCGCGCAATCGCTGGAAGAACCGCAGGTAATCGCCCGCGAACTGATGGTGAAGATTCCCCACCCGCAAAACCCGGATTTCGCCATGGTCGGCAGCCCGATCAAGATGTCCGGCACCCCGGTGGAGTACGTACGGCCAGCGCCGATGTTGGGCCAGCATACGGATGAGGTGTTGGCTGGGCGGTTGGGGTTGTCCAGTGAGCAGTTGGGGCAGTTGAAGCGTAGTGGGGTGATTGAGCAGTTGCCGTAACGAGGGGCCTCTGGGTCAGCGCTGCAATATTTTGCCTAACGCACCCATGTCCATGGCCTCATTCATGCTCAACGGGCCGGAAAAGGTGAAGGTTTCCTTGTAGAGCGATTCATAGTGCATCTCTACAAATACGTCATTCCTTTGCAGGAAAAAGCTCATTTGCAGCAGGCACAAGGGGCCGAACTGTGTGCTTTTAGTCGGCTCCAGAATCGCGATGTCATTACCAGGCCTGACCGCAGCACCTTCGGTGGGCCAGCCTTTGGCGAAGCACTCGGGATTCAATCGCGCCTTCTCCAGCACGGCGGGCCAGCGACTGTCCCCCAGCCCGTTGAACTGCTCGTCGCCGACGCGAACAGTGAACGAGGTGATGATGCCCGGCCCGATCCCTTCGTTGGACAAATACAGCCCGCTTTTTTCCGCCGTCAAATGCGGTGTAATCCCCAGGTAGGGCCGTACGGAGAGGCGATTGTGCTCGCGCATCAAGTCCAGTTGCCAGAAGGAAATCGACGCGGCGGCAATGGAAATCACCACCGCTGCCAGTGACAGGAGCGTGCCGGAGGAAAACCTGGGCTTTTTCGGTGTCGGTGTGGCGGCGGCGCGGCGGGGCTTGAAAAAGGGGTGGTGATGCATTTTTTTCACGGAGCGACTTCCTGTCGGTTTGGTTTGCCACTTTTCTTGGGTTCATGCTGTAGAGCGTTGCGGCTTGCTGTAGACAGCCGAGCGATGATAGCGCACCCAAACAGCGCCTTGTACACACGTAAAAGCGCATTAAATGGTTGACTTATCCTTTTCAATCAGTAAGATACGCCGCATTCCGCGATAGCTCAGTTGGTAGAGCAAATGACTGTTAATCATTGGGTCCCTGGTTCGAGTCCAGGTCGTGGAGCCAGACATTGAAAAAAGCCTGCAGAGATGCAGGCTTTTTTCGTTCAGGGCGGTTTTCCTGAGCGCCATCTTAATAGCCCGACTTTTATGAAGCTGTCTCTAATCCTTCGATTCAGAGGCAAGCAGTATGAAAATCGCAGCAATCGTTTCAACCAAGGGCGGACCGGGTAAAACCACGGTGGGCGCCAATCTAGGCGCGTTCTGCGCCGATGCAGGTCTTCGAACCCTACTTATTGATCTGGATAACCAGCCATCGCTGTCGTCGTTCTACGCGCTATCGCATGAAGCGCCAGGCGGCACCTATCAACTGATCGCGAATAATGAGATTCGGGCAGACCAGCTCATACCCGAAAAAAGCGCAAATGAGAATTAGTGGCAAATGGGAACTGCTGGTATATCATGCCTCGCGATTTCCAGGCAGGTTCACCTTCCGTCCGCTCATCCATCAGGTCAAACATCCATGCGTCGTACCCTGCTTTCTCTCTGCGTGCTTCAGGCGTTTTCCCCTTTTGCTTGGGCGCAGGTTGCCGGCACCGAAAATGCCAGCCTTGAACTGCAAGCCATCAATGTCACGGGCGAATCAGACACTGAGACGGCTCAAGGGCCGGTCAAGGGGTATCGCGCCACACGTTCGGCCAGCGCGACGCGCACTGACACAGCAATTCATGAGACGCCGCAGTCCATCAGCGTAGTGCCCAAAGACGTGGTCGAGGACATTGGTGCCACTCGCTTGCAGGAGGCCCTGGACTATGCCGGCGGTGTTGGCCGCGCGAACAACTTCGGCGGCCAAGGGCTTACCAACTTCACTGTTCGAGGCTTTACAACCGCCGAGTTCTACCGCAACGGTTTTCCGATTAACCGGGGCTACCCAAACATGCCGGACGCCAACAGCATTGAGCGGCTTGAAGTGCTTCGCGGACCAGCGACGATGCTCTATGGACGTGGCGATCCCGGCGGTACCTTCAACATAGTTTCCAAACAGCCTTTGCCTGAGCGGACGGTCACATTGGGTAGCCAGCTGGATGATCAGGGTATGAAGCGTGGCACCCTTGATGCTTCCGGCCCGCTGGATGAGCAAGGTCGCCTGGCCTATCGCCTCAACGTGGTAGGAGAGGGCGGCGACACCTTCCGCGACCATGTCTCAACCGAACGCTATGGCGTAACGCCTGTACTGAGCTGGCAGGTCAGTGACGACACCAAGGTGACTTTCGAAGGCGACTTCATGCGTAACAATCATCCACTTGATCGAGGCCTGACTCGCTTTGCCAACCAACGCGGTACCGCATCCCGCGACACCTTCTGGGGTGAAAAATACGCCGGTAATCTGCACAACGATAACAACATGGCCCAGTTGCGGTTCGAGCATATGCTCAACGACAACTGGAGCCTGGGCGGTGGTTTCCAGTGGCTGGACGGTACGATGAAGGGTAATGCTGTTGAGGCCAACGGTGCTGCCAGCATGAATGCCGATGGGCGAACACTCCAGCGCAACTTCAACTACCGCAAGTTGGACTGGACCGACAAAGACTATCAACTGAACCTGACCGGGCACTTTTCCACGGGAGGCCTTGATCACACGTTGCTGACTGGCGTCGAGTACGAAGATTATGACTACAAGTCCATCATCCAACGCTCCAGCGCAGAGCTGGGGGTTTTTCCAATCGATATCTTCAACCCGGTGTATGGCCAGCCACGTCCGGCGCTGACTCGTACGCCTACCCACGACAAAGAAAACCTCAAGACTTACGCGGCCTTCGTCCAGGATCAAGTGGCGCTGACCGAGCGTTTAAAAGTGCTCGCCGGTGCGCGCTTTGAGCGTTTCGAGCACGAGTACGAATCCTACGTGCCCGGCGTGAAACCCTGGAACGCTGCCGACAACGCCGTCACTCCGCGCGTTGGTGTGATGTATGACCTCACTGACACTGTCGCGATCTACGCGGATGCCGCGCGCTCGTTCAAGCCCAACACGGGCGCCAGTCGTCAAGGCGGCGGTTTCGAGCCGGAGAAGGGCAAGTCCTACGAGGTGGGCGTGAAGTGGGAAGCGCTTGACCGGCAGTTGAGCGTCGACGCGGCGATATATCAGATCGAGAAGAAAAATGTTCAGGGGGTTGACCCCGTTGACTCGGCCTTCAGTGTCGCCACGGGGCAGGTCCGCAGCCGCGGCTTCGATCTGAACGTGGCCGGCAACCTGACGCCCGAGTGGCGGATAATCGGCGGCTATGGCTATGTGGATGCCGCTGTGACCAAGGACACTTCTGTGCGCACCGGAACGCGTCTGGCGAATATTCCGCGCAACAGCTTCAGCCTGCTCAACATGTATGAGTTTCAGGATGGCGCGCTCAAAGGATTGGGCCTTGGCGCAGGTGGAAAATACGTAGCCGAGCGTGCCGGGCAGACCGCCAATAACACGTTCTCGATGGAGGCCTACACCGTCATCGACGTGCTCAGCTATTACAAGGTCAACGAAAAGCTCAGGCTCAACCTCGACGTGAAGAACCTGTTCAATCGCGAGTACGAAGAAGGCTCGTTCCTGAACTTCTACGCTTACCCCGGTGAGCCGCGTACGGTGCAAGTGGGCATTTCTTATACCCTGTAGCCTGATCAGAGTACGGCTCGCTGTGCCTTGCTCGAAATATCAGTCGGGCAGCACAGCCACTGCCTCGATTTCGAACAACATGCCATCCAGCGCCAGACGCGGCACAGGTATCAAGGTACAGGCCGGTGTCGGCGAGGCGCTCCAAAGTTGCTGCAATTGCGCGCCGAAAATCTCAAGGCGCGCCTGGCTGTGATCGACGATTAATACCGTGAGTTTGGCCACATGGCTGACCTCGGCGCCGACTGAACGCAAGGCCACCTGCAAGTTGGCCAAGGCTTGGCGAACCTGATCGGTAAAGTCGGCCGAGAGCTCACCGTCGGCAGTCTCACCGCCTTGGCCGGCGATAAAGACTAGCCGGGCACCGGCAGCCACCTCGGCAACATGGGAGTAGCCGTTGGCGCTGGGGTCATATAACCCTGGCGGGTTGGACAAGGTCAGCGTTCGGGAAGGTATTGACATAGTGATCTCCTGAAAAAGTAGTGCCGCATCCTCAGTGGACGGGCAAGGCTATCGGACGCATCGGCGCCGCATCCGCTCCGCGCAGCTTCAAAGACGCTCCCACAAAGGCGAATTGATAAACTTGATCCTTGGACAAACCTTCCAAGTTCACCAACTCAATGATCGGCGCGCCCTGCATGGCCAACAGATAGGTGTGCAGCGGCAGATAATTACCCTCAACCTCGGAAGGGAAGGTCTCAAAACTCAGATTGTCGGCACCGACCACCATGGCACCGCTGACCTCCACCAGAAACTTTGCCGCATCCAGGCTCAGGCCCGGCGGGTTGGCCATGTAGACCTGGGCGTGCTCATAGTCACGCATGCGCCCGGTGCGAATCAGCACCACATCGCCCTGTTCCAGCGCCACTCGCTGCTTGGCCAGCGCTTGCTGTAGATCACTGCGGGTGATGCGGTAGTTATCAGCCAGTTGATCCAGGCCCTTGGCTGCGGCGACATCGATCATGACTCCGCGGGCGATGATCGGTGGCAGCTTTTCTGCTCCAGTGACATTCCAGCCTCGGTCGCCCAAGTGCTGGTCGGCACGAAAGCCGTTCCAGATCTTGCCATCGAGGCCAAAGTGATTGAGGGCGTCGATATGAGTACCCATATGGGCATACATCGACACCGCCGAGCCGCTGTAGCTGACGTGCTTGTTCATAGGATCGCCGACCTGCATCGGGTCGGCGATGACATTGCCGTGTGGGGTGTGGGTCATCCACATCTGGTAAGGCGGATCACCCGCCGCTTGCCAACTGGGCATGCCGACAAAGTACTCCACTGCTAGATCGTAGGCCTGGGCCCCATTTACCCGAGCCATGATCGCCGCCTGCGACTGCGGGGTCATCAGATTCAGACGCCCGATCTCATCCTTCTCGCCCCAGGGGCTGATACCCACTTCGGGCTTGACCGGCGCGCCAGCGCTGCACAGTGAGCTGAGCACCGACAAGACGGCCAGCCCGGTAAGGTTTTTGATCCACGAACTCAACAACATGCCATGACTCCTGTAAGGGGAGCGGCCATGTTATGGGTTGTAAATTCATAGATAATCAGGCCTTTAATTGATTGATATTCAACCCAGGAGAAACAATATGGATGTGTTGGTGGCCATGCGTACCTTTCGCCGCGTGGTTGAGCGCGATAGCTTCAGCCTTGCCGCCGTTGACCTGGGGCAATCCACAGCCGCAGTGAGCAAACAGGTACGGCAGTTGGAGGCGCGTCTGGGCAGCCTGCTACTGCTGCGCACAACCCGCCGCATGAGCCTGTCGGAGGCTGGCCAGGCGTATTTCAGTGAATGCTGCCACCTGCTCGATGAACTGGACGCCCTGGAACGTGCGACCCAGGTCGGCGCCAGCGAGCCCAGCGGCCGTCTACGGGTCAACGCGCCGCTGTCGTTCGGCCTCAAGGTGCTGTCGCCGATCTTGGTGGCGTTCATGCAGCGCTACCCAGAACTCAAGGTCGAACTCACCCTCAACGATCGCCTGCTAGACGTCATCAGCGAGGGCTTCGATGTGTCGCTGAGGATCCGCAGCCGTCTACCCGACTCCTCGCTGATCGCCCGACGCCTGGGCGAAGTTCAGCAGATGATCTGCGCCGCTCCGGCTTATCTGCAAGCCAAAGGCACTCCCCATAACGTTGATGATCTGCGTGAACACAGTTGCCTGGCTTATCGCCTGGCCGAATACCCCGACAGTTGGCACCTTCAAGGCCCGCAAGGCAGTAGCCGCCTGGAACTGCCGGTGCGCCTTGCGGTGGACAACAGCTTAATGCTGAGCGACATGTTGCAGGCTGGCCTGGGTATTGGCGCTCTGCCTTCGTTCATCGCCCAGCCTTTGCTCGACAGCGGCCAGTTGGTGCAGGTGCTCCCCGGGCAGTCAATGCCTCGGCGCTCGATCTACGCGCTTTACACGAGCCATAGGCATGTGCCGCAGAAAGTGCGGGTGTTTGTCGACTTCCTCGCCCATGCACTGGAAACGCTACCGCTGATGAGCGCGCCCACAGTTGCCGCGGGCACTGCTGGACTTGGGCGCGAATGAAGCTGTTGCGAGACCGGATACCTCTGAGTGTTTCAAGTGATCAGCATGGCCGCGGCGGCGGCCACCATAATCGCCGCCGCGCCGCGGAACAGCCACTGTTGGGCTCTGAGGCTCGACAGCAGGTGCCGGATGCGCACCGCGCCGACAATGAACACTGCACCAACGCCCAACAGAACGAGAATGGTCAATGGCACCAGCACCAGCCCCCAAGTCTGTAGCGAGACTGTTTCAAGGTTGATCACGAGCGGTAACAACGCCAGATAGAAGCCTATGGTCTTCGGGTTGCCCAAGGTAATGGTCAGGCCAGATATCGCCGCCGACAGCAGTTCTTTTTTCTTCGCTGGGTGCCCCATTTCGATAGCCTGATGGTTGGCGAACCAGAATTGCCAAGCCAGATAGCACAAGTACAGCGCAGCCGCCCAGCGCACCAAATGGAACAATGCATCGAAGTGCGCGGCGACCATCGCCAGTCCAAAGATGGCAAATGACAAGTAAGTCAGATCGCCGAGTATCAACCCAAATAGCAGGCAAAAGCCCGACAGTGTGCCACCGCTGACGCTCCGCGCTACCAGCGCGGCCATGCCGGGACCGGGAATGGCCGCCGCGATGCCCAGCGCTGCCGTATAGGTAAGTGCTTGTGATAAGTTGAGCATATGGCTTTTCTCGGATTATTTATTATTCGGTTGCTGGTTTCTTGCATGCTCGGAAGTCAAGATTGAAACGAGTTCGCCTGAGTCTTTAATCTACGCCATGGCAGTGTTCTACAAACACGGCATCGTGAGTTCAATAAGCTGAATGTTGCCTCAGCGCAAAATCGAACTTCAATAAAGGTCGCACGACGATCAGCAGTTCATTTAAATAGCGAAAGATTGCCCGTCAATTTGCTGATGCTTTTCTGTGGTCCAACCAAACCAATGGCAACCAACTCTATGCCTGAACTATCGGCCTCGGAGATACGCGCCTCATATTCCTCATACGTCTTGCAGGATTGCGCCAGGGCGCTGAAGGGCATGGTGTGAATTTCATTATCCAGCAGCGCTTTCTTATGAAGTTCCCGCAAGTAATCACTGTTGGATCGCAAAACTGGCAAAGGTGCGTATATAACTCCAGGGTAATCAACCTCGTCACTGCTTTGCAGGGCAGGTCCAACCAGACCCTCTACCGAACGTCCTAGACTGACACCTATGACGCTTACGGCATTTACTGCATGTCCCAACCCCAGCGCGTTGTCGACAACAATTACACATTTGTGAACGGCAGCATCGAAATTCATATACACCTCGATTCCATCTATAAAGCTTTGGTTGTGTTGACTTTATCAATGACTTCAGACCAAGGTCGCGATCACTTACCCACAGTCATTTTTCCGATTAATTGCATTCTTAACGCACTTTAAGTTGCTTGCATTCATGCTTAAACCTCAGTCCGCCTTGGATTTGTCTATCGATTTGTGCCTGAGAGGCTGAGGCCCTGTAAACCCGATGTCAGGTACTGAAGAAATACTATCCCCTTCAGAGCGGTATTTTTTTTCTACTTTGATCCGTAGAAGGATTGGTTCTGGTAGGATTTACCTGTTTATTACGAATGGTGGGAAGTTATGACCGATCAGGTGCTCAGTCTGACAGATGTTAAAATCCTTACAGCCTTGCAGCAGGACGGTAGGATCACCAACCAGACCCTGGCCGACCAGATCGGCATGTCGGCCTCGCCATGCTGGCGCAGAGTTCGCCAGTTGGAAGAGCATCGTTATATTCAGGGCTACCGGGCGGTGTTGGACCGACGCAAGATCGGGTTGGGGGTGATGGTGTTTGTAAGGGTCAGAATCGACCATCACAGCGCGGCCGAGGCCAAGAAGTTCGAGCAGGAAGTGATGCAGCTTGAGGATGTGGTGGCGTGCTACAGCATCGGTGGCGACGCTGACTTCCTAATACAAGTAGTGGCGCGCGATCTTGACTCTTTTTCTGATTTCGCGATGTCGGTAGTCCGACAGCTGCCTGGTATCAAAGAGATGCAGAGTATGTTTGTGCTCAAGGAGATCAAGCCCTTTGTGTCGTTCCCGGTCAAGCGCTCCCCAGAAGCCTGAGGACAACTATCCAGGTTTCGGTTGGTTATGCGCTGTAGGAGATGCGGTGGCTGGCTGCTGCTGTCCACTTTTCCTACAGACCAAGAAATATTGAGAAAAGCCTGCAGAGATGCAGGCTTTTTTCGTTCAGGGCGGTTTTCCTGAGCGCCATCTTATTAGCCTGACTTTTATGAAGCTGTCTCCAAGCCTTCGATTCAGAGCCAAGCAGTAAGAAAATCGCAGCAATCGTGTCAACCAAGGGCGGACCAGGTAAAACCACGGTATCAACTGGCTCTGCGCAGCCCTGGGTACTTTTGATGTATGTTTGTCGCCGCCAAACGTTATTGGCATTCATGGAGGATTCTGACTGATGGCACGTGTGGGATTGATACTGACCCCCGGTTTTGCGGATTGGGAATACGCGTTGATTGCTGGAACTGCGTCCCCGTTTTACGGGATCGATGCCAGGTTTTTCGCTTCTACTACGGGGCAGTTCTGCTCGCAGGGTGGATTGGCTGTAACGGTCGATAGCAGTTTGCAACAATGTCTGGACTGGAAACCGGACGTCGTTGTCGTCATTGGAGGAATGATCTGGGAAAGTGCAGATGCACCGGATATTCGCGACTTTCTTCATGCCAGTCGTGCAAGTGGAGCGACAATTGCCGGTATTTGTGGCGGAACGCTGGCACTTGCTAGGGCCGGGCTTCTCGACACGGTTGCTCATACCTCGAACAGCGCTGACTTCTTAACGCAAAATGCCGTAGGTTATGAAGGGCGCACGCTTTATCGAAACAGCCCAGTAGCTGTGGTTGCAGACCGCATCATAACGGCACCGGGCCCTGCACCCGTTAGCTTCACCTGCGAAGTGTTCAAAGGTGCCGGGCTATCTTCAGCGATCATTTCTCAGTTCCGGTCAATGTTGGCAGCGGAACATCGGTGACCCCTATGAGTGCGAAGACTTTTAATTACTCGACCTTGTTATCTGGCAATGGGGCCGTATGAATTTCGTCAAACATAGCGGTTGCCACTGAAGCAGCATAAACAATGTATTTCACATCACTTTCTTTACTCTTGACTTCATAAATTTCACAAAGAAGACTTTTGTTGTTCTTGGGTAACACTACAGGCGACCAAGATGAAGGGCTCTTGAAGTTATGCTCAGGGCCTTTGTACGTTAAAGACTTTATGCCAACAACGGTGCGCTTATATTTTTGTCTATCAGGTCTTTTGGAGTTTTCATAGTCGCCTATAAATGATCCTAAAGAACCAGAGACAACATCTATGCACTCCCTGTCTAGCGCGGTCTCATAATCAGCCGCCGCGTATGTTCCAACGCTACCATGGTTGGAATAGAATTTTTGTCGCGGCGACAATTTCTCTTCTGGCTGCTTGGGTGTATATTCATCACCCTCGAAATAGTATTCGATGTATCCTCGCGAAATATCCACCCTGTTGTATTTTGTTCTCTTTTCTATCACGTCTTCGAAAGTATACCAGCGATGCTCAATTAGTGTGTGCTCGACGTCTAGCCCGCTCGCCATGACCTTTAATGAAAGCGCGGAGCCGAACAAGATATATGCAATATGAATATTTTTCATGAGCTCACCTGAAGCATGGTTTTTTAAAGTTTACTTTATTTTAATCAGTGCACGATAGAGTTGTAAGTTTATCTAATAGCCGTGGAACAAAGGAAAACTAGTCGGGCAGAAAACCCCACTCCGACTGAGAGATACCTGGGCCAACCGAGTAAGGCTTCAAATGGCGGAAAGAACCCGGGATCTGGCTCTCTTCGATCTGGCCATCGACAGCAAGCTTCGAGCCTGCGACTTAACCAAGCTCCGCGTGCGCGATGTTGCTCATGGGGAGCACTTATCATCACGAGCCATGGTGATGCAGCAGAAAACGCAGCGGCCTGTGCAGTTTGAGATCACTGAGCAAACACTATCTGCTCTCGGGGCCTTGATAGAGCCATGTATGGCACACACACAATGAGACGTACGAAGGCATCACTGATCTATCGCAGGACGAAGTCAGACCGTCGCTAACCGGCCCAGGCTGTGTGAAAACGCAGACGTCAGATCAGAGCTTTGCTACTTATAAAAAAGCGCCGGAAATTTGAAGTCGGCGTTGACTATAAACTCCGTGACATGAGGTATTGCTCCTTCCCCCAAGCCTCAAAGCGCTCCAACACTTTCCAGCCAAGTTGGGTGTAATAGTTGCTCTGGTTATGGGTGTGCAAGTACAAGGTAGTGAACCCAGCGTCTCTTGCATGGACACAGATGCCTTCGATTAACTGCGCCGCGAGCCCTCTCCTGCGAGCTTCAGGTGCGATGAACACGCACGCAAGCCACGGGCCTAGATCCGGTCGGTCAGATAGGTCGTTATTGGCAAGCGTCGCGCCACCTAGCAACTGGTCTCGTTCCGTTGCGATCAGACACTTCCAACTGCCATCACGCTGTCCCTCAGAGAACTCGTGTTTCCAGCTCGAAAGAGATTGCTGCGTAAACTCATAACTGAATTCCCGGTAAAGCCATTCGGCCATAACGCCGCACTTGTCCATTTGTTTATCGAGCCAATCCACTCGTAGCATCTGAAACGCTCCTTATGTATTTGTCACGCCGTTAGGGGGCGGGACAATCATACAGCCGTCTGCCGTTCCACAACTGTTGTCAGGCCGCAGTGGTATTGCAAGACCATCTGGTTGCCAGGCATAAGGGGCGCAAGTTGCTGCAACTGGATATCGACGCCATCGCCGCAGGCGGCGGTGGCGGACACTGCGTGACCAGCCACCCGCCTTGGGTTTAGCCCGTTGCGCCGGCAAGGCGCCCGAGCCGCAGCCAGCCAATCAATACGGCGGCGATCAGCAAGAACCCCAGGTAGCCAAACAGCGGATACACCTGGCCGACCAGGCTGATAAAGCCGATCAGGCTGCCGGCAAAAGCCAGCGCGGCAAAGGCCGCCGACCCGACACGGAATTTACGGGTGCCGGGTGGCAGCAGGCGCGCCGAGAAGGAGTACAAGGTGCCGACTGCGGTGTTGAGGATCATCAGGAAGATAATCACCGCCATCAGCAGCCCGAGGGCTGGCGAGGCTTCGCTGGCGATGGACAGCATGGGCATCGGCAGGTCTGCCACGCTGTCCAGGCGCGACAACAGTCCCAGGCTCATCACCAGCATCAGCAGGCCCAAGATGGCGCCGCCGAGAATCCCGCCCCAGACCGCCTGTTTTTCGCTTTTCGCCGCGCCGCCCATGATCGCCAGGATCGGTACGCCGGCCACGATGTTATAGGACACGTACAGCAATGCACCGAGCAGCCAATGGCTGGCGCCGGCGCTCTGGCGGCTGGCCACCTGATCCAGCTCGGCGAAGCTCAGGCCCCGGGTGGCTGCGCCGTAGAGCGCTACGCCGACGGCAGTGAGGATCAGAAACGGCGTGACCGAACCGATCAGGCCGATGACTTTATGCACGTCCAGGCACACGATAGCGATTACCACCAGGGTGACCGCCACGCTGCCCAATGTGGCCGGGATGCCGAACTGCTGCTCCAGCAACGCACCGCCGCCTGCCAGCATGACCACGGTGACCGCAAACATGAAAAAGGTGATCATCAGGTCGACCAGTACCCCCAGGTGGCGCCCGCACAATGCATACACCACGTCTTTATGGGAGGTGGCGCGCAGGCGGTTGCCCATGCCCGCCAGCGCCATGCCGAGGAAGGTGAACAGTGCGGCGCTGAGCACCGCACCGAGCAACCCCCATACGCCGAAATCGACGAACATCAGCAACAGTTCCCGGCCCGAGGCGAACCCCGCACCGACGATCACACCGACAAATGCACCGGCAATCTTCAGACTTTCTTTCATGACGACTTCCCTTGAATTGTTGTTGTTAAGGGGCGTGCGAGCTTGCTTGTGAAACACCGTGACGACAACGGGCTGTCCTCGCCAGGTATCAGCGGGTTGGCGGGCCGACCCAGGCCTGGACTTCGATTTCTACATCGACCCCCAGCGCCAGTTGCGCCCCGACGGTGGAGCGCACCGGGAAACCTTGTTTGAAGTAGCGCGCATACACCTCGTTGAAACCGGCGAAGTGCTGCATATCCGACAGCCACACCGTGGCCTTGACCACTTGATCAAACCCCACGCCGCATTCGGCCAGGGTTTCGCCGATGCGGCTCATGACGGCTTCGGTTTGCTGCTGGATATCACCGCGTACCACTTCGCCTTTCGGATCCATGGGCACCTGCCCGGAGAGGTACAGCAAATCGCCCACCCGAATGGCTTTGGAAAACGGGTAGGGCAGGTGGCTGGGGTAACGCTGGAGACTTTCTGGCATGACAGGGAACCTCTGCAGAGTGAATGATCAGCGCAAGCGGGCGGGAGCCATGCGCTGTGGTTCGACGCCCTGGCGCCGCAGCGCTTCGGGCAAGGGTTGATCGAGCAATAGGGAACAGGCCAGTTGCGAGACTCCGGCCGCCGACTGGATGCCATAACCGCCCTGGGCGGCGAGCCAGAAGAAGCCTTCACAGCGCTCATCCCAACCGACCACCAGGTCGCCATCGGGGACGAAAGAACGCAGGCCGGCCCAGCTGTGACGTGGCCGCCGAATGCTCAGGGAGGTGGCGGCTTCGATGTGATAAATCCCCGTGGCGATGTCCAGCTCTTCGGGCATCACGTCCTGTGGCGGAACCGGATCGGCGTTGGCCGGTGAGCCCAGCAGTTGGCCGGCGTCGGGTTTGAAGTAAAAACTTTCGTCGATGCCGATAACGGCGGGCCAGTTTGCAAAGTCCAGGCCTTCGGGGCCGTCGAAGGTGAAGGCGGTACGCCGACAGGGTTGCAGGCCGATCGGTGCTACGCCGCATTGCTGTGCCACCTCATCGGCCCAGGCGCCAGCGGCGTTGACCAGGTTGCGCGCGCGCAGTTGTCGGCCGTCGGCCAGTGTCAGCAGCCAATGCCGGCCCTGGCGGGTGGCGCTGCTCAACTGCGCGTCACACTGCAAGACCCCTCCGGCACGACGCATGGCCCGCAGGAAACCCTGGTGCAGCGCATGCACATCGAGGTCGCGGGCCTCGGTTTCAAGCATGGCGCCGGCGATGACTTCCGGGCGCAGGCAAGGCACCAATGCCAACGCCTGTTCGCGGTCAATCAGCGAAACATTGGCCGCGCTGGCCTGATGGCTGTCGAAGGTTTTGTGTAGCAACGCTTGCTGCTCGTGACTGGCCACATACAGGCAGCCGCGTGGCTCGAGCAGCGCGTGCTCGGTAAAGCCTGCCGGTGGTTGCTCGTAGAAGGCCCGACTGGCGCGGGTCAGCGCTTGAATCTGCGCAGTGCCGTAGGCTTCCATGAACATGGCGGCAGAGCGTCCGGTAGCGTGGTAGCCCGGCTGGCTCTCACGTTCGAGCACCACCACACTGGCTTCGCCGGCCAGGCGATAGGCCAGGGACGCCCCCGCAATGCCGCCGCCAATGATGGCAAAATCGAAACAGTCACTGTCCTGCATGCCGAAGTCCCTTCTGTGTGCGAATGAGGTTTTTCTCGTTTTTGATAATTCTCACATAAGAGAAATGTAGGATATGAGAATTTTCCAGTCAAGCCTTCGTCGTGGGTTAATATTCCGGCCCTAGTCCTTACCCCGTTTTTTGTGCGACAGAGAGTCCGTATGAGTTCCGATCAGACAGCGCCCGCTTCGTGTTCCACGGCCCATCCGCTGATAGATCGCAGCCAGGTAGGTGCCCGTTTGCGGGGGATTCGCAAAGACCAGAAGCTGACGCTCAAGCAGTTGTCCGAGCGTTCGGGCGTGGCGCTGTCGACCCTGTCGAAGATGGAGTTGGCGCAGGTCTCGGTCAGCTACGAAAAGCTGGCGGCGGCAGCGCGGGCGCTGGGCGTGGACATTGCGCAGTTATTCAGCCCGGTGAAGACTGCGCTGAATCTGGTCCAGCCCACGGTGGTCAGCACCGCCATTGATAGCGCGGCGGGCTACAGCACGGGCAATTACGATTACCACCCGATGGCAGGGGATTTCCCCGGGCGGCGCATGACACCGATGTACGCGCGCATTTTCGCCCGGGAGCTGACCCAGTTTGACGACTACATCCGCCACCCCGGCCAGGAGTTTGCGGTGGTGCTGTCCGGGCGGGTGCGGATTCAATTCGAAACGGGCGAGTCCATCAGCATTGGCTGCCGCGAAACCGCCTATTTCAACAGTGGCATCGGCCATATCTACCTGGCGGAAAGCGAGGCAGACGCTGAAGTGATGGTGGTGATGACGGATTACTGAGGCGCGCTGGCGCCACTGCTCATCCAGTACTCCGCCTGGCCGCTGTGTTCATCGACCTGTTCATGGGTCACCACAAACCCTTGCGACAGATAGAACTGGCAACTGGCGGTGTTGTTTTTATACACCGCCAGGGTCAGCACGGGCCGCTGCGTCCTGGCGTGAGCCATCAAGCGTTTACCGATGCCCTGGCCCTGGCAGTCGGGAGCGACAAACAGCGCGGCCATCTGGTTGTCGAGCAGCGAGTAGAACCCCACGACCCTTGAGTCGCGTTCCATGACGTAGGTTTCCGAGGCCGGGATATACAGGTTGCGCATGTTCTCGACCTGCGACTGCCAGAAGGCGGCGTCGATAAAGTCGTGGGCGATGAGCGAGGCATCCAGCCAGATTTGCAGGACGCTATCGAGGTCTTTGGGTTGCAGGAGTCTGATCATTTTTCCAGTCTTGCGATGGGTTATTCGACACTCAGGCCGGCCGCTTTCCACTCGTCAAACCCGGCGCGCAGCCGACGCGCGGGCAAGCCATGGGCGTGCAAGGTGTTGATGGCATCGGTGGACAGCACGCAATAAGGCCCGCGGCAGTAGGCGACCACGTGCTTGCCTTTTGGCAGCTCTGCCAAACGCTGTTGCAGAGCCTGCGCCGGGATGTTCAGCGCACCGGGCAAGTGCCCTGATGCGAACTCATCTTCGGGGCGCACATCCAGCAGCACTACGCTCTGGCTTTGCATCTGCAACAGTAACTCCTCGATGGAGATACCCTCCAGGCGCTCACGTCGCGACAGGCTGTCGAGGGCGACCTCGCGTATCTCGGCATGCTGGAACGCCAGGTAGCCACGCAATGCTTCCAGCAAGGGCGCCACCGGACCGGCTCCCAGGCTATAGAGCACCCGTTTGCCATCGCGGCGCGTCTGCACGATGCCCGCGCGCTTGAGTTGCTGCAAATGCTGCGAAGCATTGGCAACAGACACGCCGGACAGTTGCGCCAGTTGTTCGACAGAGCGCTCTTCCTGGGCAATGTGTTCCAGCAGCGCCAAACGATGGGCGTGGCCCAAGGTCCGGGCGATGTCGGCCAGGGCGGTGAAACGATCAGCGGGGAATAGGGGGGTTGACGGTTTCATGGCAAAGATCCTAGCATCGGACAAACATTCAATCAATTAATTGAATGTTTGTCTGGAGGCATCTAAGTCTGTCTGTTGCTTTCACCGCCAACGATCAAAAGGAGTAGGGACGTGCTTGAGTTTCTTGGGTATTCGGTGGTTATCGGGGCTGGTGCGACCCTGGTCATGGATCTTTGGGCGTTGTTGCTCAAGCGCTGCCTGGGCGTGCCGTCCCTGGATTTCTCCATGGTCGGTCGCTGGGTCGGCCACCTTCCCCGTGGGCGCTGGATGCATGCCGGTATCGCCCAATCATCACCGGTGCCGGGGGAGGGGCTGCTGGGTTGGGTCACCCATTACCTGATCGGGGTGTTCTTTGCGGCGTTGCTGCTGCTGATGGTGGGGCTTGAATGGGCGCGACAGCCGACGTTGCTGCCGGCCCTGGCCTTTGGTGTGCTGTCGGTGGTCGCGCCGTTCTTCGTCTTGCAACCGGCGATGGGCGCCGGCATCGCCGCGTCCAGAACCTCCAGGCCCAATACTGCGCGGTTGCGCAGCACGCTGGCCCATGGGGTGTTTGGGGTGGGTCTGTACCTGGCCGCCTGGGCGCTGGTCCTGCTTACAGGGTCTGCACGATGATCTGGCCCTTGAGGTCGTTGACCATGCTTTCGATCACCGGCTTCATCGCTTTGAAGTCCTCGGGGCTGCACACCGTGTTGGCATGGGCAAACTTGAAGTAGCGGGTGATCAGGACCGTATTGCCTTCCTTGGCGTAGGTGGCCTGGTAGTCAAAGCCGGCCTGTTGCAGGGACTGCGGCTTGGGCACGGCGAGGACCGTGACTTCCTTGGGAAACTCGAAGCGGGCCTGCTCCTGGGTTTCTCCCGAGAGGCAACCGAAGCCCTGGGTGCGGTCTTTTTCCGAGGCGAAGGCAAACACGTTCTGCGCAATACCGCCCACCAGGCTGCTGAGTGCTGGTACACCGGTCGGGCCTGGCAGGTTGACCAGGTTGTCGGTGCGCCCTTCAAGGGTGTTCTTGAACGGGTTGACTTCATCTTGCAGCGAGTCGCTTTTGAACGTGCCCTGGCCCGTTTGCCCGTACCAGCCGAGGACATTGCGGATCATCGAGTCGCGGTCTGCTGGTTTCATGGCATTGAGCAGGTAGCGATTGAACTCCGAGCCCCAGCCTTCCACGGTGGTGGCGTGCACAAAGTCCGCCGCACCGTTGCTGTCGACCTTGAACAGCAGGTCGTTGCTGACCTTGCCGGTTTGCCCGGCCGGGGTCTTGGCCAGTTCGCCGGACTGCGTCAACAGCACCGGTTTGCCCAGCACCGGAATCGGCAGGTAGCCCGCGGCGATGGCCGCGGCAGTCGAGTCCAGGTACAGATCCAGGGCCGGCACGTAGGTGATCGCATGGTTGAGCACACCCAGGGTAGGCACTTTGGCCAGGGTGTAGCTGTTACCCTGGTTGACCAGCACCGGTGAGCTTTCGATTGCCACCGCGCGCAGCATGGCTTCAAGCAGGGCCACGTGGTCCTTGCAGTCGCCATAGCGGTTATCCAGCACGGCCTGGGCCGGATGCGGCACTACGCCGCCCGCGCCAACATACACCGCGACATAACGAATGTTCTTGCGCACCCAGTCGCTCAGGGCCAGGGCTTTGCTGCGCGGGGTGGTCAGGTTGGCCGTGAGTTGCTTGGCCAGGGCGGCAATGGCCGGTGTCACTTCTACCTGGGCCCTGGCCTCATAGGCCTGGGCAAAGTCCTTGTAGCTGGCGAAGGTCGAGACCGCGAGGAATTGCCCGTAATCGACATAGGACACGGCGCCGTTTTCAATGCGCGCCTTGGCCTGCGGTACGTAGTCCCAACGGTACACCTTGCGCCCAGCGGCGGCGGCCGGGGTACTGGCCTTGAAGCCCCGGGCGTCGACAAACAGCGGCTTGTCGGCCGGCAAGTCGTAGCTCAGGCTCAACTGCTCGGCGTCATAAAAGTCCGGCACGAAGAAGTCTTCGAACTGCTGGGGGAACAGTGCCGTAGTGCGCTGGCGCTGGTAACGCAGGACCAGCCGGTCACCGACCGTCACCTGCGGGAAAATCACCACCTTGACCCGCGAGTCCTGGAACATCGGCGCCTGCGAAGAGGCCGTCTCCTGTTGTTCCTTGATCTGCTCGGCGCTCACCTTTACCTGGCGGCCGTCGGGTTTACGGGTGAAGGCTTCAAGCACTTCGAGGGTTTCCAGAGAACGGTTGTAGCTCAACGAACGTTGCGCGTTGCTCTTGATCGCGCGCTCTTCGTTGATCCGCGTAACCAGTTCAATGGTCTGGACGAAACTGCCATCGGCATTGATCACGTAGGACTGTTGATTTTTTTCGAAGGTGGCCGAGTGGTCGGTTTCATCGGTGGCGGCCTGGGCCGTCAGTGAACAAGCCGCCAAAAACAGTACGCCCAGCAGGCGCAGGGAGGGCAGGTAAAAGCCTTGCATAGAGATCCTTCTGACTAATGCGACGCTCACCCGGCGAGGGCGAGCGCATTGCGATAAACAAAGTGTTTAATGCGACGCATTATTATATAGATGCTCGGACAAAGCAGGCTTTTTAATGGCAACCACGTGGCAGCGGGTCAGCGGTTGTGCACATCGCCCAACGAATCACGCTGCATCGACTGCAGGTTTTTTTCGATGGTTTCGCAGATGGCTTCGGTCTGGATCTGGTGTTCACTGGAGCGAAACGGGCTTTGCAGGTCGGTGCCGATCCGTTCGATGGCCAGCAGCATAAACCCCACCACCGTCGATGCCAGCGGGGTGAACCAGCCCAGGGACTCCACCAACCCCACCGGCACAATCAGGCAGAACAGCGAAATAAACAGCCGTGGAAAATACACATACGGGTAGGGCAACGGCGTATTGGCGATGCGCTCCATACCGCCCTGGCTGTTGGACAGGTCGACCATGGTGGATTCGATCCGCGCCAGGCGAATGCTGTCCAGGCGCCCGGCCTTGTATTCCCGGGCCAGCAGGGCGGCGGAGCCGGTGAGGATGTCGTTGGCAAAGTTGTTGGTGGCACCGTTGCGCGCGAACTCGTCCGTGGGAATAAACGCCCGTACTTCTTCGGGGCACGGTTCGCCCCGCAGGTGCGCCGCCAGGCAATTCACATACGCCACATGGCGGCGCAGCAGGGTCGACTTGATCGGGTTGACCTCGTTGTCGGGGTCGTCCAGCAACGTCAGCACCTGGCGCGCAAAGCTACGCGAATTATTCACCATCGCGCCCCACAGCGTGCGTGCTTCCCACCAGCGGTTATAGGCGCTGGTGTTGCGAAAACTGATCAGCACCACCAGCGCCGAACCGAGCAGCGTCAGGGGCATCAGCGGCAGGTTGATCTTGGCGTTGAGGAACAGCATGAAGTCCACGGTGACCGCAATATCCCAAAGCAGCAGCCAGAACAATGCCCAGCCTACATAACCCATGGTCTTGATAATCAGGCGGTACTTTTTGACGATGGCAGCTTTCAAACACAAACCTCCGAGCGGGCGAAAAGCATCAATGCCCTAGCTCGGACGGTATATGTGCAAGAAAGGTTCGCTGGGGGGCTGCCTTGGTGAGCAGACTGGTAGTGGTGAACAGGGTTGCCGTGGCGAGGGGGCTTGTCCCCCGTTGGGCTGCGCAGCAGCCCCAAAACCACCCCCTCAGCCCACCTGAAGAAACTCAATGGTCTTATTGAAATGGGGCTGCTGCGCAGCCCAACGGACAAGCCCCCTCGCCACTACCCGCTCTTTTACGGCTGCTCTCTACAGCCAAACTCAGGCGTCGTGCAGGGAAATACGCGAGGTTTCCGGCAGGGCCAGGCCACCGGCCAGGGCCAGCAAGGCCACGGCAATCAGGTAAAACGCTGGCGACAGGTTGCTGCCGGTTGTGCTGATCAACCACGTGGCCACCAGTGGCGCAGTGCCGCCAAAGATCGTGTAGGCCATGTTGTAGGTAATCGCCGAAGCGGTGTAGCGCGTGCGGGTCGGGAAGGTTTCCGAGAGCAGGGCGGCCGTGACCACACCGCACAACACCGCACCCACCGCCAGCAGCATCACGCCGACGATCGACGCAACGAACGAGCCGGAGCTGGCCATCAAAAACGACGGATACACCACCACCATCAACAGCCCGCAGGCGGTCATCACCGTGACGCGTCGCCCGACGCGGTCGGAGTACCAGCCCGCCGCCGGGCACATCGCCGCGGCGAAGATCAGCGCAATCAGCGACACCAGCAGCGCCGTCGCCCGACTCAGGCCACCGGCCACTTGCAGGTACGTCGCAAAGTAGGTGGTGAACATATAGAACGACAGCGCCGTCAGCGACACAAACGCGCCCAGGCAGCAGATCGCCGCGCCATGGTTGCGCAGGGTTTCCTTGAGTGGCGAGTGGGCCACGGCATGCTCTTGTTTCACCGCCTGGAACGCCGGTGTTTCATCCAGCCGCCAGCGCAGGTACAGCCCCACCAGGCCCAGCGGCGCGGCGATCAGGAACGGCAGGCGCCAGCCCCAACTGCCCATGGCCTCGGCTGACAGCGAGGCTTCCAGCGCATAGGCCACCACCGCCGCCGAGGCGAAGGCGGCAAAGGTCGACACCGGGATAAAGCTGCCGTACCACGCCCGTTTGTCGCTGGGCGCGTGCTCCATCAGATAGGCACAGGCCCCGGCGTATTCACCCCCGGCGGAAAAGCCCTGGGCGCAGCGGATCAGCGACAACAGGATCGGCGCCGTAACGCCAATCGCAGCATAGGTGGGCAACAAGCCGATCAACGTAGTCGCACCCGCCATCAGCAAAATCGTCATTGCCAGGGTGCGCTTGCGGCCGATGCGATCACCCAGCATGCCGAAAAAGATCCCGCCCAGGGGCCTGAACGCAAAGGCCACGGCAAATACCGCGAACGTCTTGAGCAACGCCGCGCTGGCATCGCCACTGGGGAAAAACTGCTGGGCGATGGTGGTGGCGAGAAAGCCATACACGGCAAAGTCGAACCATTCGACAAAATTGCCGATACCGGCGGCGACGATGACTTTTCTCAGGGTTTGCGGCGGGACCTGTTCAGTAGATGCGCGCGTCATGGCGGGGCCTCGGCATTTCGTCAGTGATCGCTCGATTATCAGGAAAGAGCCCGCAGCGACTTACTTCAAAAGTGTCATCGGCGTAGTCAGCACCGACCTGCCAAGGCAATGAAGATCAAATGTGGGAGCTGGCAGGCCGGCGATAGCGGCAGGTCAGCCAACATCAATCCCAGCAATGCCGCCGCCAGCGCAGCCTCGCAGGGCGAGACAGCTCCCACCTTGATCTTCAGGGATTGGAAGATTGCATTTCAGATCCGCTGGCTGGCGCGTTCGAGGATCCTTGGGCCCGGGCCTTCCTGGGCCAAGGTGTCGCCAGGGTTGCGCAAGGGGCAGTCGTTGAGTGACAGGCAGCCGCAACCGATGCAGTTGTCCAGGCTGTCACGCAGGGCTTCCAGGGTGCGGATGCGTTCGTTGAGGTTGTCGCGCCAGGCCGAGGACATTTCTCCCCATTGTGCGGCCGTCAGTTTGCTGTTCGGTGGGTAGCGGCCCATGGCGCGCTTGATCTCTTCCAGGGGGATGCCGGTGCGTTGCGCCACCTTGATGATCGCGATGCTGCGCAGCACCAGCGACGGGAAGCGTCGTTGGTTGCCAGCGTTGCGCGTGCTGGCGATCAAGCCCTTGGATTCGTAGAAGTGCAGGGTGGAGATCGGTACGCCGCTGCGCCTGGCAACCTCGCCGATGGTGAGGGAGCGCACACCGTCGGGGTTCTTTTCTGCTGCCATGGGTGTTGCCCTCAAGTTAAGTTGAGGTTTTATAGTCCTGCCCGATCTTTGCTGCAACCGCTTTCCATCGCCAGTGCGGGGTGGGGCGGCAGCGAACACACCACAAATGAGCGGAGCAGGGCATGGGCAGAAGGATGCTAGTGGGCGGGGGCGTGGCAGCGGTAGCGGTGCTGGCCCTGGTTATCACGTTATGGGGTAATCAACCCTCAACCCAGGCCGCAGCGGCGTGGCCGGTGGCCAAGGTGGCGCTGGCCAAGGTGCGCCAGGGTGAGGCGCCGAGGCAGGCCTTTGCCGCCGGGGAACTGGAGGCGGCCAACCAGGTAGAGGTGGCGGCGGAAACCGCCGGGCGTATCACGCGGATCGCCTTTGAATCTGGGCAAGCGGTCAAGGCCGGGCAGTTGTTGGTCCAGCTCAATGACGCCCCCGAACAGGCCGACCGTTTGCGCCTGCACGCCCAACTGCGCAATGCCCAGACGCTGTTCCTGCGCATTAAAAAGCTTGCGGCCGTGAATGTTGCGACCCAGGAACAACTGGACAACGCCACCGCCGCCCTCGACATGGCCAAGGGTGAGCTGCAACAGGTCGATGCGCTGATTGCGCAAAAAGCTATCCGTGCGCCATTCGCCGGGCAGGTGGGGATCCGCCGCGTGCACCAAGGCCAGTACCTGCAGACCGGGGAAGCCATCGCCAGCCTGGTGGATGCCCAGCGCCTGCATGTGAACTTTGCCCTGGCTGAACAGGCGGCCCCTGGCTTGCGCGTCGGCCAGAGCGCCCAGCTCACGGTGGATGCCTTGCCGGGCGAGCATTTCCTGGCGCAGATCAATGCCATCGACCCGCTGATCGGCCAGTCGCGCTCGGTGCGGGTGCAAGCCACCCTGGCCAATCCGGGCGGGCAGTTGCAGGCTGGGATGTACGCCAGCGTGCGTCTATCGGCGGTGCAATCTCCCACGGTGCTGGTGGTGCCGGAAACCGCCATCACCTACACCGCCTACGGGCAGACGGTGTTTATCGCCAGCGCCGATCCGGCCGGCGCCTTGAGTGTGCGCCGCGTGCAGGTGACCACCGGGGAGCGCTGGCAGGGCCTGGTGGAAATCACCTCGGGCCTGGCACTGGGCGACCAGGTGGTGGTTTCCGGGCAGCTCAAGCTCAGCGACGGCATGCCCGTCGAAGCGGTCGAGCAAAACACGTTGGACGTTGAAGGGAATCGCGCCTCATGAGCTTCACCGACAGTTTTGTACGGCGCCCGGTATTGGCCCTGGTCGTCAGCAGCCTGATCGTCCTCGCCGGCCTGTTTGCCCTCGGCAAATTACCGGTGCGCCAGTACCCGTTGCTGGAAAGCTCGACCATCACCGTCAGCACCGAATACCCCGGTGCCTCGGCCGAATTGATGCAAGGCTTTGTCACCCAACCGCTCACCCAGGCCGTGTCGTCGGTGGAGGGTATCGATTACCTGGCGTCGTCGTCGGTCCAGGGGCGTAGCGTGATCACCCTGCGCATGACCCTCAACCGCGACTCGACCCTGGCGTTGGCCGAGACCATGGCCAAGGTCAATCAAGTGCGTTACCGCTTGCCCGATGATGCCTACGACCCGGTGGTCGAACTCTCGGCCGGCGACTCCACCGCCGTGGCCTACGTGGGGTTTGCCAGTGACACGCTGTCGATTCCCGAGCTCAGCGACTACCTGTCGCGGGTGGTCGAACCGCAGTTGTCCGGGATCGACGGGGTCGCCAAGGTGCAAACCTTCGGCGGCCAGAACCTGGCGATGCGCCTGTGGCTGGACAGCGATCGCATGGCCGGGCGCGGGGTGACCGCCGCCGATGTGGCACAAGCGGTGCGCAGCAACAACTACCAGGCCACGCCGGGGCAGATCCGTGGCCAATTCGTGCTGGCCGATATCCATATCGACACGGACCTGACCAGTGTCGAGGCCTTCCGTGACCTGGTGATCCGCAATGACGGCACGGCCCTGGTCCGCCTGCGCGATGTGGGCACCGTGGAATTGGGCGCAGCGGCGACCCAGACCAGCGCCACCATGAATGGTCGTCCGGCGGTGCATCTGGGGCTGTTTCCCACACCGTCGGGCAACCCCCTGGTGATCGTCGATGGGATTCGTCAACTACTGCCGCAAATCCAGCAGACGCTGCCACCTGGGGTCAACGTCGCCCTGGCCTACGAGACCGCACGCTTTATCGAGGCGTCCATCGAGGAGGTGCTGCACACCTTGCTGGAGGCCATGCTGATCGTGGTGCTGGTGATCTGGCTGTGCCTGGGTTCGCTGCGCAGCGTAGCGATCCCGGTGCTGGCGATTCCGTTGTCGATGCTCGGGGCGGCGGCCTTGATGCTGTTCTTCGGCTTCAGCCTCAACCTGCTGACCCTGCTGGCGATGGTATTGGCCATCGGCCTGGTGGTGGACGACGCCATTGTGGTGGTGGAAAACGTCCACCGGCATATCGAAGAAGGCCTGACCCCGGTGGCCGCGGCGTTGGTTGGCGCCCGCGAAATCGCCGGGCCGGTGGTTGCCATGACCCTGACGCTGGCGGCGGTGTACGCGCCCATCGGCCTGATCGGCGGCCTGACCGGCACGTTGTTCCGCGAATTTGCCCTGACCCTGGCGGGGGCGGTGATGGTCTCGGGCGTGGTCGCCTTGACCTTGTCGCCGGTGATGAGCTCGCTGCTGCTCAAGCCTGGGCAGCAAGAAGGGCGCATGGCCAAGTGGGCTGAACGGGTGTTTGGCGGGCTGGCCGCGACCTATGGCCGGGTGCTGGGTTACTCCCTGGCGCGGCGCTGGATCAGCGGCGGCGTTGCCTTGCTGGTGTGCCTGAGCCTGCCGTGGTTGTACACCTTGCCCCAGCGCGAGCTGGCGCCTCCCGAGGACCAGGCGGCGATATTGACCGCCATCAAGGCCCCGCAATACGCCAGCCTCGACTACGCGGAACGCTTTGCGAGCAAGCTCAACCGGATCATGGAGAGCCTGCCGGAAACCACCGACACCTGGATCATCAATGGCACCGACGGGCCGGCGGCCAGTTTCGGCGGGATCAACCTCAGCGCCTGGCAGGCCCGCGAGCGTTCGGCCGAGCAGGTCCAGGCCCAGTTGCAGCAGGCCGTGGGCGAGGTCGAAGGCAGCAGCATCTTTGCCTTCCAGGTCGCCTCGCTGCCCGGCTCCAGCGGTGGCCTGCCGGTGCAGATGGTGCTGCGCAGCGCCCTGGATTACCCGGTGCTGTACCAGACCATGGAAACCCTCAAGCAGCGGGCCCGTGACAGCGGCCTGTTTGCCGTGGTCGACAGCGACCTGGACTACAACAACCCGGTAGTCAAAGTCAGCGTCGATCGGGCCAAGGCGGCGAGCCTGGGCATTGGCATGCGCGATATCGGTGACTCGCTGGCGGTGCTGGTGGGCGAGCAGTACATCAACCGCTTCGCCTTGTATGGGCGCTCGTATGATGTGATTACGCAAAGCACCGAAGAACAGCGCCTGACCCCCCAGGCCCTGGCCCGCCAGTATGTGCGGACCGAAGACGGCCAGTTGATCCCGCTGTCGGCCCTGGTGCATCTGGATATCACGGTGGCGCCGAACCGCCTGTTGCAGTTCGATCAGCAGAACGCCAGCACCCTGCAGGCCATCCCGGCGCCCGGCGTTTCCCAGGGGCAGGCGGTGGCTCTGCTGGAGCAACTGGCCGGCGAACTGCCGCCGGGGTTCAGTCATGACTGGCAGTCCGAGTCACGCCAATACGTGCAGGAGGGCAGTGCGCTGGTATGGGCGTTTCTCGCCGCGATGGTGGTGATCTATCTGGTGCTCGCGGCGCAGTACGAAAGCCTGGTCGATCCATTGATCATTCTGGTCACCGTGCCGTTATCCATTTGCGGCGCGCTGATCCCGCTGGCACTGGGCTGGGCCACGCTGAATATCTACACGCAGATCGGGCTCGTGACCTTGATTGGCCTGATCAGCAAACACGGGATCCTGATGGTGGAGTTCGCCAATGAGATCCAGGTGCGCGAGCACCTCGACCGCGCCGAAGCAATCATCCGCGCCGCGCAGATCCGCCTACGGCCGGTGCTGATGACCACGGCGGCGATGACCTTCGGCGTATTGCCGCTGCTGTTCGCCGACGGTGCCGGGGCCAATAGTCGCTTTGGCCTGGGCGTGGTGATCGTCTGCGGGATGCTGGTTGGCACGCTGTTTACGCTGTTTGTCCTTCCCACTATCTATGCCTGGCTGGCGCGCGATCATCGGGTGCAGGGCCTGCGCCAGCGGCAACTGGCGGATGCCGAACGCCACCTGGCGCCAGGGCATGTCGAGGTGCGCCCATGAACACATTTATCCATTACCCGTTGTTGCTGGGGGCGCTGGCCTGCCTGGGTGCCTGCTCGGTGGGGCCGCAATACCGCGCCCCCGAGATCGCGCCGATTCAGCTGGCCAGCCCGCAGGCTGAGGACTTCGCCCAGGGAACCGCGCAGCCGCTGGCCGCCTGGTGGACCTTCTTCGACGACGCCCAACTGGCGCGCTTGATCGAGAGCGCCGTGGCCCACAACCACGATGTGCGCCAAGCGCGGGCAAACCTGCTGTTGGCCCGTGCGTATGTCGACGAGCAAGCGTTGCAGCGCCTGCCGACCATCACCAGCACGGCGGCGTACCAGCGCAGCCTGGAGCAGCAGCCGGTGACGGGCGCGCGGCCGAGCCGCAGCTTGTCCGAGTCGTGGCGTGCCGGCCTGGACCTGCAGTGGGAGCTGGACCTGTTCGGTCGCCTCGACCACTTGAACCGCGCCGCGCAATCACGGGCCGAGGCCTCGCAGGCCGACCTTGAACAGGTGCAACTGAGCATCGCCGCACAAGTGGCCCATGCCTATTACGCGGCGCAGGGCCAGCGCCAGCAACTGCAACTGGCACATGATGCCGTGCGCAGTTGGCAAGTGACCGTGGGCCTGACCGAGGCGCAAAGCCAGGCCGGGAGTGGCCTGCCAGAAGAGTTGGAGAGTGCCCGGGGCAATGCGCTGCGCGCCCAGGCGACGATTGCGCCCTTGCAGAGCCAGCTGCAACGTAGCCTTTACCGGCTGCAAGTGTTGTCGGGGCAGCGCCCGGGCAGTTTCAGCGTCGACCTCGACCCCTTGGCGCCGGGGCCACTGGCGCGGCAATTGCCGCTGGGGGATGTCGACCGGTTGATCCGCAATCGACCGGATGTGCTGCAGGCCGAACGGCTGCTGGCGGCGCGCGTCGAGGACGTGGGCGCCGCCACCGCCGACCTGTATCCGCGCTTGAACCTGGGTGGGTTTATCGGCTTCTTCGCCTTGCGCGATGGGGATCTGGGCAGCGCATCCCGGGCATTCGAATTGACCCCGGGCTTGACCTGGCCGGCACTCAACCTGGGCACCGTGCGTGCACGCCTGCGCGGCGCCCAGGCCCTATCGCAACGGGAGACCGCACACTTCGAACAGGTGCTGTTGGTGGCCGTGGAAGAAGTGGAGGGCGCCATTACCCAACTGGCCGAACACCAGCGGCATCTGCTCAACCTGGTGCAATCGGCCCGGCATGTGGAGACGGCGCTGGATATCGCGCAGCGGCGTTACAGCGCAGGTTCCGGCAGTTACTTGTCGGTGCAGCAGAGCCAGCGCGACCTGCTCACCCTGCGCCAGGCCATTGCCCAGGCGCAGGCCGCGTCCTATGGCAATGCGGTGGACTTGTACAAGGCGCTGGCCTGGCGGGCGCCGAGGCTTTACCCTGCGGCCCTCAGCGAGGCCAACGGTGCCTTGAAAAGGAACAGCAGTTGAACCAAAACACATTGTCCATGCGCCTGGAACGCGTGGCGGCGCAGGTACCCGCCGGTGCGCGCCTGGCTGATATCGGCTCGGATCACGGCTACCTGCCGGTGGCGTTGATGAACCGGGGCGCCATCGTCGCGGCAGTGGCCGGCGAGGTGGCGCTGACCCCGTTCCGCGCGGCCCAGCGGACCGTGTGCGACAACGGCCAGGAATCGCACATCCACGTGCGCCTGGCAGATGGCCTGGCGGCCATCGAGCCGGCAGACCGGATCGACACGGTCAGCATCTGCGGCATGGGCGGCGAGACCATCCGCGACATTCTTGAGCGCGGCAAGCTGTACCTCAGCGGCCAGGAGCGTCTGATCCTGCAACCCAACGGCGGCGAACAACCGCTGCGCCTGTGGCTGATGGACAACGGTTACCGCATCCTCTGCGAGGAGCTGCTGCGGGAAAATCGCTTCGACTATGAAATCATCGTCGCCGAGCGCAGTGGGCCGGTGAGCTACAGCGCCGAGCAACTGTACTTCGGCCCGCTGCAGATGCAGGCCCGCAGCGAGGCGTTCCTGGGCAAGTGGCAGCGCCTGTTGCGCTACAAGCAACGGACCCTGGACCAATTGGCCGAGGCGCGACAGGCGCTACCTGAGCAGAAGGTTGCGGAGCTGACGCAGGAGGTGCGCTGGATCACCGAGTTGCTGGTGTAGATCGCCACCATCAGAAATGCTCCAATACGCCATCCTCCGACCCAGGTGACCCGCATGCCAGACGCTACAGACCAAGCCTTCTACGACCGTGCCGATGCGCATATCGAGCTGTCGAACGAGCAACTGAAAACCCTCGAGAACCTTGGCCAGGTCAGCGCCTCGATGATGTTCGGCACGACCCGTTTCAATGCCTGGGCGAGCGCGCGCAACTTCAAGTCCGGCGCACAAATGGCCGAGTCGCGGGAAGCGATGCTGAAGTATTTCTGCGACCAGTACCGGATGATGCTGGAAGACAATCTGGATGATCACATCAACAATTTCAGCCAGTACATGACGGCCCCAGACAACTGACCGTCATTTAAGGGCGGGCGTTTACTCAATACCCGGCTGTTTACTTGGCAAACGCATATTCCCCACCCTGTTCCAGCGCCTTGCGATAGGCCGGCCGGGCCTGGAACCGCTGGACCCATGCCGCGAGGTTCGGGTAGGCCTGCAACTTGCCCTGGGCCTTGGCGATTTCGCCAATAAAGCTCATCTGGATATCCGCGCCGCTCAGTTCCTCACCCAGCAGGTACGGCGACTGCGCCAGGGCGTTGTTCAGGTAACCCAGGTAATTGGCCAGTTCCGACTCGATCCGCGGATGCAATGGCGCGCCGGCTTCACCCAGGCGGCCGACATACAGGTTGAGCATCAGCGGCAGCATCGCCGAGCCTTCGGCGAAGTGCAGCCATTGCACGTAGGTGTCGTAGGCGTCTGTGGCGGGGTCCGGTTGCAGGCGGCCCTGGCCATGGCGGCGGATCAGGTAGTCGACAATGGCGCCGGACTCGATCACCACACGCGAGCCATCTTCAAGCACCGGCGATTTGCCCAGCGCATTGATCGCCTTGAGCTCTGGTGGCGCGAGGTTGGTTTTTGGGTCGCGCTGGTAGCACTTGAGTGCGTAGGGCAGGCCGAGTTCTTCGAGCAGCCAGAGAATGCGCTGCGAGCGTGAGTTGTTGAGGTGGTGAACAATCATCATGGGAGGCTCCGCCGGGCGAGAGTGGGGTGTCTGGGAACAGACTGCTGCGCGGGCCTAGAGTGCCCTGAATCAGTTGGGCGTGTCAGAGGCAATCGGCGTGTCCTGGGCAGCTTCGGCCTCCAGTTTCAACCGGTCGGCCTTGCTGATGTACTTGTCTTTGCTCTTGGGGGCCAATTTGGCATTGGCCTTCTTGGCGTTGGCTTTCAAAATCTGGTTGAGTTTCTTACGACGGTTCATGCTTTCTACTCAGCGCGTTAATGCCTGGATGATATCAGTATGGCGAGCGGGCTCGCGCTGCCATTTATCCAGCGCGGGGCAAGCCCGCTCGCCACAAAGGGTTTGATGTGTTGGTTAACGCACTACATCCAGCGCGGTGTATTCATACACGTAATGGATTTTGTCCGACGTTGACTCCAGGGTCATGGCGAGCCCCAAGTCCTCGATAAACGCGCGTGTGGTTTTATAGTCGCCCTGGTCGCATTCCAGTTTGATCGCGTCGCCCGTCAAGCTGGCAAACACCTGCCGCGCTGGAAAACGTTGGCCCACCACGCAGTTCAAGGGCGTGATGCGGGATGTGTCGGTCGGCTTGGCCGGCACATCAGCCATGGTCATGCGCGCGCTCAGCGTTTGGCCTGGGGTCCAGGTTGGCGGAATATCCAGCGTGATTTCGTGGGTCAGCAGTACGCGCCCATCGCCTATGCCATTCATCTTCGACTTCAACTGGATCAGGTCGGCCTGGGTGAGGCGGTCGACGTTGAAGCGCTCGCTGTAGATCTCCTTCTTCTTCAGCAAGCCACCCTGGGCGGTGAACGTCTCGGAAACCGGGCTATCCTTGCTGCCGTCATCCTTGGTGGACTGGGACGTGTAGGTCAGCGTCTTGAACTTCGGTTGCAGCAGCGGCGAATCAAGGCGCTGGAGCACGCTGGTCGGCACCTCGACATCGTCGATATGAGTTTCGGCCACGGTTCGAGGATAGTCAGCCGGCGCAATGTCCGGACGCAAGCGGGCGAGCAACGTACCGTCCACGCCACCCTGCAGCGAACAACTGACCCGCGATTGCGTGCCCTGTTTGCCTTCCGGCTCGACCAGCAGCACCCGCTCTACCCGCCGCGTGCCGGGCGCGGAGCCGGGTTGGGGCGGCATGGCCTGCCACTGGTCGCCGACCTTGAGCTCGCTGCGAACGTACACCGGGCTGTTTTTTTGCAACGACCCAGGTTGTTCCAGCAGTGGCGCGATGCGTTTGGCGACGTCGTCGACACCGCCTTCAACCACAAAGCCCCAGTAATAGTAGAGCCCCAACTTGCCGAGGTCGGTG
This sequence comes from Pseudomonas sp. 06C 126, assembly GCF_001855215.1. Lineage (NCBI taxonomy): Bacteria > Pseudomonadati > Pseudomonadota > Gammaproteobacteria > Pseudomonadales > Pseudomonadaceae > Pseudomonas > Pseudomonas sp. 06C 126. The sequence goes on along the minus strand of NZ_MIFU01000055.1, from coordinate 23,208 downwards.
CTCTCGTCAAAGTAGGACAACAGCTTCAAGCCGGCGATCGGCGGGGCGCTGACCAGCACTGAATTTTCCTCGCCGTTGGCGCGATTTTTAACCGCGATCCACGTGGTGTTCTTCTCCCGCACCAGCGGCGCATAGGCCTGCCAGGCGTCGCCGTGGGCGTGCAGGCTGGTGAAGAAACGGGCGTCACACTGGGTGAACGCCTTGAGCGTGTCGGTCAAGGCGGCGTCGCTGGCATGGGCCAGGGACGGCAGCAGCAGGGCAGAGGCGAGCAGCAGCGTAGGCGTGGGCAACTTCATTGGCGGGGATGTCCTTATCGGCGTGGGAGCTGGGCATTATCCAGACATTTATTGGCCTGGGGCAACGCAGCTCAGTGTTTGCGCTGCGTTTCAACCTTGCAGGCGCGGGCCCCAGTCCTCGGTCATGCCTTTTTCCAGGCGCCGTTCCAGGGTACGCCGCCATGACGGCACCAGCGGCAGCGCCAGGCATTCGCGCAACAACTCGGTCTCTACTTGCTTGTCGAACAGCACGGCGGACAAACGAGCCAGTGACCACTCGGCAAAGGGCCGTTCGACCCGTTGCAGGCTATCGCCCGCGCTCACCACGCCTTCCTCCAGCACCCGGTAGTACCAGCCGGTGCGGCCCGATTGCTGCACGCGCAGGGCCAGGTTGGCGACGGCGAAGCGGTCGCTGAGCTTCCAGCACGGCATGCGTCCCTGGGACACCTCGAGCAATGCCGTCCCGACCCGAATCCGATCGCCCAGGCAGACGTCATGCTCGCTCCAGCCGGTGGTACTGAAGTTCTCGCCAAAGGCCCCCGGCTGCGTGAGCAAGGGATGAGCGCCCAATTCGTCGGCCCAACGGGCGTAGTGCTCGAGCGGGTAGTGGTGAATGGCTTTTTCCACCCCGCCATGTACGCGCAGGTCGCCCTGTTCGTCGCCGTGAAGGCCCAGGGTGGAGACCTTCAGTTGGCCCTGTTGCGGCTGTTTATCGATGGCGCTCTGGGTGCCTGGGCGGGTGAATGGCTGCACGCGGCCGGTGAGCAAGGTGTCGAGGCGGATAGTGGGCAGACTCATGCAGGGACCTCCGGTATTTGATGTTCACGACAGATCAACGCGGGTGGCGAGCGCCGGCTGCTTGAAAGCGGCCCGGAAGGCGTTCGCGTGCTGCACAGCGAACCGATCTTCAAGAATGCGGTGTTGCCCTAGGTGGTAGGGCAACGGACAAATCGATCAGGACGGCATGGAGCAAGCGCAGAGGATACCTTGCCGTCGATGATCTCTTCACTAGCAAGACGTCCCACCACCGCCGCCAACATCACCCCAGGGTGCATGGCGCACACGTACACACCGCCGACCTGGGGCAGGTAACCGATGATGGGAATGCCGTCGGCCGGCATTGGCCTAAGCCCGACGCAGGCCAGTTCAGGCTCAATGCTGACCACGCCTTGGAGTTCATTCTGGATCGCTTGCGCCGTGCGTCGTGCAATCGCCATTGGCGGGTTGTCCAGGGTGTCGTCCAGGTAATCCTCTGCCGCCAGCAACGTACCGTCCGCAGCGTGCCGAACTTCCATTTCAGGGCTGGAGATCAAGGTTTTTACCAGGCTGGTGTGGGTCTTGTAGCGGATGAAAATCGCCGGGGAGGCGTTGATTGGGAGCTCGGCGCCGAGCATCTCAGCCAGCTTCGCAGTGCCTGTGCCCGCGGCCAGCACGACCACATCGGCCGCAATAAACCCCCTTGGCGTCTCGACCCCCGTTACCTGATCACCTTGAGTGGCAAAGCCCAGCACCTGAGTCTGGGTGAGCACCGTGGCCCCATGGGCCTGGGCACCTTTGACCAACGCGTGGGTGGCGGCCACGGCATCCAGGGCACCCTCTTCAGCGGCATAGGTTGCTTGTTCGGGTGGATGCTTGAGGTTGGGCTCAAGGTCGAGAATCTGCGAACGGCATACGCGACGGGCTGAAGGCACAGGTGCTGCACCGTAAGTCAGGGCGCCAGTCCAACGGATCTCCAGCCCTGGGAGCTGGGCCTGGAGGCGATGATATTCCTGGATGGCTGCATCGCGTAATTGCCCGATCGGGTCGGGGGCTGGGTGGGTGGTGTTGATCCAGGCGAATGAGGTTTTGGTTACGCCGCAGGCGATATCCTGGGCCTCGATCAGGGTGACCTTTGCGCCCCTGGTGGCCAGGTGATAGGCCAGGGAAGCGCCGACGATACCGGCACCGATGACGATGATTGTGTGGACTGGGCTGTTTTCCATGGCAACCTCGGGTTTGTCGACATGGGAAGGGTACGACAGTGGGCAGTTGGGGAGTACGCTTACTGACTGACAATGGGCACAGGGCGCCTGCAATGCCGAGCGCGACCGGCTGAAAACGACCCGGAGCGGAAGGTGAGGTATCTGCGGTTGCTTCGATGCTTTTGTATGAGCATCATCAGGCTTCGACAAGGAGACGCCCCTATGCCAAAACCCGTGCTTCATCTGATGTCAGGCAAGATTGCATCCGGTAAATCAACGCTGGCCAAAAACTTGGCAGCCGAACAGTCGGCGATCCTGCTGAGTGAGGATAATTGGCTGTCGCGGCTTTACCCTGATCAGATCAAGTCAGTCACCGATTACGTGCGTCTGTCACGTCAGATTAGAGAGGTGCTGGGCCCGCTCGTCATCGATATGCTCAATACGGGCGTGACGGTGGTCTTGGATTTTCCCGCCAACACACCTGAAGATCGACGATGGTTGCGCAGCCTCGCTGACTCAGCCGAGGTTCCCCATTGTGTCCACTACCTTGAGGTGGACGAGGACATATGTCGAGGCCGGTTGCATAGGCGCAACCGCCGCGCCGAACATGAGTTTTCTGCGACAGATGCGCAGTTCGATCTGATCACTCGCTACTTTCGGGCGCCGGACGAGGATGAAGGACTCCAGATTAAAACCCACCGCCTTTGACGGGCAGCAGCGCCTGGAGAGGACATCCGAAGTGTCCGCTTCTGCCCCAGCGTGAATCGACCGGGCTTTCGTGGACATCTCAGGGCTGCAACGTTCGAGAGCGACAACATTGCTCTAGCCCGCGCTCAACCCCCACAACACATCCAGCACATGTTGCGTCGGCCGCTCGACGTCCCCACCACGGTGGGCAATACCGAGTTCACGCCACAACAAGGGCTGTAATGGCCGCATGGCGATCCTGGTATCGGGCAATGGCGTTGAGGCTTCATGGGGCAACAGCGTCGCGCCATAACCGGCCGCGACCAGGCTTTTGATCGCATCGTTGTAGTTCAGTTGAATGCGCGGCGTGGGCTGTCGTCCATCACTGGCGAACCACTCCGAGGTCAAGCGCGAAAGCCGAGTGGTGTTGTCATTCAGAATCAATGGCTGAGCGGCCAGCCAACCAGGGTTCACCACATCCGGGCAATCCCAGCGTGCCGGCAAGAAAGCCATGACCGGGTCCCGCCGCCAGGGCTCGATCCGCAATCCCTTCACCGGGGTCTGTGGCAGCGCGACCAGACCGATCTCCAAAGAGCCCTCGGCAAGCTTCTTCAATGTTTCCTGCGACGTGAGCACCGCGACCTGCACATCGATCGCGGGATGGCGTTGGCTCAATGTCTCCAACGCTTGCGGCATCAGCTGTGCGATCGCCCCGGTGGAGGCACCCAGTCGCACACGCCCGGCCAAGCCCTGCACCTGACGCTGCACGTCCTCAAGCGCTTGCTCTGCATCCGCCAACAGGCGCCGCGCGCGTTCCACCAGCGTTTCTCCAATCGCCGACGGCTGAACGCGCCCACGCGTGCGCGACAACAGCTTGCCGCCAACCCGCGACTCCAGGTCGGCGATATGCAAACTGACCGTGGGTGGCGCGAGGTGTAGCACACGGGCCGCCTCGGCAAACGAACCCAGGTCGGCAATGGCCACCAACGTGCGCAGACGGTCCAGGCTGATTTCGCGCATGAGTCATTCCTTGTTCAGAAAAACTGAATTTCATCGTTTGGAAATTCAACTTTTCCTATCTTAGCCCCGGATTGAAGATTGCAGCTCCTGATTTCCTATGTGCGAGAGCATTCCATGGCAAGCCCCCTTGTATTCATCGACGGCGACCAAGGCACCACCGGGTTGCAAATCCACCAACGTTTAAGCGGCAGGACCGATCTGCGGCTCATCACCCTCAGCCCCGAACACCGCAAGGATCCGCAACGTCGTGCCGAAATCATCAACGCCTGCGACATCGCGATTCTCTGCTTGCCCGACGAAGCCGCCCGCGACGCTGTAGCGAGCATCGAAAACCCCGCCGTTCGGGTGATCGATGCGAGTTCGGCGCACCGCACTCATCCAGACTGGACCTATGGTTTTGCCGAGATGGACGCGCAGCAGGCCCAACGCATCGCCACGGCGCGGCGGGTCAGCAATCCCGGTTGCTATCCCACGGGGGCGATAGGGCTGCTGCGCCCATTGCTGCAGGCCGGGCTACTGCCCAGGGACTTCCCGACGAACATTCATGCGGTGTCGGGCTATTCCGGAAAAGGGCGCGCCGGAGTGCAAGAGCATGAGGGAGAGGGCGCATCGCAGGCGCCGGCGTTTCAGGTTTATGGCCTGGGGCTGGCACACAAACATATTCCGGAGATTGAGCAGCAAAGCGGTCTGATGGAACGGCCGATGTTTGTGCCGGCCTATGGGGCTTTTCGGCAGGGGATCGTGCTGACCATACCGTTGCAACTTCGGTTGTTGGCGCCGGGCGTGGATGCGGTGCGGCTGCATGCGTGCCTTACGCAGCACTACATCGATGCACACCATGTACAGGTGATGTCGATGCAGGAGGCCAAAGGGTTGACGCACCTTGATCCTCAGGCGCTCAACGGGACTGATAGTTTGCGATTGGTGGTGTGTGCAAATGATGAAACAGGGCAGGTTGTGTTGGCTGCGGTGTTTGACAATCTCGGGAAGGGAGCCGCTGGAGCGGCGGTGCAGAATCTGGATCTGATGCTTGCCGCAACATGACTGCGACTACCCACGGGCTCTCGAGTCTACGGCTGGAATGTTCGAGCGGGTGTTCCTCCAGGGATAGATCGCTCTAAAACCTCAATGCATCATGTCTCGCTGCCAGGTCTATTTATGCCGCTGGGTTTTCATAAAATGCACGCCAATGGCGATGATTTCGTTGTCGTAGACTCGCGAACTTCCCCCAATCCAATCGCAAGCAATTTGGCTGGGCTATTGGGCGATCGCAATCGAGGAATCGGCTTCAATCAAATCGCGGTGATGCTCGATTGCGATGATGCAGATGCGCGCTTGATGTTCTGGAATGCGGATGGCTCATCGCTGGACGCTTGCGGCAGCGCAACGCGGGGGGCGGCGGATATATTGATGCGCGAATCCGATATTACGTCGGTAGCCCTGCGAACCAACCGTGGCCTGCTGACTTGTGAACGCACTTCAACCGGCGCCATTTCCGTCAATATGGGAAAGCCGCTTTTCAACTGGTCGGATATTCCTCTGGCTCTTGAAATGGATACTTCGGTGTTGCCACTTGCCGGTGACCCAGCAGCTTGTAGCATGGGAAATCCGCACTGCACCTATTTTGTGGATGACCTGTCAGCCGTTGAGATAGCGACGATTGGGCCAGTAATTGAAACCAACCCTTTGTTTCCCCTCAGGACGAACGTGCATTTCGTCCAGATCATTGACCCAGAGCACATCCGGTTGCGTATTTGGGAGCGCGGAGGGGGCATTGCGCTGGGGTCAGGTTCCTGCTGTTGTGGCGCCGCGGTCAATGGAATTCGTCGTGGCTTTTTAGACAATTGCGTTGAGGTCGAATGTGACGGGGGAGCTGTAACGGTTCAATGGGATGGCGTGGGACCAGTCTTTCTCACCGGGCCGGTGGAGACGACCTTTTCAGGAATAATCACGGATACGCTGTTGAAAATCTGAGTTTAGGTGGGCCGCTATCTGAGGGAACGGGACCGAGGGAAAGCCAAGGCACAGACGGGACGGGACAGATTTATTGCCCCCTGCTTTAAATGTCTGTTATTGGTTGGTTTCGGTCTTTCTCGACCGGCTACAGTCGGCAAAAAGCGGTCTCTCAGTTTCTTTGCGAATCAGGGGTAATTTAGTCACCGGTAGAGTTGAAAAAATTGTCCGTAGCGAGCCTGGAGGATACTTAAGAAAACCCGGTTATTTTAACTCTCGGGTTATGCAGCAATGATGATATTTGATATTTTGTTATAGCGCTCATAGAGCGGGTAATGATCATCAGCTAAGGCGAAATTACAGGCTATGCATTCACCCCCTACAAGCTCCAATGACAAAAGCTACCATTAAAGTAGCCTCTGCCAGCGACAACCTATTTTTTTGAGGACTTGCTAGGTTTTAAGTCGGGTTTGTTTCCCGGTGTGTCTTTGTTATCACGGCGACGCTGATCAAGTTCACCGGTTGACTTGGCAATTGGCTTTGGGCCTGGTTTAAGAGCCATAACGTTTCTCCTTGATGTTAATATTTATTTTGGTTGTTGCAGAATCAGCTTATTGGTTCTGATGAATACTTTCAATAGACATAAGACGCTTAATTTTAGCTATGTGAAAAATTGAATTAGCTTTGGCAGCATATACTTGTTATCTAAAGATAGACCTGTTTGTTGATTTACGCCCATTGGTGCGACGTTGCAGGTAGCACAGCACGCCCAGAGTCATTCGAGCATCGCCTCGGGCGCGGTGGGCGCCGACCTCCGGCCCCGCATTCGCTGGTGGCCTTGATCAGCATGATCCAGCGCCATTGGAAGCCCTGGCGCCCTTCTACCCATTCACCATTCCATGAGGCATACAGCGGCATTGCGCAGGCGGTAGTCAGCTGGGGGGGGTGGTTAGTCCGTGGCGCCGGCGGGTCAGCGACAATAGGCGCCGATCTAAGGAGACGCTGTAAGCCACGACCATTCACCCCGCGGCGATAGCCGCATATTGCTCAGCCACCTCTGGCCCGGTCAATGCGGAGGCCATCATGTCGTCGGTGATACCTATGAGTCCATGTGAAATTGTGCACGGTCTGAGACAACCAGACCAAGGCCTCCTGACATGGGTATCGGCAGGCCCACCTGATGTTCACGGAAAGTCATATTAGTTAAAAGGACTATAGTGGTGTGAGGGAAAATGGGGTCAGGTATGTACTCGTCCACCACGAAATTTCGCTGTCAAGCCGCTGGCACCCCGAGATTTAAGGACTGCTTCTGGCGAAAGAAGACTGATGTGTTGGGCGGGTAGGAGATATCGTGGTTCGAAGGTGCAATTTGAGTGGCTGATTAAGTACCTGCTGTCCCCAACAGTCCTAGCCGCTTTGCTTCCAGATGTGACATGTATTTCATGGGCTGAAATTCAACCGAGAAGTTAGACTTGCTACGAGAACCTTGCCAGAGCTGGACGTGTTCATTTTGTCCTGCGAGAACTAACGCGATGATCTCAATCGCAGTGAGGGGCATGTCTGGGCCGAAATAGATGCCGGTAAGTGCTTCGGAAGGATACCGATAGGCCGTGCCGGCTTGGCTATGAATAGCACGCCACTCGTGCTCGTAAGCCCAATCAATCGCTTTGGTACAATATAGATCGGACACAGGATCGGAGTCTTCACCGCACAGGATTGGAACGATGTCGAGAATAGGCATGTCTTGTGTGTAGCGGACCTTCTTAATCTTGTGAAATGGATCGGCCAAGGTTGAAAACTGCAGGCAGAACCCTTTGCAATGATCCCCGTAGTGGGACCACATCAACAAGTTGTCCTTCTTCTCTGAAAAGCAACTGACCCCACGTTGTGACAGAAACCTTTTGATCATGTCATCTAAGGTTTTTTGACCTGTGCGAAGGAGCATATTCCGAAGCTCAGCAGGAGATGCCTTCTCGAACTCTCGCCGAATCCCATTTTCGATTTCGGGCTTCGCTAAGTAATGGCTTCGCAATTTCTCAACATCGGCGTCAGTTGGCTCCTTGATGAGCGGTGAAAGCGCGCAGTCGTAAGGGTCATTGAAAGCGAGCGGGGAACCGAAATAGATTATTTGGTCCTTCAGGTTCTGAAGCGACTGTGCGGTAAAACGCTCGTATTTGTAGAGGTGCAGCGGCAATGACATGGGTCTAACTTCCTGGATAAAAACCTGACGCTACTATTTAGCCATCAGTCTGTCCACTGTCCGCTTCTGGCCGTTTTCAGTCGGTTGTCACCGGCAGAAATCGGCCAAGAGCAGTCGCTCGTGGCGGCGTAAAACGACCAGACCGCGCTATTGCTCTTCACCATCAGACAAGGGAATCAAAAGCCGGGAAGTAGTCTTTAGCGAAAATCATCAGTACGCTACGCGGCTCTCAAATAGTGTGCCGCAAGGAAGAAAACTATGTTTCTTAATCGCTGGAGCTACACCCTAGCAGGGTGCCTACTATCACAGTTGTGCATGGCCGGCACGTTTCATATCGATCCTCGCAGTGAGAGCCTATATCAGCAGGCCGTCCCGTATCTACAACAGGCGAATAGCAAGCTCGAAGCAGTACCGGCTAACACTCCTACAGCAAGCGCAGAAGAGAAGACGCGCTCCTGGGCCCTGATCGATGAAGGTGGCGCACTGTTAAAGCCAGCGATCACTCTTCTTGAGCAGGCAGCCGCCCTTGATCATCCCGTGGCCCAATATCGTCTCGGACTGATCTATGTGATGCTGTATCCGAGCGAAGTCATAAAAGAGAAAGCTTGCCCCTTGTTTGAAAAAAGCCTTGCTCACGGCTTTGCTCCACCGGCACTTGAGATTTCATCCTGGTGTTTGGCGTACACCGACACGACCCTGTACCAAACAGCATTGCAGGCCACAGAGACCAGCATGCCAATCTATGAAAAATACTTTCCACAGCCTGTTGTGAGGCTTGAGTGCAAGCGGGAACAACCTGTGGGCCTTGCTATGCAGTGGGGCAGCAGTCGTGACTACCAAGCGGAGATTTACCGGTTACAGGGGGACAGTAACCGCGCACAACGCTCGAAATACTATCAAAAGGCTCTCGATATTAATGACTGTTACAGCGTGAAAAGGCGCATGGGGGATCGCAAGTAACCTCACGCGTGATACTGGCTCCGATGCATGCTGCTTGTTCCGTCGCGAGCGTCCGCTTCTGGCCGATTTCTGCCGGTGACAACCGACTGAAAACGGCCAAAAGCTGCCCCCTCATCCCCATACCGGTCTACCATGCCACCCCGACAGTGGCCAAACGCGCTATCGGCCCCAAGCCCTCAAGGTATCGCCAATGACCTCGTTTACCCGTAACAGCCCATCCTCAACCTCATCGAAGGCGGCGCAATGAGCATCGACCAGATCAGCCTGCCCAAGGGCGTAGGCCCGCACGCTAGCAAGTTGTTGGACGCGATTACCGGCGCCAGCACCCTCGACGACCTTAACCGCGCTGGCGGCAAGGCCGAAGGCTTTGTGTTGGGGCTGGAGGCCAGCAAAGCCATCAAGAGCCAGATCGCCGAGTCGTTGTATGTGGCATATGACGACGCCGCGAGTCATCGGGCCAGCGAACTGAAGGGCTAGCCAATACAGGGCATGCGTAGCCCCCGCACTCGCCTGTGTGGGCAGACGCTTTTTGTAGGAGCTGGCTTGCCAGCGAAAAACCGGAGAGCGACGCAGAACACCTGATGTCCTGCGTTATCGCTGGCAAGTCAGCTCCTACGAGCGGGAACCGGGAGCGCACGGTGGACGAGTTTCTACAGTTCATTGAATTTTTGGTGGCGGGTTTGAGTCATTGGTAAAGGCTCGGCACCACTTGCGAGCGCCATCTACATAGGGACCGCCAATGACCTTCTTTATCTTCCTGCTCGCCTGCGCCACCGCCGCCAGCACCGGCATCATGTTCAAGCCTGGTGCCTGGTATGAATCCCTGGTCAAGCCGCGTTTTACCCCGCCCAACTGGTTGTTCCCGGTGGCCTGGACACTGATCTACCTGCTGCTGGCCTGGGCCGGTTATCGCTTGAGCCTGATCCCTGGCAGTCAAACGGTACTGGCCTTGTGGGCGGCGCAGATTGCATTGAACACGCTGTGGACCCCGGTGTTTTTCGGCGCGCATCGGATCTTCGCCGCGATGGTGGTTATCACCCTGCTTTGGCTCACCGTGGCAACCATGGTGGTGTTGGCGGTGCGCCTGGACCTGATCACTGGATTGATCCTGTTCCCGTACCTGGCGTGGCTGTGTGTGGCCGCGGCGTTGAATTTCTCGATCCTGCGCAGTAACCGTTGATGGCCTACGAGCCTTGGCCCGCCAGTGCGCCTGAACTGGCACAAATGCGCCGCTTCAATAAAAAGCTTGCCTGGCTGCCGCGCTTTAAAATCCGCAATCGGGTCACCCCTCGATTAATCCAGGCGTTATTGCGCGTCAGTCAACACATCAAGAAGGGGCCCGCGGCTGAGGCTCGGTTGGTGGGTGTAGATGGCGTTCAAGTGCCCGTGCGCATTCTGCGGCCCAGCGGCAGAATCAAAGGCGTGGTCCTGGATATCCACGGTGGCGGCTGGGTGATTGGCAATGCGCAGATGGATGATGAGTTGAACCTGGGCATGGTGCGGGCGTGCGAGGTGGCGGTGGTTTCGGTGGATTATCGGCTCGCCGTGGACACACCGATTGAAGGGCTGATGGACGACTGCCTGAGCGCCGCGCGCTGGTTGCTCACTGAGCACGAGTTTGCCGGCCTGCCGGTGATTGTTGTGGGCGAATCGGCCGGTGCCCATCTGGCCGCGGCGACGTTGCTGGCGTTGAAGCAGTGGCCGCAACTGCTCGCGCGGGTCAGCGGGACGCTGTTGTATTACGGCGTCTACGATTTGGCCGGCACGCCGAGCGTACACGCAGCCGGGCCGCAGACGCTGTTACTCGATGGTCCGGGGATGGTCGACGCACTGCGCCTGCTGACCCCGGGCTTGAGCGATGAGGCGCGTCGGCAGCCGCCGTTGTCGCCGCTGTATGGCGATTTTACCGGCTTGCCGGCTGCGTTGATGTTTGTCGGCGAGTTGGACCCGCTCAAGGATGACACCCTGGACATCGCCGAGCGCTGGGGGGCGGCCGCGCAGGTGCAGGCGTATCTCTTGCCGGAGTCGGCACATGGCTTTATTCATTTTCCGGTGGCGTTGGCCGAGCGCGTGCTTGCGCATGGTCGCGCGTGGATAACCGCCAGGATCCAGGCGTCGGATCGTTAAGCGTGTACGCCGGTCCTGAGACCTGGCAGGGCGGGGCGGCTTGGCTTCAGCCTGCTGCGCGGTGGAGCTTTTTCACCCGGTACATATCGCCATCGGCATAGCTGAGCAGGGTGTCGGCATCTTCCCCTTCAGCCGGGTAGCGCGCCACGCCGATACTGCATGATGGCATCTTCACCGGGCCAAATTCAGGGCCAAGGGGGGCGGCCATGATGGCGAGAATCTGCTGCACCTTCTCGGCCACGGCGTCTTCTGAATGAAGGTCGGTCAACAACACGGTGAACTCATCGCCACCCATTCGCGCCACCGTGTCGGTCTCACGCACGCAGCTTTCCAGGCGCCGCGCAATGGTGCACAGCACGCGGTCGCCCGCGGCGTGCCCGTGTACATCGTTGATGCCCTTGAAGTCATTGATATCCAGGAACAGCAAGGCCAGGGTGCTGTTCTGTCGGCGTGCATTGCGCAAGGCCGAGTCCAGCCGATCATTGAACAGCGAGCGGTTGGTCAGGGCGGTCAGCGGGTCGTGATGGGCGAGGAAGCGCAGTTCCTCCTCGGCCTGGGTGAGGGCCGTTATATCCCGTGCCACGCCGATCCGCGCGCCGACGTCCTCGGACCAGAATGCTGCCCACAGAATATGGACGATGCCGCCATCCTTGCGGATATAGCGGTTGCGGAAGTCGACATGGGGCTGGCCGTTCATCACCCGGATAATCGAGGCTCGGGTGGCCGCCAGGTCCTCAGGGTGCATATAGTCGGTGATCACAGTCCCTGTCAGCTCGTCGGCACGGTAGCCGAGCAGCGCCTCGCAGGCGTCACTGACAAATGCAATCTGGCTGTCCCTGTCGACCACGAAAACCGTATCCAGCATCAGATGGATCAGTTTGGGATAGAGCGCTTGCAGGTCCACGGGCATAGGTCAGTGCAATCCGGTTCAAATACCGGCCTGATCATATCCTGAACCCGCCAGCTGACAATGAGGAATCTTGACGATCGGCCTACCGCCGATCTACCCATACCGTCTGCGCATTGCAGAATTCCCGCACGCCAAAATGTGACAGTTCGCGGCCAAACCCACTCTTTTTCACCCCGCCAAACGCCACTCGAGGATCGGACACGCTGTACGCGTTGATAAAGATGCCGCCGGTTTCCAACTGGTTGGCGATTTTCTGCGCTTTGGCCGGATCCCTGCTGAAGATGCTCGCGGTCAGGCCGAACTCGCTGTCGTTGGCCAGGGCGACCGCGTGGTCGGCGTCGCGGGCGGTGATGATCGAGGCGACGGGGCCAAACAGTTCCTGTTTGAACGAGGTCATTTGGTCGGTGACATTGGCCAGTACGGTGGGGGCGTAGTAGTTACCCGTTCCTTCGACGGGATGGCCGCCGAGCAACAGGGTGGCGCCTTCTTCCAGGGTGGCCTGGACCTGGCCGTGCAGTTCGTCACGCAGGTCGAAACGGGCCATGGGGCCGATGTAGGTGTCGCTCGCTGTCGGGTCGCCCATCACCAGTTGGCGGCTGGCTTCGAGGAACTTGGCGGTGAAGGCTTCGACCACGCCTTGCTCGATAATCAGGCGCTTGGCGGCGGCGCAGACCTGTCCGGAGTTCTGGAAGCGGCCGATCACCGCGGCTTGCACGGCGGCGTCGAGGTCGGCGTCGTCGAGCACGATGAACGGGTCGGAGCCGCCCAGTTCCAACACGCACTTTTTCAACGCGGCGCCGGCCTGGGAGCCAATGGCGATACCTGCGCGCACGCTGCCGGTAAGGGTTACGGCGGCGATGCGTGGGTCGGCGATGGCCTTGGATACGCCGTCCGGGGTGACGTTGATCACTTCGAACAACCCCTCGGCAAAACCGGCTTTATGGAAGGCTTGTTTCATCAGGTAGGCGCTGCCCATCACGTTGGGCGCATGCTTGAGCACGTAGGTATTGCCGCTGAGCATGGTCGGCACCGCGCCGCGCAGTACCTGCCAGACCGGGAAGTTCCACGGCATCACGGCGAGGATCGGGCCCAGTGGGCGGTACTCAATCTGGGCGCTGCCGTTGTCCACCAGCGTCGGCTCCGGTGCAAGCATGGCGGGGCCATGGGCGGCGTACCACTCGGCCAGCAAGGCGCATTTCTCGATTTCGCCACGGGCCTGGGCGATGGGCTTGCCCATTTCCAGGGTGATCATTTGCGCCATCTGCTCGGCTTGCTCGCGCAGGGCGCCGGCCAGGGCCAGCAGCAATTGGGCGCGTTGCGCCACGGGCGTGTTGCGACCATTGGCAAAGGCGGTGCTGGCGCGGGTGAGGGCGGCGTCCAGTTGCGCGGCGGACTCGTAGGGGTAGCTGCCCACGGTTTGGCCATTGGCGGGGTTGATCGACAAGGCATGGGTCTGGTGAGAAATAGCGTTCATGGCACCGTCCTGCGCAGCATTGGGGAAGGTGCCCAGCGTACGGGGCTGTATCTTTTCCGTGAACTGAATAATATTAAGCAATACGTTCACGATTGGAGAATGAATTGGATCTGGTGCAACTGGAGATTTTCAAGGCCGTAGCCGAGCAAGGCAGCATCAGTGCCGCCGCGCAGTTGATTCACCGTGTGCCGTCGAACCTGACCACGCGCATCAAGCAACTGGAGCAGGACCTGGGAGTCGAGCTGTTTATCCGTGAGAAAAGTCGACTGCGCCTGTCGCCTGCCGGCTGGAATTTTTTGGGCTACGCGCGGCGCATTCTCGATCTGGTGCAAGAGGCCCGCGCCACTGTGGCGGGGGAGGAACCCCAGGGGCCATTTGCCCTGGGTTCGCTGGAGAGCACCGCTGCCGTGCGTATCCCGGCGTTGCTCGCCGCCTATAACCAGAAACACGCCAAGGTCGAACTGGACCTGAGCACCGGGCCCTCGGGGACGATGATCGAAGGCGTGCTATCGGGCCGACTGGCGGCCGCGTTTGTCGATGGCCCGGTGCTGCATCCGACCCTGGAGGGGGTGGCGGTGTTTGAAGAAGAGATGGTGGTGATTGCGCCGTTGCATCATGGGCCGATCACCCGTGGGCAGGATGTGACCGGGGAGAGCATCTACACCTTCCGTTCCAACTGTTCGTACCGGCACCACTTTGAGCGCTGGTTTTCCCAGGATGGCGCGGTGCCGGGGAAGATTTTCGAGATGGAGTCGTACCACGGCATGCTCGCCTGCGTCAGCGCCGGCGCGGGTTTGGCGCTGATGCCACGCAGCATGCTCGAGAGCATGCCGGGGTTTACCACGGTGAGCGTGTGGCCGTTGGCGGACGAGTTCCGCCTGCTGAACACTTGGTTGATCTGGCGTCGGGGCACGGTGTCACAGAGCCTGGACAGTTTTGTACAACTGCTCCAAGAGCGGACCCATTGTGGCGAGCGGGCTAGCCCCGCGTTGGGCTGCGAAGCGGCCCTAAACCCCTAGCGCGGTGTTTTTGCCTGAATTAAGTAGTGGGGCTGCTGCGCAGCCCAACGCGGGGCAAGCCCGCTCGCCACAGGGTGGGGGGGCAGCCACCGAACTGCAGGGTGCCCATCGCCAATTTGGCCATCAGCGCTGTGGCGCCCAATTGCACGAGCCACAAGGCCAGACCGCCGAGGAAGACGCCCAGGGCGACTTGCAGGACCAGGCTTTTTTGCCGCTTGGCTTGAGGCGTGCGCGGGGTGAAGTGGTCCAGTTCGTCGCGGTCGGCACGCAGGTCCAGGTCGTCGTTTCTCATAGAAAGTCTCATCGCAAAGGGCAGTCGTGCTTCAGTCTAAGGGGCTTGCCTTGCCAGCGCTGAGCTTTTTGTAGGAGCGAGCTCGCTCCTACAGGGGCAAGGCACAAAAAAGGGGAAGCCGCTGGCTTCCCCTTTGTACCTCGCGATCAGGCTTACAGCACCTGCACAATCGCCTTGGTCACGGCATCGATGTTCGCCTGGTTCAACGCGGCCACGCAGATGCGGCCGGTGTCGAGGGCGTAGATGCCGAATTCGCTGCGCAGGCGGGTGACTTGCTCTACGGTCAGGCCCGAGTAGGAGAACATCCCGCGCTGGCGACCGACGAAGCTGAAGTCGTGGCCCGGAGCAGCCTTGGCCAGTTCGCTGACCATCTGCTCGCGCATGCCACGAATGCGCAGGCGCATTTCGGCCAGTTCGGCTTCCCACTGGGCGCGCAGTTGCGGGTTGTTGAGCACCGCCGCCACGATCGCCGCGCCGTGGGTCGGCGGGTTGGAGTAGTTGGTGCGGATCACGCGCTTGACCTGGGACAGGATGCGCGCGCTTTCTTCTTTTGATTCGCTGACGATGGACAGTGCACCCACGCGCTCGCCGTACAGCGAGAACGATTTGGAGAACGAGCTGGACACAAAGAAGGTCAGGCCGGACTCGGCGAACAAGCGCACCGCCGCGGCGTCTTCGTCGATACCGTCGCCAAAGCCCTGGTAGGCCATGTCGAGGAACGGCACCAGGTTCTTGGCCTTGACCACTTCCAGTACGTCTTTCCAGTCGGCCGGGCTCAGGTCGACGCCGGTCGGGTTGTGGCAGCAGGCGTGCAGCACGACGATGGACTGGGCGGGCAGGGCGTTGAGGTCTTCCAGCAGGCCGGCACGGTTTACGTCGTGGGTGGCAGCGTCGTAGTAGCGGTAGGTCTGCACCGGGAAGCCGGCTTTTTCAAACAGCGCCTGGTGGTTTTCCCAGCTTGGGTCGCTGATGGCGACGACGGCGTTGGGCAGCAGTTGCTTGAGGAAGTCGGCGCCGATTTTCAGTGCGCCGGTGCCACCAACGGCTTGGGCGGTGATCACACGGCCAGCGCTCAACAACGGTGATTGCTCGCCGAACAGCAGCTTTTGCACGGCCAGGTCGTAGGCGGCAATGCCATCGATCGGCAAGTAGCCACGGGCGGCGTGTTGCGCCACGCGAATGGCTTCCGCTTCGGCAACGGCACGCAGGAGTGGAATCTTCCCCTCCTCGTTGCAGTAAACGCCTACGCCAAGGTTGACCTTGGTAGTACGGGTATCGGCGTTGAATGCTTCGTTGAGGCCCAGGATAGGATCGCGTGGTGCCATTTCGACAGCGGAGAACAGGCTCATTTTTGCGGCAGCTCTATGGGGGAATGGAGGGACGTGTCGCGCTCCAGCCGAATGCACTAGAGCGGTGCACAAACGGGGAGCTAGTATAGAGGCCAACACCGCTCGCGGCGACAGCCGAAACGGCTTTTCAGCCAAGTTTTTCGGTTTATTTATCGACCGTTAGTCTTATTGCAACATTGATGGCCTCAGGCATGTAGGGCGCTTGCCTTGAAACCCGTCACATTCGCCTCCACTTCTACAGCTATCATGGTTTTTTCCTACTGCCTGCTCTGAAGTTTTGCGGGCTGTGGTCTTTTTCGTCCCCGACGGGTTTACAGTCTGGGGTGACTTCAAGAGGTACGTTATGTCGGATTTCCAACTAGTCACCCGCTTTGAACCTGCTGGCGACCAGCCCGAAGCTATTCGCCTGATGGTCGAAGGCATCGAGGCCGGCCTGGCGCACCAGACGCTGCTCGGGGTGACCGGTTCGGGCAAGACCTTCAGCATCGCCAACGTGATTGCACAGATCAACCGCCCGACCCTGGTGCTGGCGCCGAACAAGACCCTGGCCGCGCAGCTGTACGGTGAGTTCAAGGCGTTCTTCCCAAACAACGCGGTGGAGTACTTCGTTTCCTATTACGACTACTACCAGCCCGAAGCCTATGTGCCGTCTTCCGATACCTTTATCGAGAAGGATGCCTCGATCAACGACCATATCGAGCAGATGCGACTGTCGGCGACCAAGGCCCTGCTGGAGCGCAAGGATGCGATCATCGTCACCACGGTGTCGTGCATCTACGGCCTGGGCAGCCCGGAAACCTATCTGAAGATGGTGCTGCACGTCGATCGCGGCGACAAACTCGACCAGCGCGCCTTGCTGCGGCGCCTGGCGGATTTGCAGTACACCCGCAACGACATGGACTTCGCCCGCGCGACCTTCCGGGTGCGGGGTGATGTGATCGATATTTACCCGGCCGAATCGGACCTCGAAGCGATCCGTATCGAGCTGTTCGATGATGAAGTCGAGAGCCTGTCGGCCTTCGACCCGTTGACCGGCGAAGTGATCCGCAAACTGCCGCGCTTCACCTTCTATCCAAAAAGCCACTACGTGACCCCGCGTGAAACCCTTTTGGATGCCATGGAAGGGATCAAGGCCGAGCTTGCCGAGCGCCTCGAATACCTGCGCGCCAACAATAAACTGGTGGAAGCCCAGCGGTTGGAGCAGCGCACGCGTTTTGACCTGGAGATGATCCTGGAGCTGGGTTACTGCAACGGCATCGAAAACTACTCGCGCTACCTGTCGGGTCGTGAGTCCGGCGCGCCGCCGCCGACCCTCTACGACTACCTGCCGGCAGATGCGTTGCTGGTGATCGACGAATCCCACGTCAGCGTGCCGCAAGTCGGCGCCATGTATAAAGGCGACCGCTCGCGCAAGGAAACCCTGGTGGAGTACGGCTTCCGCCTGCCTTCGGCACTGGATAACCGGCCGATGCGCTTTGACGAATGGGAAAGCATCAGCCCGCAGACCATCTTTGTTTCTGCCACGCCGGGCAACTACGAGGCCGAGCATGCTGGGCGGGTGATCGAGCAACTGGTGCGCCCCACCGGCCTGGTCGACCCGCAAATCGAAATCCGCCCGGCCCTGACCCAGGTCGATGACCTGCTGTCGGAAATCACCAAGCGCGTGGCCCTGGAAGAGCGGGTGCTGGTCACCACGCTGACCAAGCGCATGTCCGAAGACCTTACCGATTACCTGGCCGACCACGGTGTGCGTGTGCGTTACCTGCACTCGGACATCGATACCGTGGAACGTGTAGAGATCATCCGCGACCTGCGTCTGGGTACCTTCGATGTGCTGGTGGGGATCAACCTGCTGCGTGAAGGCCTGGACATGCCCGAGGTGTCGCTGGTGGCGATTCTCGATGCCGACAAGGAAGGTTTCCTGCGCTCCGAGCGCTCGCTGATCCAGACCATCGGCCGTGCCGCGCGTAACCTCAATGGCCGCGCCATCCTGTATGCCGACCGCATCACCGGCTCCATGGAGCGCGCCATTGGTGAGACCGAGCGTCGTCGCGAAAAGCAGATTGCCTTCAACCTGGCCAATGGCATCACCCCTAAAGGTGTGTTCAAGGACGTGGCCGACATCATGGAAGGCGCCACCGTGCCCGGTTCGCGCAGCAAGAAGCGCAAAGGCATGGCCAAGGCCGCCGAAGAAAGCGCCAAGTACGAAAACGAACTGCGTTCGCCGAGTGAAATCACCAAGCGGATCCGCCAGTTGGAAGAGAAAATGTACCAGTTGGCGCGGGACCTGGAGTTTGAAGCGGCGGCGCAGATGCGTGACGAGATTGGCAAGTTGCGTGAGCGGTTGCTGGCGGTCTGATTTGCGCTGACTGTTGGGGCCTCATCGCAGGCAAGCCAGCTCTCACATTGGGATGTGTGAATACATTCAAATGTGGGGGCTGGCTTGCCTGCGATGGCGGCGCCTCGGTCTAATGGGCTTCCCCCGCCTTGAGCCCAGCCGGCAACGCCTTGGTCAAAAAGATCGCCAGCATACTCACCGCCAACGCCAACCCGACAAAGTGAAACGCATCGTTATAGGCCATGATCTGTGCCTGTTGGTGGGCGATTTCACTGAGCTTGGCCAGCGCCGCCGTTTCATTGCCAAACGTCTGCGTCAGTGTCGCCATGCGCTCGGCCACTTGCGGGTTGGTCGGGACAATCGCCTCGCGCAAGTAATCAAAGTAGGTCTTGGTCCGTGCATCCAGCAGGGTTGCCAGCAGCGCAATGCCGATGGCCCCGCCCAGGTTGCGCAGGATGTTGAACAGGCTCGACGCCGAGCCCGCGTCCTGAGGCAGGATGTACGCCGTGGCGATCAACGAAATGGTGACCATGATCAGCGGCTGGCCAAGGGCACGGATGATCTGGATCTGGTTGAACTGGCTGCCGGCAAAGTCTGGATTGAGCACGCCCGAGGAAAAACTCGCGAAACCAAACAGGCCGAATCCCACCGCGCAAAGCCATTTCGGTGACACGTATTTCATCAATTTCGGCACCAGCGGGATCAGGAACAGCTGCGGCACGCCCATCCACATGATCACTTCGCCGATTTGCAGGGCGTTGTAGTTCTGGATCTGCGCCAGGTACAACGGCAGCAGGTAGATCGAGCCATACAGCCCCACGCCCATGCCCAGGCTGGAAATACTCGACAGGCCGAAGTTGCGGTTGGCCAGGATACCCAGGTTGATCAGCGGGTTGGGCTTGGACAGTTGCACGATGACGAAAGTGATCAGGCTCAACAGCGCGATGCTGCCCAGGCTGACGATCAGGCTCGACTCCAGCCAGTCCTTGCGATGCCCCTCTTCAAGAAACACCTGCAAACAACCGAGGCCCACGGCCAGGGTCAGGATGCCCATGTAGTCGGTGCTTTTGAGTAGCTCCCAGTGCGCGGCCTTTTTCTCCAGGCCGTAGAGCAGGCCGGCGATCATCAACAGCCCTGGCGGTACGTTGATATAGAAGATGTATTCCCAGCCCCAGTTTTCCGTGAGCCAGCCGCCGATGGTCGGGCCGATGGATGGCGCAAAGGTGGCGGTCATGGCGAACATCGCCATGCCCTTGGCGCGATGGTGTTCGGGCAGTTTGATCAGGGTCAGGGTGAAGGCCAGCGGGATCAGCGCGCCGCCGGTAAAGCCTTGCAGGGCACGGAATACAATCATGCTTTCCAGGCTCCAGGCCATGGAGCACATCAGCGAGGCGATCAGGAAACCCACCGAGACCCACACCGCCAGGCGCCGTGCCGACAGCAACTGCACCAGCCAGGCGGTGAGGGGGATCATGATGATTTCGGCGACAAGGTAGGAGGTGGAAATCCACGAGCCTTCTTCCAGGGTGGCCGACAGCGCGCCCTGGATATCCTTGAGCGAGGAGTTGGTGATCTGGATGTCGAGCACCGCCATAAAGGCGCCGAGCATCACGCTCATCACCGCGATCCAGTCGCGCCGGGTCGGTTCGCCGACCGGGCGCAGCAGTTGATCACCGGCCATGGTCAGGGTCTTGGATCTGCACTTTGACGGTTACCGACATGCCGGGGCGGATCTTGCCCTGCAACGGGTTGTCGGCGGCAAACGTAAGTTTTACCGGGATCCGTTGTACGACTTTGGTGAAGTTGCCGGTGGCATTGTCTGGCGGCAATAGGCTGAACTGCGCGCCGGAAGCCGCGAACAAACTGTCGACGCGGGCTTCGATAGGGGTGTCGCCATAGGCATCGAAGATCAGTTCGGCTTTTTGCCCTGGGGCCATATGGCCGATCTGGGTTTCCTTGAAGTTGGCCTGGATCCAGATGTCTTGGTCTGGAACGATGGACAGCAGATACGCGCCGGTCTGCACATATTGGCCGTTGCGCGCGGCGCGCTGACCGACCAGGCCACTGATGGGGGCGTGGATTTCGCTGCGGGTCAGGTTCAACTCGGCTTGGGCCAGGTCGGCGCGGGCATTGGCGATCTGCGCGTCGAGGCGCTTGATCTCGGCGTTCAGGGCGCTGACCTGTTGGCGCTGGCCTTGCAGGTCGGCCTGGGCCTTGGCGACCTGGGAGCGGGCGATGTGGTTGTCGGCAGACAGGGTAGTGACGCGTTCTTCCGATACATAACCGGGTTTGCGCAGGGTTTGCGCGCGGGACAAGTCGATCTGCGCGCGGCCCAGGGTCGCCTGGCTGGACGACACCTGGGCATCGGCGGCGGCGATCAGGCTGGCCTGCTGGGTCAGTTTGCTCGTGGCCTGCAGGCGTTCGGCCTCGCGGGTGGCGAGGGTCGCGTTGGCGCGGTCGATGGCCAGCAGGAAGTCGTCCTGTTCCAGAATGACCAGCAACTGGCCTTTTTCCACGTGCTCGTTATCGCCCACCTTGACCTCGGCGATGCGCGCGCCGAGCTGGCTGGAGATCCGGGTGATTTCGCCCTGCACGTAGGCGTTGTCGGTGCTTTCATAAAAGCGCCCCTTGAAGAACCAATGGGCAAAGAAGCCCGCGGCGATCAAGGCGACGATAAACAGGAAGATAAACAGGCGGCGTTTGAGTTGGGCAGGCATGGCGGCGCAGTGTCAGTTACAAAAGGTAATGGAATATAGCCAGCTAACGATCTGGCAAATAGCTATGTCGAGGTTCCAGCCCCAACCTTGGCTTATATGCCCTTTGTTGATCGGCCCACGCTGGAGCCGGGGGGCTTGGGGCTGTTACCATTCGCCCCTTGTTTTATTTTCAGCTTTATTGCCCATTCGAGACCCGCCATGACCACCGTCCGCACGCGCATCGCGCCATCGCCTACTGGGGATCCCCACGTCGGCACTGCCTACATCGCCTTGTTCAACTACTGCTTTGCCAAGCAGCATGGCGGTGAATTCATCCTGCGGATCGAAGACACGGACCAAGTGCGTTCGACCCGTGAGTCGGAACAGCAGATTTTCGATGCCCTGCGCTGGTTGGGCATTACCTGGGCAGAAGGCCCGGATGTGGGCGGCCCACACGGCCCTTATCGCCAGAGCGAACGCAGCGACATCTACAAGAAGTACACCCAGCAACTGGTCGACATGGGCCACGCCTTCCCGTGCTTCTGCACCGCTGAAGAGCTGGACCAGATGCGCGCCGAGCAACAGGCCCGTGGCGAAACCCCGCGCTACGACGGCCGCGCGCTGCTGCTGTCCAAGGAAGAAGTGGCCGCGCGCCTGGCCGCTGGCGAGCCTCATGTGATCCGCATGAAGGTGCCGAGCGAAGGCGTTTGCGTGGTACCGGACATGCTGCGTGGCGACGTGGAGATCCCGTGGGATCGCATGGACATGCAAGTGCTGATGAAGACCGACGGCCTGCCGACGTACTTCCTGGCCAATGTGGTCGATGACCACCTGATGGGCATCACCCACGTGCTGCGTGGCGAAGAGTGGCTGCCGTCGGCACCGAAACTGATCCTGCTCTACGAATACTTCGGCTGGGAACAACCGCAGTTGTGCTACATGCCGCTGCTGCGTAACCCGGACAAGAGCAAGCTGTCCAAGCGCAAGAACCCGACTTCGGTGACGTTCTACGAGCGCATGGGCTTTATGCCTGAAGCGATGCTCAACTACTTGGGCCGCATGGGCTGGTCGATGCCGGACGAGCGCGAGAAGTTCTCGTTGCAGGAAATGGTCGATAACTTCGACCTGTCCCGCGTGTCGCTGGGCGGGCCGATCTTCGATATCGAGAAGCTGTCGTGGCTCAACGGCCAATGGTTGCGTGACCTGCCGGTACAAGAGTTCGCCAGCCGTGTGCAGCAGTGGGCGTTGAACCCCGAGTACATGATGAAGATCGCGCCGCTGGTGCAGGGCAGGGTGGAGACGTTCAGCCAGGTCGCCCCTCTGGCCAGCTTCTTCTTTGCCGGTGGCGTGAACCCGGATGCCAAGCTGTTCGAGTCCAAGAAGCTCTCGGGGGACCAGGTCCGCCAGTTGATGCAGTTGATCCTGTGGAAGCTCGAAAGCCTGCGCCAGTGGGAGAAGGATGCGATCACCGCGACTATCCAGGCCGTGGTCGAATCCCTGGAATTGAAGCTGCGCGACGCGATGCCCCTGATGTTTGCCGCGATTACCGGGCAAGCCAGTTCGGTGTCGGTGCTTGATGCGATGGAAATCCTTGGTCCGGACCTGACCCGTTTCCGTCTGCGCCAAGCCCTTGATTTGCTTGGTGGTGTGTCGAAGAAAGAAAACAAGGAATGGGAAAAGCTGCTGGGCGCGATCGCCTAGTCAGGTGTTGGTGAGGTCAAAACCCCGGCTTTGCGGGGTTTTGATGGTAAGTGATTGTTATCCCGGCAAAAAACTTTGGAAATTGTTGAAAATAAATTTGACAGCCTTTCAAAGCGCCATTAAGATTCGCCCCGTCCTCACCGATGAGGGGCTATAGCTCAGCTGGGAGAGCGCTTGCATGGCATGCAAGAGGTCAACGGTTCGATCCCGTTTAGCTCCACCAATTTACAGGTTCAAGGTCTGGCC